>NZ_JACGUZ010000049.1:0-138252 GCF_014076955.1 Colwellia sp. Bg11-12
AACAGGTGTTTCAACAACAGGTGCTTTAACAACAGGCGTTTCAACAACAGGTGCTTTAACAACAGGCGTTTCAACAACAGGTGCTTCAGGATATCTTGATTGAACAGGGTCTTCACTTACTTCGATATTTGAAACAACCGCAGTGCTTTCAGTTGTGGCGTTATCTGAAGATTGGCGACGACGTTGTCCATTAGAACGTAAATGTCTAGGTGAACGACGGTTTCTAGGACGTTGTTCATCAGTCGTTTTAGTCTCACTAAGCTCTGGCTGTGTCGCATCAGGTTGAGTAACTACTGTCTCAACTGTTAACGCTTCATCAACTTTAGCTGCTACTTGAGTATTTTCTTCTGCGGCTATTTTGCTTAACGCGGCATTATTAACAACCGTTGAGTTTTCATCAACAATACGTATTTTCTTCGTATTAGTGCGACGCTGACGGCGTACCGTCGTTTTTTCTTCTTTAGGCTTAGTATTACGCTCTACTGGCGCTTTACGAGGCTGTTTATTTTGCTTATTATCTTTATTTTCATTAATGCTGTCTTTACTGTCATTAATGTTAGTTTTTAATTCAGCGCGTTCTTCATTTTGAGCATCATTGCGCTTGTCGTTACGATTTACATTTCTATTGTCGTTACGATTTTCATTGCGATTATTGTTACGGCGTTGTCCTTGACGACTACGCTGAGGACGACGCTCATTACTACTGGTTTCTGGCTTCTTAACTGGCTCAACAACCTTAGGTGCAACTTCTTCAGTAACAAATAGTGCTTTAGCCCATTTAACTAAACCATCAAAAAATCCTGCAGATTCTTTTGTAGCCGTTGTTGTTGGAGCTATTGGTTTAACAATGGTTAAAGGTGCTGATTGCTTAGGCGAAGACATACCCTGTAATGCAGGTTCATCGCGTTTAGCGGCTTGCTTGTCAAATTTTGGCATTACTGCTTCTTCAACTGAAGCTTCAGTAATGGTTCTTTCGTAACTGGCTTCTTCAACACTTTCGTCTGTTCTTACTCTAAGTACTTCATATTGTGGTGTGTCCATATGAGGATTAGGAATAATAAGAATATTAACGCTGTGATGTTTTTCAATATGAAATACTGAGCGACGCTTCTCATTCAAAAGGTAAGTCGCAACGGGTACAGGAACTTGAGCTTGTACATGTTGCGTATTTTCTTTAATGGCTTCTTCTTCCATTAAACGCAAAATAGACAAAGCTAATGATTCGACACTACGTACGTGTCCTGTGCCGTTACAACGAGGACAAACGCCTTGACTGGTTTCACCGATAGAAGGGCGTAAACGTTGACGCGACATTTCTAATAAACCAAAACGAGAAATACGGCCTAATTGAATGCGAGCTCTGTCTTGTTTTACAGCGTCACGCATACGATTTTCAACTTCACGTTGATGGCGCACTGGTGTCATATCAATGAAGTCAATAACGACTAAACCGCCTAAATCACGTAAGCGTAATTGACGAGCAACTTCTTCAGCAGCTTCTAAGTTAGTATTGAATGCCGTTTCTTCTATGTCACTGCCTTTTGTTGCACGGGCAGAGTTAACATCAATTGATGTCATTGCTTCAGTTGGGTCAATAACGATTGAACCGCCTGAAGGAAGTCTTACTTCACGTTGAAACGCTGATTCAATTTGTGTTTCAATTTGGTAATGGGTAAAGAGAGGGACATCGTTAGTGTAGAGTTTGATTTTACTTAGAAAGTCTGGACGAACCACTTCAATATGTTTTTTAACGCTTTCGAATGTTTTCGGGCGATCAATTAACACTTCACCAATATCACGACGTAAATAATCGCGAATAGCACGTAAAATAACGTTAGTTTCTTGATGAATTAAAAAAGGAGCTGGTTTTGTTTCAGCCGCTTCTGAAATAGCTTTCCAGTGATGTAATAAAACATTTAAATCCCAGTCTAGCTCTTCGTAGTCTTTACCAACACCAGCAGTGCGAACGATTAAGCCCATGCCTTTCGGTAAATCTAGTTTATTTAGAGAGGTCTTTAAGTCAGTACGCTCATCACCTTCAATGCGACGAGAAATACCACCAGCACGAGGGTTGTTTGGCATTAATACTAAATAGCTACCCGCTAAACTAATAAAAGTCGTTAACGCTGCGCCTTTTTGGCCACGTTCTTCTTTATCAATTTGAACAATAACTTCTTGGCCTTCGCGCAAGACTTCTTTGATATTTGGACGACCCTGAAAGGTATAACCTTTAGGGAAATATTCGCGAGCGATTTCTTTCATCGGTAGGAAACCATGACGTTCTGCGCCATAGTCAACAAATGCAGCTTCTAGAGAGGGCTCTATACGCGTAATTTTTGCTTTATAAATATTTGATTTCTTTTGTTGATGACCAGGACTTTCGATATCTAAATCATAAAGTTGTTGACCATCGACAAGTGCTACACGTAACTCTTCCGATTGTGTAGCGTTAATTAACATACGTTTCATAGTTTTAGTGACTCGTTTTTAGTCACAACACTATAAGCTTCGAACACAAAGCAATTTATCGCTATGGTAACAGCAAATTGTCAGCCTCTCGGGTGTCATATTACAGCGCCATATTACGCAGTAAGCTGTTATTTAATCTGATTGTACTCTCAGGTGACCTTCACCCAAGAAAAATTGTTTCTTCATGCGCGCAGCAAATCGTGCTGTGCTCGATATTATCAAATTGATATTTGTTGAGCAGTTTGAAGTTCGGCGATTTGGCTTACTATTCGGGTTGTAGCTCGATGGAAATTTATCTAATTTGGTTTATATCATTATAAATACAAAATAGCTTTCGTTGCGCGGGACGAAAATGTTTATGCCGTTTTTTGACTTGTTATTCAGGTCAATTCTTGCAATAGGCCGTTCGGTTAATGTGTCGGCGATAATAATTTATCGAGATAA
This sequence comes from Colwellia sp. Bg11-12, assembly GCF_014076955.1. Lineage (NCBI taxonomy): Bacteria > Pseudomonadati > Pseudomonadota > Gammaproteobacteria > Alteromonadales > Colwelliaceae > Colwellia > Colwellia sp. Bg11-12. Next base: position 2,914 of record NZ_JACGUZ010000049.1, read on the forward strand.
CGCACATTAATGTGGCCGCATTTTGCCTCTTACGTTTCGCTAAAAGCTTCTATTTTTAACCTTATTGTCTTAAATAAACAATAACGCTAAGATTATCCCACTTAATTGAGGCAAAAGGCAATTAAATCGCTGAGTTAATTACTCAAAAATGAAAATATATATGTTAAACTCACTTTTATGAATGAAAATACAAAACCCCAAGTTCGATTTTATACAATCGATAGCGAAGACGCTGGTCAAAGAATAGATAACTTTTTATTAAAAACCTTAAAAGGCGTGCCGAAAAGCATGATTTATCGCCTGTTAAGAAAAGGTGAAATTAGGGCTAATAAAAAACGGACTAAACCAGAATACAAAATTCAAGATGAGGATCTGATTCGTGTAGCACCCATTCGTATTTCTGAAAATACCAATGAAGTTTCAACAAAATTAAATGTTGTTGCTAATTTAGAGAAGCAAATATTATTTGAAGATGACCGTTTAATTGTTATTAATAAACCTTCTGGCATGGCAGTACATGGTGGCAGTGGTTTAAGTTTTGGCTTAATTGAAGCTATGCGAGCTCTTCGTCCTGACGCAAGAATGCTTGAACTTGTTCATCGACTTGATAGAGATACTTCGGGTTGCTTAGTTATTGCTAAAAAACGTTCAGCTTTACGTCACTTGCATGAGCAGTTACGTAGCAAAACCGTGCAAAAATATTATCATGCATTGGTTAAGGGACAGTGGTCGACTAAATTAACGCGTGTCACCGAAGGTTTAAAAAAGAATGATTTGAAATCAGGCGAACGTGTTGTTGTTGTTGATAATATTAATGGTAAAGAAGCTGAAACACGCTTTAAAGTACTGAAAAATTTCGAAAATGCCACACTAATTCGCGCTTTCCCCGTAACTGGGCGAACGCATCAAATTCGTGTTCATTGTCAAATTAAAGGCCATCCTATAGCGTGTGATTCAAAATATGGCTATGAAAACTTTGATGAAGACATGAGAAAGCTTGGCTTAAAACGGTTGTTTTTACATGCGGCGAGTATTGAGTTTACTCACCCTAATACAGGCGAAAAAATGAAAGTAGAAGCGCCTTTAGAACATTCATTACAAAATTTACTGACAAAGCTTAAGTAATTTTTCCAGCGTGATGCAGAAACGATTTCAGTATCACGCTTTTCCTACCTATATACATCTATGTAAAGCCAAGTACTTATCAGTAAATTAACTCGATAATAAATTATTAATTAAAAGAGAATGTATGCACCATTATAAATTGGTTATTTTTGATTGGGACGGTACTTTGATGGACTCTGTCGATCGTATTGTTTTCTCAATGCAAGCGAGTGCGATTGCACTATCACTTGAACCTCCTTGCTATCAGCAAGCTAAACAAATTATCGGTTTAAGTTTACCTAAAGCGATTAAAACTTTATTTCCAAGTTTACATGAAGCACAGATACAACAATTTACAGAACAATATAAGCATCAGTATGTTGAAGTTAATACCACGCCAACGCCTTTGTTTAATGATGCACTTGAATTACTCGTTAATTTAAAAAAAGAAAATAAATTATTAGCGGTTGCTACAGGTAAAGCGCGGGCAGGCCTACAGCGCGTATGGCAGGCGAGTGATACCGAGCACTTTTTCCATGCATCTCGCTGTGCCGATGAAAGTATTTCAAAACCAGATCCAGATATGATTAACAGTTTGTTAAAAGAATTAAATATTCAAAAACATGAAGCAGTGATGATAGGTGATACATCCTTCGACCTTGAAATGGCGCAAAGGGCAGGGGTTGATAGTATAGGTGTGACTTATGGCGTGCATGATAATGAGGTACTGTCAAAGTTCCAGCCAAGAGCTATTGTTGACTCGCTGGCTGAATTACATCAACTCTTATTAAACACCGCAGTAAAGCTTTAAAATAAGTCAGCCTTTGCTATTACCTTTTGATATTTTTATTTATTGACCAAAGGGTAATTGTTGGGGCTGTTTCATTGCCTTTTTATTATTGAGCTATTGTTCTTGCAAAACATCTAAACCTTGGGCCTTGAGCAAGCCAATAAGTTTAATTAAGGGTAAACCTATTAGGGTGTTAGGATCGTCACCCTCAAGTTTCTCAAATAAACAAATGCCTAATCCCTCGCTTTTAAAACTCCCAGCACAATTATAAGGTTGTTCAACATTTAGATAAGCGGTAATTTCTTGTGTTGATAATTTTTTAAAATGTACAGTGAATAATTCAACTAAAGACAGGGACTTTCCTGTTGAACTGTCGAATACGCATAAACCAGTATGAAACTCTACCGATTTACCACTGAAACTAGCGAGCTGTTTAAAGCCATTTTCAAAATTGTGAGGTTTACCTAATATCTTTCCTTCAGATAGAGCTACTTGATCTGAGCCGATGATCAGTGCATTTGGAAATTGACGAGCAACAGCTTTTGCTTTTTCTATGGCTAAACGTTCAACAAGCTCGATGGCTGTTTCGTCAATTAGTGCTGTTTCATCAACATTCGGTTTTGCACACTCGAAGGCCAAATTTAATTTTTCTAAAATAATCTTTCGAAAAGGAGATGTTGAAGCTAAAATTAAGGTTTTCACAGGAATTACTCAAAATATAAACAGTTAGGTAATAATATGTGGGCTTTCTTTAGTTTTTAAACAAAATTTGTTATTTTTCTTTTGACAGAAGAGGGCAAGCACATTAATATGCGCGCCTTATGCAAAATCTTAAACTCCCGATAATGATAAACCCCCGAAAGAGCGCCCAACGTAGGTTGGTGTGTGACGGCTTCTTTGAAGTGTCGGGGATGACTAGATTGCTTGATGTGTGTACTCCATGCAATGAGCATATGCAGGTTAATGTTAAATTTGATGTAGATGATCTAGGCTTGAATGTAATCTCAGGCTCAGGGAACTTATCAGTAGCATTAATTTGTCAGCGTTGTACTGAATCATTAATTATTGATTTGGATATAGAGTTTACTCTTAGTCCAGCCAAGAATGATGAAGCCGCTGAAGCATTGCCGTCATATTATGACGCAATAGAATTAGATGAAAATGGTGAAGTTAACCTGCTAGAATTAGTGGAAGAAGAGTTACTACTCGCAATTCCATTAATAGCAAAGCATGAGCCTAGTCAGTGTCAGGCACCAGTTGACAGTGTATGGGGCGAATTGCCTGAAGAGCTAGAAAAACCAAACCCTTTTGATGTATTACAGAAATTTAAATAAATAATTTATTTAATTATTAACGATTAACCGATTTTAGGAGTAGCTAATGGCAGTTCAAAAGAGCAAAAAGTCTCGTTCAAGACGTGGCATGCGCCGTTCACATGACGCAGTAACAACAGAAAACTTATCAGTAGATCCAGTATCTGGTGAAACACACCGTCGCCATCATGTAACAGCTGATGGCTTTTACAAAGGTGTTCAAGTAATCAATAAGTAAGCTGATTGCTTTGAATAGTCTAACCATAGCGTTAGATGTTATGGGGGGCGATAAAGGCCCCCTTATAACAATACCTGCTGCTATTTTAGCAGTCAGAAACATTCCTGAACTTCATCTCATTCTTTGTGGTGATGCCGATATTATCAACGCTGAATTATCAAAAAAACAGTGTCTTGAACATCCTCAATTATCAATTTTTCCAACCACTCAAGTCGTGGCCATGGACGATAAACCCTTTGTTGCCTTGCGCAGCAAAAAGAATTCTTCAATGCGTAAAGCACTTGATCTTGTGCATGAAAAAAAAGCGCAAGCCTGTGTAAGTGCGGGTAATACAGGTGCGCTATTTTCAATGGCTCATTTTGTCTTAAAAACACTAACGGGTGTCGAACGGCCCGCATTAATTTCTTCTCTACCTACCCATGATGAAAATAAGCATGTCTTTATGCTCGACTTAGGCGCAAATGTTTTTTGTGACTCTAATGTTTTGTACCAGTTTGCAGTTATGGGCTCTGTCATGGCTGAGCAAGTCGATGGTATTAAAGCGCCACGCATCGCATTATTGAATATGGGCGAAGAAGAAATGAAAGGTAGTGACCACATAAAACTAACCGCTGCGATGCTAGCACAAAATAGTGAAATTAATTATATTGGCTTTGTTGAAGGTAATGACATTTTTACGAACAAAGCAGATGTGATTGTCTGTGATGGTTTTGTGGGTAATGTAGCATTGAAAACCTGTGAAGGTGTTGCTCGTTTAGTCTATCAAAAAATGAATACGGTGCTATCACGCAACCTTTTTACCCGAATTGTTGGTCGATTATTGTCCTCAACGTTAAAAAAACTCTTTAAACCCCTGAACCCCGACCAGTATAACGGCGCAAGTCTGATAGGATTACGCGGTATTGTAGTCAAGAGCCACGGCGATGCGAGTTCAAAGGCTTTTTATATGGCTATATTAGAAGCGATAAAGGAAGTTGAACGCCAAGTACCGGATCGAATTAAAGACAAGCTTGAAAATGGTTTTGCTTGTGGCCGTAAATAAATCATGCGTATTTATCTAAGGTAAAATGTATTTAAAAAATTGTTTTTTTCAACAAGAAAACAATTCATTAAGTATCATTGATGCATACTTAATTTAAACACAAATAAACATTAGGTAATAAAATGCAAAATAATTTAGCGTTTGTTTTTCCCGGCCAAGGTTCTCAAACCGTTGGCATGTTAGCTGATTTTGCTGACAATGAAGTTGTACAAAATACTTTTTCAGAAGCTTCGGCTGCTTTAGGTTATAACCTTTGGCAATTAATTGCTGAAGGTCCCGTTGAAAAATTAAACCAAACAAATTTCACACAACCCGCTCTATTAACAGCCAGTGTCGCATTATGGCGTTTATGGGCATCTCAGTCTGATTGTAAGCCTGCAATGTTAGCAGGTCATAGTTTAGGTGAGTATTCAGCGTTAGTTTGTGCCGGTGTTATTTCTTTAACGGAAGGTGTTAAGTTAGTAGAAAAGCGTGGCGAATTTATGCAAGCCTCGGTGCCTGAGGGTGTTGGCGCTATGGCTGCTATTATTGGCCTTGATGATCAAGCGATTATTGATGCCTGTGAAAAAGCACAAGGTGATGATGTCGTTGCGGCAGTAAACTTTAACTCACCTGGGCAAGTGGTTATTGCGGGGCATAAAGATGCTGTAGAGCGAGCTGGAGTGTTATGTAAAGAAGCGGGCGCTAAACGTGTATTACCTTTACCTGTGAGCGTTCCGTCGCATTGTGCATTAATGAAAGATGCCGCGGATAAGCTTGCTGAAGAATTTAGCCAAATTACCTTTAATACGCCACTGATCCCTGTGGTAAATAATGTTGACGTAGTGGCAGAAACTGATGTTGCTGCGATTAAATTAGCCTTAATTAAACAATTATATAGTCCGGTACGTTGGACAGAAACGATTGAAAAACTAGCAAGTAATGGTATTTCATTGGTTGTAGAAGCTGGCCCAGGCAAAGTATTACAAGGGTTAATTAAGCGTATCGACAAATCAATTATCAGTGTTTCAGTTAATGATCAAGTATCATTGACTAAAGCATTAGAAACAATTAAATAGGATAAAATATGTTTTCTTTAGAAGGAAAAGTCGCCTTAGTTACTGGCGCAAGTCGTGGTATAGGCAAAGCGATTGCTACGCAACTTAAAGCCTTGGGAGCAACGGTTTTAGGTACAGCAACATCAGCACACGGCGCTGAAAAAATTAGCGAATATTTAGGTGAAGGGCATGGTTTAGTGCTTAATGTCACCGACAATGATTCAATTGCAGCATTGTTTGATTCTATTAAAGAAAACCATGGTGGCATTGATATTTTAGTCAATAATGCTGGGATTACGCGTGATAATTTATTTATGCGAATGAAAGATGATGAATGGCAAGATATTATTGATACCAATCTTTCATCAGTGTTTAAAATCAGTAAAGCGGTTATTCGCGGCATGATGAAAAAACGCAATGGTCGCATTATTAATATTGGTTCAGTAGTAGGGACTATGGGTAATGCAGGGCAAGTAAATTATGCAACAGCCAAAGCAGGACTGATTGGTTTTACAAAATCATTGGCACGCGAGGTTGCATCTCGTGGCATAACTGTTAATACTGTATCGCCGGGGTTTATCGATACTGATATGACACAAACATTAACTGATGAGCAAAAAGAAGGCATTTTTTCTCAAGTTCCTGCAAATCGTTTAGGTAAACCTGAAGAAATTGCAAACGCAGTTGCTTTTCTAGCTTCTGATGGCGCAGCATATATTACCGGTGAAACATTGCATGTAAACGGCGGTATGTATATGGTTTAATTTGTTTGCTGAGATTTAATAAGGCAATAAATTGAACAATTTTAGAGCAGTCAACAGGTTAGACCAGACGAAAATTAAAATTAGAAGCTTGCAAGCTAGGCTGTTGACGAATAAACTACACACAATTATGAAAAATTATATTTTCTAGAAAGGAAAAAAAATGAGTACTATTGAAGAACGCGTAAGAAAAATTACTATTGAACAATTAGGTGTAAGTGAAGAAGAAGTTAAAATTAGCTCTTCTTTTGTTGACGACCTAGGTGCTGACTCTTTAGACACTGTTGAATTAGTAATGGCGTTAGAAGAAGAATTTGATACTGAAATTCCAGACGAAGAAGCTGAAAAAATCACTACTGTTCAAGCAGCTGTTGATTACGTAACTGCTAACCAATAATTACAACGTAATTATTGGCTTTCAAGTAAAGCTTTTTAAATGAGAATTTAAAGTACATATTCAGGCGGTTTTTACCGCCTGTTTTTTTATCTACGATTTCAGTTTGTTACTTTCTCTAAATGAGAATGTAATGACTTCCTATCCCTTATAAACTCTTAGCGGAGGCACATAGCCATGAGACGCGTTGTTGTTACCGGTCTTGGTATGTTAAGCCCTTTGGGCAATTGTCCTGAATCTACTTGGCAAAATTTATTGCTGGGTAAAAGTGGTATTAGTAACATTGAACATTTTGATACGTCTGCATACACGACCAAGTTTGCCGGTTTAATCAAAAACTTTAATGCAGAAGACTATATTGCACGAAAAGATGCTAAAAAAATGGATCTTTTTATTCAATACGGTGTTGCTGCAGGTGCACAGGCTTTCAAAGATTCTGGTCTTGAAGTTAATGATGTAAACACCCATAGAATTGGCGTTGCTGTTGGCGCGGGTATTGGCGGTCTAGGGCTTATTGAAGAAAACGTCGAAAAAATGTTAAATGCGGGACCTCGCAAGTTGTCACCATTTTTTGTGCCCTCAACTATCATTAATATGATTTCTGGTCATTTATCTATGATGCATAGTTTAAGAGGCCCTAATATTTCTATAGCAACCGCTTGCACGAGTGGGGTTCATAATATTGGTCATGCTGCCCGTATGATAGCCTATGGCGATGCTGACGCTATGTTAGCGGGTGGAGCTGAAAAGGCATCAACACGTACCGGTATTGGTGGCTTTGGCGCTGCACGTGCATTATCAACACGAAATGATGCACCAGAGCAAGCTTCGCGCCCATGGGACAAAGACCGTGATGGTTTTGTACTTGGCGATGGTGCAGGTGTTCTAGTGCTTGAAGAGTATGAACATGCAAAAGCTCGTGGCGCAAAAATTTACTCAGAGCTTGTTGGCTTCGGTATGAGTGCTGATGCTTATCATATGACATCACCACCAGCGAATGGTGAAGGTGGCGCGCGTGCGATGATTAACGCGATTAATGATGCTAAAGTTGATATAAGTAACATTGGTTATATTAATGCCCACGGCACATCAACACCGGCAGGTGATATTGCTGAAACAAATGCGGTTAAATCAGTGTTTGGCGACCATGCTTATAAATTGATGATGGGCTCAACAAAGTCAATGACAGGTCATTTGTTAGGTGCTGCAGGTGCGGTTGAAACTATTTTTACTGTGCAAGCCTTGATGAATAATATGGTACCACCGACAATAAACTTAGATAACCCAAGCGAAGGCTGTGATTTAGATTACATTGCTCATACGGCACGTGATGTGAATTTAGAATATGCCTTATGTAACTCCTTTGGTTTTGGCGGTACGAACGGTTCATTAATCTTTAAAAAAGTTTAAGCGTCATAACCGATAGATATCATCAACTAAACCTTGCAGTTAATTGTTTAAGCCTGAATACTAGTCATCAGTATTCAGGCTTTTCTATTTCTAATGAAACCCAATATGTATTATCAAAGTATTAATGGCCAAGCAGAACAACACTTATCAATCAATAACCGTGGGTTAGCTTATGGCGACGGCGTGTTTACCACTGCGAAAGTGGTTAACGGCCATGTCGCGTTATTATCGGCCCATATCGAACGATTAACACGAAGTTGCGAAACACTCAATATTCCCTTGCCAGACATGGATGACGTTACTCGTGAATTAATTGCTGTAGCCCAGCGTTACGCTTTGTCGGTGGCGAAAATCATTATAACGATGGGGGATGGCGGACGAGGTTATTCTCGACAAGGTTGCTTAACAAGTAACGTTATTATCACCTTCCATGATTTCCCTAAACATTATGCCGATATGCAACAACAGGGTATTCACCTAGGTGTATCTTCATTGAAGTTAGGTGTAAACCCATTACTCTCAGGGATAAAACACCTAAATCGACTTGAGCAAGTGCTTATTCGCCAAGAAGTTGATAACCGAGAGGAGGATGATCTATTAGTACTGAATTACTTTGATGATATTATTGAAGCGAGTGCAGCAAATGTTTTTTGGCTAAAGGATAATTGTTGGTATACGCCACAATTAAATGAATCAGGTGTTGAGGGGCTAATGCGTAATCATATTTTACAGTGTTGTAATAATGATCGTAAAATAATAGTCGTCAAAGAAAAGCTTTTAGGGCTTAAAGATATTGACGCAATGTTCATTTGTAACAGTGTTATGGGGATTATGCCGATTAGACAATTTCAAAATCAACCATTAGCACTAATACCATGCCATGAGATGACTAAATTTATACAGGATGTTAAGTAGAGCATGAAAAAATTTAAGATATTATTATCCGTTTCAGTTATAGCGCTGCTCATATTAAGTGCTTCGTTGGTTGCTTACACCTTCTACCAAATTAAACAACCACTTAATATTCCAACCACCCAATTATTAACCATTAAAGAGGGCACCTCGTTTAGTCGGTTTTCTCAGCAATTGATTAATGAAGGCTGGCTTGAAAGTCGTTTTTGGGTACGTAATTATGTTCGGCTAAAACCTGAATATGCCAATATAAAAGCGGGTACTTATCAAGTTAATAAGGGTAGCTCTATCGAGCATTTATTAGTGCAATTAGTTGCAGGTAAAGAACATCAATTTAGCATCACTTTTATTGAAGGAACAACCTTTAAACAATGGCTAGTACAGCTAAGTGAAATGGATAACCTGGTGCAGACCCTACAGCAAAGTTCGGTGGCTGATATTGTTAGCATACTCAATATTGAACAAGCAAACCCAGAAGGACTTTTTTACCCTGAAACATATGCTTTTACTGCGGGTACAACAGATATAGAATTATTAAAACGCGCCCAACAAAAAATGACAGTTGAACTAAATTTAGCTTGGGAAAGTCGTGCACATCCTTTGCCTTATGAAAATAAGTATCAAGCGTTGATTATGGCGTCAATTATTGAAAAGGAAAGTGGTGAAAATGCAGAACATGGCATCATTTCATCGGTGTTTATTAACCGTTTAAATAAAAAAATGCGTTTGCAAACCGACCCAACGGTTATTTATGGTTTAGGTGAACGTTATCATGGAGACATCAAATATCGTCACTTGCGCGAGAAAACACCGTATAATACTTACCGAATTAATGGCTTGCCGCCAACACCTATTGCTATGCCAGGTAAAAGTGCATTACATGCCGCGTTAAACCCATTAGCAACTGATTATTTTTATTTTGTCAGTAATGGGAACGGGCAGCATATCTTTTCTACTAACTTAAAAGATCATAATGCAGCAGTAGCAAAATATCAGTTAAAATAAAAACTTAAAAAGAAGTGAAAAATGAATAAAGGTCAATTTATTGTCATCGAAGGTATTGAAGGTGCGGGAAAGTCTTCAGCTATTTCGGTGGTAAAAAAAATATTAGCTGAGCACGGGATTGATTTTATTACTACCCGAGAGCCTGGAGGAACCCCCTTAGCCGAATCGTTGCGTAACATTGTAAAATCTGCCGATCACGATGAAGTATTAACACAAGAAACTGAGTTATTACTGATGTACGCTAGCCGAAGCCAACTACTCGCCAATAGAATTCTTCCGGCGTTAGAAAAAGGTCAATGGGTTATTGGCGATCGCCATGATTTAAGCTCGAGAGCTTATCAAGGTGGTGGTCGAGAGTTTAACGATGAACTTATGGATACTATCGCCCAAGTTACCTTAAAAGGCTTCAAGCCGCAGTTAACACTCTATTTAGATATATCTCCTGAGTTAGGTTTAGCAAGAGCACAAGCACGCGGTGCGTTAGATCGTATCGAGCTAGAAAAAATAGAGTTTTTTCATCGTGTGCGTAATAAATACCTTGAAATTGCTTTAGCAGATGAGACAATTAAAATTATTGATGCGAGTGCTCCTATGCCTGTCGTGCATAATAATATTCGCTTGACGGTTAACGCTTTTTTGAAAAATTATCAATAGCCATAACGCTTTTAGGAAACACTAATGCACAGTTGGTTAGATCAGCAGCAGCTTTTATTATCAAAGCAAATAGCGCAAATAAAACTACCTCATGCCATTTTAATTAATGGTGTTGAAGGGGCAGGTAAAAGTGATCTTTCTCAATGGCTCATTCAGGTTTTGTCATGCGCAAACCCTGTAAATAATCAAGAAGTGCTATTACCCTGTAAAATATGTAAATCGTGCTTACTGCATAAAAGTCATACTTATCCTGACCATTTACTGATTGAAAGTGACGGTAAAAGCATCGGTGTTGATCAAGTTCGACAAGCGAGCCGCTTTTTTGAAAAAAAAGCGCAAATAGGTCATTGTAAAACTACCTTAATTACCGCTGCGCATCAAATGACGGTATCAGCGGCAAATGCCTTATTAAAAACGCTTGAAGAACCCAATGCCGATAATTTTATTGTATTGCTGACCTCTGAACTTGAAACATTATTACCAACCATTATTAGCCGCTGTTATGTTATAGATATCAGGCCGCCTGTAGGCGAGAAATTATTAGCAGAACTTAAGCAGTCAGGTACTGACCCTTTTGTTAATTTGAGCCATTTAAAAGAGCTCTCTGACACTTTTGTAAATGACCAATACCAACATTTTGAAAGTTGTTTCTTTACTTTTTTGCAAAATAAACCCATAAATCGTAGCGAAATATTGAGTTTACTGGCTGAAAATACTAACAGTGTACGCTGGTTAGAAAAAGTGATGGTTAAATTGATGCGCCAACAATATGCCTGGCTAAAAACCGAAATATTACTGAGTGAACAGGTAATATGGTCGATATATCAATTAGTGTTGTCTGCCGTTAAACAACTCAAGTTACTCATGCAAGCTAATAAGCAGTTTGTCTTTGAAAAGCTCCTCGTCGATATAACAGCGGTTATCGATGAAAAATAAAATAAAAGTCTAGCGATATTAATTTTTGAGGAATAACTATGCACCAATTTAGCTTAGAGTTTTTATCCGACAGAGAGTTGTACCAATACTATATGCCTTTTGTAAAAAATGGTGGGTTATTTGTTCGAACCCCCGAACATTATAGTTTAGGCGATGATATTAAACTAGAAGTGACCTTACCTGACGCCTTAGAAGCATCAATTGTTATCGGTAAAGTTTGCTGGTTAACCCCTATAGGTGCCCAAAATGGTACACCAGCAGGCATAGGGGTAAGTTTTGATGAAGATAAGGATAATGTGCGTAACCAAATAGAGCAGTTGATAGGGCGGTTACTCAGCTCTTCAGAACCTACCTTATCGATGTAGATATGTTGTAGTTAACTAAAAAATTATAGGAGAAAATTATTTGTTTATAGATTCACATTGCCACTTAGATAGGCTCGATTTAACTGAATTTGATGGCAACCTAGATAATGTCCTCGCGGCAGCAGCAGCAGCTAAAGTTAGCGAAATTTTATGTGTTAGCGTTACATTAGCTGAATTTCCTAGCATGGTAGAAAAAACCGCTAAATACGATAATGTTTGGTTGTCGTGTGGTGCTCATCCATTAAATCAAGATGATTTAATTGACCAAGAAGAGCTTGCTCGTTTGTCGCAAACAGACAAAGTTATCGCGATTGGTGAAACCGGTTTAGACTATTTTTATGCCCCTGAAACGAAAGCGGTGCAACTTGATTCTTTTCGCAAGCATGTTCGCGTTGCTAACCAATTAAATAAACCCTTGATTATTCATACGCGCGATGCCCAACAGGATACCTTGGATATGCTTCGTGAAGAAAATGCAGAGAATGTTGGCGGAATTTTACACTGTTTTACTGAATCTTGGGACATGGCTAAACAAGCGATTGATCTTGGCTTTTATATTTCATTTTCTGGCATTGTTACCTTTAAAAACGCCAGTGAATTACGTGAAGTTGCCAAACAAGTACCCGATGACCGATTTTTAATTGAAACAGATGCGCCTTATTTAGCGCCTGTTCCGCATCGAGGTAAGCAAAATCAACCCGCTTATGTTGTTGATGTTGCTAAATTCTTAGCTAGTGTTCGTGGGCAATCAATTGAAGAAGTAGCGGCGCTTTCAACCGCAAACTTTAAACGCCTTTTTAAATTAGATTAACACTTATTTCACACGCAAAAAAGTGCCCGAAACTATTGCTAGTTCGGGCTCAAGGGAATGGCTCATATGGAAGTGAGCCTTGCGCTAATAAACTTTATTTACATTAATAAAATGCAGTAAAATAAAAATGAAACGTTGCGAGCAATTGATTAATATTTAAACTGTACAGTCAATTGTAGTGTAATCTTTTTTAAAAGCTAATTTAATTTCCATTAATTGTAAGTCATTAATAATTAAGTTATAAAATTATTTTTGAATTGCTTTTTATTTTTGTGGTTAAATTTTATACACCTACTGTGCACTTGTTCCTCACACCTTTTCCACAAGCGCTTTTGCCTGTAATTACTACTCGTTTTATGTCATGATAATTTCATTACCTCTGTGACTAATAAGATTATATTTGTGCTAAATCGTTTATGGATCAGTTTCTTTTTTATTGCTTTTGGCTCAGCGATTTATCAATGGCTATTTCTTGACAATCTTTTAATCTTTGAACAGCTCGTGCAGGCACTTTTTTCAATGTCAAAAGTGACTGTCGATATTGCCATAGGCTTAATAGGTATTTTAAGTTTTTGGCTAGGGATGATGAAAATAGCTGAAAACGCGGGTTTGATGGACAAGCTTGCGCGCGCTATTTCTCCGTTATTTACTCGCTTAATGCCAGAAGTACCTAAAGGCCACCCGGCTATTGCTTCTATGACGATGAATTTATCGGCTAACTTTTTGGGGTTAGACAACGCAGCAACACCGCTTGGTTTAAAAGCCATGCAAGATCTTCAGCAATTAAACCCAAAGAAAGATACCGCGACCAATGCGCAAATACTGTTTCTTGTTTTAAATACCTCATCGGTAACACTTTTTCCCGTTGCTGTTTTTGTTTATCGTGCTCAGCAGGGAGCTGCTAGCCCTACCGATGTTTTTGTTCCTATTATATTGGCAACGTTTGCTTCAACCTTTGCTGGTTTATTAGCAGTGGCAAGCGTTCAAAAAATTAAGCTGTATAACTCAATTGTTTTACTTTATTTGTCTGCTGCCATTGCCTTAGTAGGTGGTTTAGTGGTTTATTTTTCGATGCTCACCTCGCAGGCTCTTGCTGAACAATCGTCATTTTTGGGTAACTTTTTAATTTTCTCTACCTTAATTTTATTTATTTGGGCAGCGGTGCGTAAAAAGGTCGATGTTTATGACAGTTTTATAGAAGGCGCTAAAGAAGGGTTTGAAACAAGCATTAAACTGATCCCCTATTTGCTGGCGATGTTAGTGGCTATTGGGGTGTTTCGTGCCAGTGGCGCATTAACACTAATTGTCGACAGTTTTAGGCAGTTAGTGATGTTTCTAGGTTTTGATACCCGCTTTGTTGATGCGATGCCAACGGCGTTAATGCAACCGTTAAGTGGCTCTGGTGCGAGAGCAATGATGATTGAAACCATGAAAACCCACGGTGCAGATTCTTTTGCTGGTCGATTAGCGTCGATTTTTCAAGGATCGACAGAAACCACCTTTTACGTATTGGCTGTTTATTTTGGCTCAGTGGGTATTCGATATAGTCGACATGCTATTGCATGTGGCCTATTCGCTGACTTAGCAGGGATTAGTGCAGCAATAGGGGTTTGCTACTGGTTTTTTGGTTAATACTGTTAGGTGTAAATTTAAATTTAAATTAACAAGCAGATTGTCGACAATTATACTTTGGTCTACTTGACTTTTACTCTGTGTGCTTTACTATAATTTCTAAAATCAGTAAATGTCGACAATTGTATTGCTAAAACACTTTTGGTGTTAAGACAGTTATACGGTTAAGGCAATTATGGCGTTAGGACACTTATGGCATTAGACAATCCAACCTTACAAAAACCAGTGACTACTGCGGATAAAGTTTTTGATGCAATACTTCACGCTATCGTTGACGGAAAAATAGCGGCAGGCAGTAAAATTAGTGAGCCAGGTTTAGCTAAGCAGTATGAAATTAGTCGTTCAACCCTGCGTGAAGCTCTCAATCGTTTAGAAAAATGTCATTTAATTGAACGTAAAGCCAATGTTGGCTCTAGAGTTGTCGATTGCACTATTGAAGGCTTATTAGAAATATATGTTGTGCGCGAAGCACTTGAAGGTATGGCTTGTCGAGAAGCCGCAATCAATATGAGCGACGATGAAATAGCAGAAATGCAAGATATGCTTGCTCAACATGCCAACTCACAAGCCCTTATCGATGGTATCTCTTACTATCAAGAAGAGGGCGACTTAGACTTTCACTATAAAGTGATTTTAGGTAGTCACAACCAGCAACTGATTAATATTCTCTGTGGACAGCTTTATCACTTAGTGCGCATGTACCGTATTCAATTTGGTATGCACAGCCCACGCGCTACTCGTGCCTTTCATGAACATTCAAATATTATTCAAGCGATTTGTGACCGAGATGGTGAACTTGCTGAAATCTTGATGAGGCGTCATATTGCCGCATCAAGAAAAAATATTGAAAAGAAAATAGCGCTACAAAACAGTACTGCAGCTTAATGAGAGTACTAATAAATATATTAATAACGTTAATTATTATTTGATGACTATTGTTTAATAACAAATTTTTAACGACTATTATTCAACGACAACTAAGAGGAAACCCTATGTCTACGCAACTTTCACCTGGCGCAAAATTCCGCCAAGCACTAGTAAACAACAAACCTTTACAAGTAGTGGGTACTATCAACGCTTATTGCGCGATGATGGCAGAGCAATTAGGTCACCAAGCGATTTACCTTTCTGGTGGCGGTGTTGCCAATGCTTCCTATGGTTTGCCCGATTTAGGTATGACCTCTTTAAATGATGTTATTGCTGACGTTCAACGTATTACTTCTGCTTCAAGTTTACCTTTGTTGGTTGATATAGATACCGGTTGGGGTGGTGCGTTTAACATCGCTAAAACTATTCGCGATATGGAAAAAGCAGGTGCAGCGGCGGTTCATCTTGAAGACCAAGTGGCGCAGAAGCGTTGTGGACATCGTCCGAATAAAGAAATTGTTTCAACCCAAGAAATGGTTGACCGTATTAAAGCTGCTGTAGATGCGCGTATTGATAAAGACTTCTTTATCATGGCTCGCACTGATGCTTTTGCACAAGAAGGCTTAGCAGCTGCACTTGAAAGGGCTAAAGCTTATGTAGCAGCGGGTGCCGATGGTATTTTTGCAGAAGCGGTTAAAACAGAAGAACATTATCGCGCCTTTACCGAAGCGTTAGATGTGCCAGTACTTGCTAATATTACTGAGTTTGGCCAAACCGAATTGTGGAACAAGGAGCAATTAGGTGAGTGGGGTTGTGCAATGGTACTTTACCCATTATCAGCATTTCGTGCGATGAATAAAGCGGCTGAATCGGTTTACAAAACCTTACTCGCTGATGGCGACCAAAAAGCTGAAATCGACAATATGCAAACGCGTATGGATTTATACGATTACTTGGGTTATCACGACTATGAGCAAAAGCTTGATGCTTTGTTCACTGAAGGCAAAAATAAGTAACAGATAATAAAATAAAATAAAGTTAGTAGCGATACAAGCAGCTAACCCAACAAAAGAATATGAGGAAAATAGTATGTCAGATGTAAAAGTAGCAGATAAAAAAATTGGTGGCGCAGGCTTACGTGGTCAAAGTGCGGGTGAAACCTCTCTTTGTACCGTTGGTGAGTCAGGCTCAGGTTTAACCTATTGTGGTTATGATATTGCTGACTTAGCTGAAAACAGCACCTTCGAAGAAGTCGCTTATTTACTCTTTCATGGCGAACTCCCTAATGAAAAAGAACTCGCCACTTATAAAACTGAGTTGTTTGCCATGCGCGACTTACCGCAAGCATTAAAAGCGGTATTAAAACTTATTCCAAAAGAAACTCATCCAATGGATGTTATGCGCACAGGTTGTTCATTTTTAGGTAATTTAGAGCCAGAAAATGATTTTAGCGAGCAAAACCAAGCGGCCAATCGCTTATTAGCGGCATTTCCTGCCATCATGTGTTACTGGTATAAATTCTCCCATGACGGCGTAGAAATTGACTGTACTTCAACCGAAGACTCTTTAGGCGGACATTTCTTGCGCTTACTAAATGGTGAAAGCCCATCAGCGCAGCATCAACGTGTTATGGATGTATCATTAATTTTATATGCAGAACATGAGTTTAATGCTTCAACCTTCACGGCGCGTGTATGTGCTTCAACCTTGTCTGATATGTTTTCATGTGTCACCGGCGCTATTGGCACATTACGTGGTCCACTTCATGGTGGTGCTAACGAAGCCGCAATGGATATGATTGAATCATTCTCATCGCCAAGCGACGCTAAAGAAAAAATGGCGGGTATGCTTGAACGTAAAGAAAAAATTATGGGCTTTGGTCACGCAATTTACCGTACTTCAGACCCACGTAATGTCATTATTAAAGCATGGTCTGAAAAGTTAGCGAACGAGAATGGGGATACGTCACTTTACGATATTTCAGTGGCTTGTGAAGAATTCATGTGGGATACCAAAAAGTTATTCTGTAACGCTGATTTTTTCCATGCTTCAACGTACAGCTTCATGGGTATTCCAACTAAATTGTTTACCCCTATTTTTGTCTGTTCACGCGTAACAGGTTGGTCTGCTCACATTATGGAGCAACGTTCAAATAACCGTATTATTCGTCCAAGTGCTGACTACAAAGGCGCTAAGCCGAGAACGGTTCCACCTATCAGCGAAAGGTAATGACTATGAATTATGAACATCGCAAACCGTTGCCCGGTTATAAAATTGGCGGCATCAATATAGATTATTTTGATACTCGAGGGGCGGTTGAAGCAATAAGCGCCGGTAGTTACGCAAAACTACCTTATACCTCACGCGTATTAGCTGAACAATTGGTACGCCGTTGTTCACCTGAAACCTTAACAGATTCACTTAAGCAATTAATTGAGCGTAAGCAAGATCTTGATTTTCCATGGTATCCGGCACGTGTTGTTTGTCATGATATTTTAGGTCAAACGGCTTTGGTTGATTTAGCGGGTCTGCGTGATGCCATTGCCGAGCAAGGTGGTGATCCTTCAAAAGTAAATCCGGTTGTACCGACGCAATTAATTGTTGATCATTCTGTTGCTGTTGAACATGCTGGTTTTGAAAGTGATGCGTTTGAAAAAAATCGAGCCATTGAAGACCGCCGTAATGAAGACCGTTTCCATTTTATTGAATGGACCAAAACAGCGTTTAAAAATGTTGATGTTATTCCTGCGGGTAATGGCATTATGCATCAAATCAATTTGGAAAAAATGTCACCGGTTATTCAACTGCGTGACGGTGTTGCTTTTCCTGATACTTGTGTTGGCACCGACAGCCATACCCCACATATCGATTGCTTGGGTGTTATAGCTATTGGTGTCGGTGGTTTAGAAGCTGAAACTGTCATGTTAGGTCGCCCGTCAATGATGCGCTTACCTGATATTATTGGCGTAAAACTGGTAGGTAAACGCCAACCGGGTATTACAGCTACTGATTTGGTTTTAGCCATTACTGAATTTTTGCGTAATCAAAAAGTGGTATCAAGTTACTTAGAATTCTTTGGTGAAGGTACCAAAGGTTTAACTATAGGTGACCGCGCTACTATTTCGAACATGACACCTGAATATGGCGCTTCAGCAGGAATGTTTTATATTGATCAACAAACCATTGATTATTTAAAACTGACCGGCCGTGAGCCAGAGCAAGTTGAACTGGTAGAAACCTATGCTAAACATACCGGTTTATGGGCTGATGACTTAGCTGACGTTGAATATGACCGCGTTATCGAGTTTGATTTATCATCAGTTGGTCGTAATATGGCTGGCCCGTCTAATCCGCACAGTCGTTTACCGACCAGCGAATTGTCGTCAAAAGGCATAGCGAAAGACCTTGATGCCTGTAAAGCACAAGAAAAAGCCGGAGAGATGCCAGATGGCGCGGTTATTATTGCCGCTATAACCAGTTGTACTAATACCTCGAACCCTCGCAACGTTGTGGCCGCAGGCTTAGTGGCTAAACGCGCTAACGAGCTTGGCTTATTGCGCAAACCTTGGGTTAAATCATCTTTTGCACCAGGTTCAAAAGTCGCAAAACTTTATTTAGAAGAAGCCGGCTTATTATCTGAAATGGAAAAAATGGGTTTTGGTATTGTCGGTTACGCTTGTACAACTTGTAACGGCATGTCGGGCGCGTTAGATCCAAAAATTCAACAAGAAATTATCGACCGTGATCTTTATTCAACGGCGGTTTTATCGGGTAATCGTAACTTTGACGGACGTATTCATCCGTATGCTAAACAAGCCTTTTTAGCTTCACCACCATTAGTAGTTGCTTATGCTATTGCCGGTACGATGCGTTTCGATATTGAAAAAGATGTACTCGGACAAGATCAACAAGGTAATGATATTACCTTAAAAGATATTTGGCCAACTGACGAAGCCATAGATGCGATAGTTGCAAGCTGTGTTAAGCCAGAGCAGTTCAAGAAAATTTATACGCCGATGTTTGATTTAGGCGCTTTTGAACCGGCTGAATCTCCGCTTTACGATTGGCGAGAAATGAGCACTTACATTCGTCGTCCACCCTATTGGGAAGGCGCCTTAGCGGGCGAACGTACCATGAAAGGTATGCGTCCGTTAGCAGTTTTAGGTGACAACATCACCACAGATCATTTATCACCCTCAAATGCTATTCAACTCGATAGTGCTGCAGGAGCTTATTTAGATAAAATGGGCTTACCCGAAGTAGACTTTAACTCTTATGCAACGCATCGCGGCGATCATTTAACCGCGCAACGAGCAACTTTTGCTAACCCTAAATTGTTAAATGAAATGTGTCGTGATGACAACGGTGACATTAAACAAGGTTCACTGGCGCGTATAGAACCAGAGGGTACTGAGTCACGTATGTGGGAAGCGATTGAAACCTACATGGAGCGTAAGCAACCGTTAATTATCATTGCTGGCGCTGACTATGGTCAAGGTTCATCACGTGATTGGGCGGCTAAAGGTGTTCGTTTAGCCGGCGTTGAAGTGATCGTTGCCGAAGGTTTTGAGCGTATTCATCGTACTAACTTAGTGGGCATGGGCGTTTTACCTTTGCAGTTTGTTAATAACGAAACACGCCATACCTACAATATTGATGGTACCGAAACGTTTGATGTTGCAGGTAACGGGGAAATGTCACCGGGCGCTGAAATGAACGTGTTAATGACCCGTACCAACGGCGAATTATTAACGATACCAGTTAAGTGTCGTTTAGATACCGCCGAAGAAGTGTCAGTTTACAATGCGGGTGGCGTATTGCAAAAGTTTGCGAATGACTTCTTGGAGTCTAATAGATAATTGATTTTTAATGTTTTATCTAGGTTTAAAGTGCTCATTGACCTTAGTCAACTGCGCATTGGCCTTGATAAAACACTTCTTATAAAAATCAACTCGGTGTAATTTTAATTAAAGCAGCAATTTAGGTAACTAATTTGCTGCTTTTTATTAGTGACAAAATCGTAAAGCAAAAAGCTTTTTAGTCAGGATAATGGCAGCAGCATAGACCGCTATGTGACATCATTCAACCTAGCTAAAGCGTCTTGCGAGAAGCGAAAAACATTGAAGGAAAACTGATGATTCATACTCCCCAAGTACACATACCTCAAGTAAAAATTCCTGCTACTTATATGCGTGGCGGCACTTCAAAAGGTGTGTTTTTTAATTTAACTGATTTACCAGAACGTTGTCAGGTTGCCGGCGAAGCACGCGACAATATGCTGCTACGCGTTATTGGTAGTCCAGATCCTTACGGTAAACAAACCGATGGTATGGGCGGCGCAACCTCAAGCACCAGCAAAACAGTTATTTTAGCAAAATCAAACCAAGCTGATCACGATGTTGATTATTTATTTGGTCAAGTAGCAATCGATAAAGCATTTGTTGATTGGAGTGGTAACTGCGGTAACTTAACCGCTGCAGTTGGCTCATTTGCGATTAATTCTGGCCTTGTTGATGCAACGCGTATTCCTGAAAACGGAATTTGTACCGTACGAATTTGGCAAAAAAACATCTCGAAAACGATTATTGCCCAAGTACCTATCACCAACGGTGAAGTACAAGAAACCGGAGATTTCGAGCTCGACGGGGTTACTTTCCCTGCGGCAGAAGTACCGGTTGAATTTATCGCGCCCGTTGATCCATCAGAGGCGATGTTTCCAACGGGGAATATTGTTGATGACCTAGAGGTACCCGGTGTTGGCGTTTTTAAAGCAACCATGATCACCGCAGGTATCCCAACCATCTTTTTAAATGCAGATGAAATTGGTTATACCGGCACCGAGTTACAAGAAGCCATTAATGGCGACCCTGCAGCACTAGAACGCTTTGAAACGATACGTGCTTATGGCGCGATTAAAATGGGCTTAATTACTGAACTTTCAGAAGCAGAGGCTCGCCAGCATACGCCCAAAGTTGCTTTTGTTGCACCAGCTAAAGATTATGTTACCTCAAGTGGTAAAGCTGTTTTAGCAAGCGATATTGACTTACACGTGCGCGCATTGTCTATGGGGAAGTTACACCATGCGATGATGGGCACAGCGGCAGTCGCTATTGGCGCAGCAGCCGCTATTCCTGGCACTTTAGTTGCTCTTGCTACAGGTAATGCTGCAGGTGAAGGCTCAGAATCTGTGACTTTTGGTCATCCATCAGGCACGCTTAAAGTGGGCGCACAAGCTAGTGAAGTTAATGGCGCCTGGATTGTTGATAAAGCCGTAATGAGCCGAAGTGCTCGGGTATTAATGGAAGGTTGGGTACGTATTCCTGGCGATTCATTTTAGGTAAGCGTCTTTCATGCTATCAATAAAAATGGAGCGATTAGGCTCCATTTTTATTGAGTAATTACCTCATGTTAAATACAACATAAATAACAAGGTAACTTTAAGACTGTAAGTATTGATAAAGCGCTTTAAGCACCTTCATTTTCCCTGCATCGCTCTCATGTTCATGCGCTAAATTTTCTAAAGTGATCATAAATTCATCAGCACTTAATAAGCCTTTACCACCAAACTGAATTTTGTCTTGGCAACGTTGCTGCCATTTTTGTTGTTCAGCACTGCTTAAGGTTAATGGATAATTTCTGGCTCGATATAAAAACAATAAAGGCATTAATCGTTCATCTTGAAAAATAAACGGGTGAGTCGCTAATTGTTCAGGTGAAAGTTCACGCAAAATATCCATTTGTGCTTTGTCAGCGTGCGAAAAGAAATTACCTCCATACAAGGAATGCTCAGCGTCTGGTTTTGCTTGGTCGCTATAGTCTTCGGCGGCAAAAACTTCCGCTAATTTATCTCTTACTTCTAAATGCTGTTTTAACTTAGCCAAATTTGCTAAACAAAGCTCGCGAGGGATCTTCAAACGTTCGGCATTTTCAGGCAATAATGTTTTTGCTGGCGCAACAATAGGGCACTTGTTGAGATGAATAAGTTTTATGGGGATGGGTAATTCGTCATCGGCTAATTCATCGTGTCGAGTATACAATCGCGCTTTGATTTCATCGCTACTTAACTCAAATAATGGCTGTGGATCTAACGCTAAGTCTACGGCGATAATGGCATTTTTATTAACAGGATGATAAGCAAAAGGGGCGAACCAGCTGGTACAACCGTGCTCAGATGAAATTTTACTCGAGGTATGCACAATCGGCGTCATATTATAAACGTCAATTAATTCAGCAACCTGTTTTTTATTTCTCAGATTAAAAATAAAATCATAAAGCTTAGGCTGTTTTTCTTTAATCAACTTTGCCATCGCAATAGTGGCATAAACATCGCTCATCGCATCATGGGCGGCTTCATGAGCAATATCATTGGCTTTAGTTAGTAACTCAAGACGAAAACTAACCACTTGTTCACCATCTCGCTCAACGGTTGGCCAGTTGATACCTTCAGGGCGAAGGGCATAACAAGCACGCACCATATCAATAATATCCCAACGAGAATTACCATTTTGCCATTCCCGGGCATAAGGGTCGTAAAAATTACGATAAAGCAGATAACGGGTAAATTCATCATCAAAACGAATACTGTTATAGCCAGCAACGCAGGTATCAGGTTGGGTAAATAACGTATGAATACGTTCAGCGAACTCAACCTCAGATAAACCTTCTTGCTGAGCTTTCTGCGGAGTAATACCCGTAACTAAACAAGCTTCCGGCTGCGGAAGATAATCTTGTGGCGGCCGACAATAAAACATTTCTGGTTTACCAATAATGTTTAAATCATGATCGGTACGTATACCAGCGAACTGAGACGGTTTATCAAACTTCGGCGATATACCGAAAGTTTCATAATCGTGCCAAAGGATTGTAGCTTGGTTACTGGTATCGTTCTTTACTGGAGAATATTGTTTAGTCATCCGTATTTACTGGCCTTTAATCAATCTACTGTTGTTTGTTATTGTTTTTTTATTGTCATTAAATGATGTTTTAAATTTTTATACACACAGCTGCCAACATAAATTTTTTATGTGTCTGCATAAAATATGAAGCTTACAGAAAAAGAATTAAAGAAGCTACAGGACAAACAATAAGATAACCCCCTGAGGTCACTGATCAAGACTCTATAAGTCCTAGGGTATCTAAAAAGGTAAAGTTGTTTAGCAATATCGATATAAATTTAATAATAAGCCTATTCGCTTAACATTAGATATTACCCTAGCATGTCATTGAGTGAGGTACGAAGTAAAGTACATCACTTAAAGGTTTGTTATTAGGTCACACCAGTCGCGCCTCGTAGTTTTAATTCAGCTATATGAATTTAACTCTATCGGTTATCAATCAATAAGCATATTTTATCGTTCTTGATAGGTAACCGATATATCTAGCTAAGACCTATTGATGGTTATTCATTTTTTCAATAGATATTGGTATCGATTTATATGTTGGGGTACCGCATTCGTCAGCGATACTTTCTAACGGCACTAAGGGATTTGTTTCTGGATAATAGGCAGCCACACACCCTGGGGGGATAAGGTATTCAACAATTTTAAAATTAGAGAGCGAACGTTCTATGCCATCGTTTGATACGGTTGTTATTTTGACATAATCTCCATTTTTTAATGCCTGTTTATCTATATCTTTTGCACTCATAAAGATGATATTACGTTCACCATATACACCACGGTAACGATCATCCATTCCATAAATAGTGGTGTTGTATTGATCGTGTGAACGCAGTGTTTGCAGCGTTAGTACCGGCCTTTTAGTGATTAACTGTGCACGTTCATGTACTAATTGGTCTGGTAATCTAGCATCACTAAAAATGGCTTTTTTTATTGGAGTACGCCAATGACGTTGTGCTGCTGAATTTTCTAGGTGGAAACCTCTACCTGCTTTTATTCGGGTGTTATAGTCATCAAAACCGGGTATAACAGCACTTATTTCTTTACGAATTAACCCGTAATTACCGGCCAGCGTATTCCAATCGACTATTTTATCGCCTACTGATGCCATGGCTATTGCAGCAACAATAGCTGTTTCTGAGCGAAGAGTGTTAGCTGCTGGTTCATTTTGACCCGTTGAACTGTGTACCATACTCATTGAGTCTTCTACCGTAATACATTGTTCACCGCTAGATTGACGATCTATTTCTGTACGGCCCAAGCACGGGAGAATTAGCGCACGTTTACCTGTTATCACATGGCTTCGATTTAATTTAGTACTGATTTGTACGGTTAAGTCACACTTTTTTAAGGCCTTGTGAGTACGTGTGGTATCGGGTGTTGCCGCTGAAAAGTTACCGCCTAAGGCAATAAATACCTTAGCCTTACCCTCAAGCATGGCATGAATAGACTCAACAGTATTAAAGCCATTATCACGAGGAACATTAAAGGAGTAACGATTCTCTAGTGCATCAAGAAAGTCCATTGACGGATTTTCATTGATCCCCATAGTACGATTACCTTGCACATTTGAATGACCGCGTACCGGACATGCGCCAGCCCCTGCTTTGCCAATATTACCCCTGAGCATTAGTACGTTCACTAACTCTCGCACTGTAGCGACAGAGTGGCGGTGTTGGGTAATACCCATCGCCCAAGTGAAAATAACCTTATTACTGCTGGCATATATTGTTGCTATCTGTTCAATATTTTCTCGAGTTAAACTACATTGATCAAGAATTTTGTCCCATTCACTTGCCGCAACACTTTGTTGATATGCTTCAAAACCATGGCAATGTTTATTGATAAAGTCGATATCGAGCACTGATTTATCATGCTCAAATTTTTCAAATAAACATTTAGCGACGCCACGTAATAACGCCATGTCTCCGCCTAAGCGAGGGGTGAAATAATATTGACTGATGGTAGTCCCCGTTAAGAAGATCATTTCTTTTGGGCTTTGTGGGTCTGAAAACTTTTGCAATCCACGTTCTTTTAAATTGTTAACGGAGACAATTTTAGCTCCGCGTTTACTTGCCTCACGCAAGGTTCCCAACATACGAGGATGATTAGTGCCTGGGTTTTGGCCGAAGACAAAAATGGCGTCAGCTTTAGAAAAATCGTCCATAGTCACCGTACCTTTACCTGTACCTAGACTATTTGTCATGCCTATGCCAGAGGCTTCATGACACATATTAGAGCAATCAGGAAAGTTATTTGTGCCTAATACTCGACCAAATAACTGATATAAGTAGGCCACTTCATTACTCGCTCGACCAGAGGTATACAATAATGCTTCATTGGGGGAGGAAAGTTGCTGCAGGCTAGTGCCAATTACTTTAAAAGCTTCTTGCCAATCAATTGGCTGGTAGTGATCACTTATTCCATCGTAATACATTGGTTGGGTTAAACGGCCACTTTTCTCTAGTGAATGATCATCCCATTGTTGTAATTCTGTTATTGAATACTGTTTGAAAAAATTGCTATCAACACGTTTACTGGTGGCTTCCCATGCAATGGCTTTAACGCCATTTTCACAGAAGTCTACTTTCCCGGCAGTGGTAGAATCACCCCATGCACAACCAGGACAATCAAAACCACCTGGCTGATTTGCTCTGAGTAATGCTTTAACGCTTTTCGCGGCATTTTCACTTTGAATTAAGTGTTTAGCTGAGCTTCTTAGTGCTCCCCAACCACCAGCAGGTGAAGAATAGGCAGGATTGTTTTTTGATGACTTAGACATATAAATCCTTTATTAGGCGTAACGTTTTAGTTGCCCATGTTGGAAGCAAAATAAGGCTATTTGTGATTTGCGAGCTGAATTAACAGCTAAGTCAGTCGGCTGTGCTAGCGTGACTAACGTTGTGAGAGATAAGCGAGCTGCCTTGGCAATTAAATCATGACTGCAGCGGCTTGTTATTAAAGCAAAACCATCATGAGTCAGTCGTTTTTTATGCGACAAACAACCCAGCAATTTATCTAACGCTGAATGGCGACCCACATCTTCTCGAAAGGCGATCATTTTAGCAGATAAATCAAAAAATGCAGCGCAATGATTTCCTCTGATACTCCCCGATTTTTTTAAAATACTAGGTAAGGTATCTCTTGCTTGAATAATAATTTTCTCAGAGGGTAATTGAAACGATTTTATCTCTTTTTGATGAGGCTGATTTAATGACATAGCAGCTTCAATAGAGTCAAGGCCACAAAGGCCACAGCCACTTGGCCCAGCCATCGTTCTACGTCGTTGTTTTAATCGATGCTGAACTCGTGCTAAAACCAGAATATCAACTTGCCATCCAGAGACATGTGATTGAACAATGATATCTAAAACTTCGTTAACCGAATGAATTAAGCCTTCGCTTAAACTAAAACCAAGTGCAAAGTCTTCCAAATGCTCAGGAGATGCCATCATTACCGCTTGGCTAATGCCATTAATACTAATTGCAATTGCTGCCTCAGTAAGCTGCGCTTGATGCAACTCTTTCTGAGGAAGTTCAGCAATTTGTTTAGTGCAGCTAAGATGCTCTATAATAAAATTCTCCAAAGTGTTTTTATCTTAAAAGAGTGGCGCTTTGCCATACTATCGACAAAGCCATTCTATTATACAATAGGACCAGTAAGGATTTTAATTACCTCCAGCATATTTTCTCGAACACTCAGTGTTTTCAACCAGTACATTTAGATCTATAGTATTAATTTTTATCCAGACATCATCAATTTCAATACCATATTCAACCGTATATTCTTTTTTTTTGTGAATTTATTCAAAACTAATGAGATGACTTTTACTATTTTTAAAGAAGAGGTTAAATCTAGCCGTGAGCTAATAATCAAAAGAAGAATTAAAGAATTACTAAAGAATTACTAAAGAATTAATAAGATACTCACGTTAAATAGCTAAACATATGACAAATATACTTCAACATTTATGGAGTCCTCACCTATAAGAGATATTTTGACAATATATTTGTGTGTTAAAGAAAGATGTAGTCAATTTCTTCCAAAATAATAATTTTTTGGCAAGGTTATTTCCCCAAAATCATGGTTCCATAATTCACACCTGTTTTTAATGTCTTCAAGCAAAGAGTTTATTGCAATGGCTTAAGTTATGTCGTTGCTTTAATTGCTGATGCTCGCAGTAATCACTAAGCACATCTTCGTGGCCGATAGCACCATGAAATTGTGTTCTAAATTCGGTGGTGATGATTAACCAGTTGTCCGCTGAAATATTTAATCGCTTGAGTATCTCTGGTTGTTTTTGTTCGATGAAACCCCGTTTATCTCCACTAATACAGCGGCCAGTTAACGCAATTAATTGAAGATAGTCGGCGAGTTCAAAAGGTAGCCCCTTTGGCATGTTTTTTCTGGGGTTACCAATAAAGGGAAATAGGGTCTTTGGCTGCAGGCCATTTCTTGCCTTTTTACAACGAAGTTTTATGCTGGTGTGGGCAGAGCTCTCTGGTGTCTTTGCGATATTGGCTCGAATAGGGTTTAAATCAACATAGGCCATACAAGACGCTAGCGCTGCTTCATCCAATAACGCTTGGGATTTAAAGCGTCCTTCCCAAAATCTATCTGTGCAGTTATCTTCTTGGTTAGCCGCTCTTGCAATACTTTCATTGATATACCCCATAAACCAACTGATTTTCATCAGGCGTTTTCGATACACCTCTGCGGTTGCATTAACCTCATCAAGTAAGGGTTTAGCTAAACGCTCACCGTTGCAATATTGTTTGGTCAGTAACGTGCCTTTGTTTATGCGGTGCCAACGCACAAGTACGTCAGTCATTGTCCACTGCTTCGCTTTTTCTTCATCAATAAAGAAATAAAGAAATAAAGATATGATGGACAAGTAAGCATCCATTTAACCAAACTGAAAAGTAAGTAAAAATAGGACCTAATCTCTTGTTTATAAAGTCTAAATACTAATTTGCTTTAAAACCGATCCTAAATCCTCCCCAATGTTTGCCATTAACAAAAATAGGTGCGGAAACATCATGCATAATTTCACCCGTATCGCGTTTGTAGGTCTGTAACAAAAATTTATCGGTGTGTTTTCCACAGCGGATCCCTGTGGGATCATTAAACAAACGTTTGGTGCGATTACTAATAACATCTATTTGCTGATTACCGGTTAGTGGCTTTGAAAAGCATTTATTATGTGTAGGAAAATAACCATTAATATCGACAGCGCCTGCATAAATCATATTAGAAAACTCTGCTAATAAAGGCTCTTGAATGGCAGGTAAATGTTGATCTGTGAACTTATCAAAACCGGTGGTAAATTTAGGGGGCTCGGTAACTCCTAGTGGTTTATAATTAAAATCAAATAACTGTTGTTCTGATATTTTATTATTATGGATGCTTTGTTCAAATAATTTACCAATTTTATTGGCGGTATGCTGCGCTTGACTACACATGTTACTTATTAATGTCTCACTAGAAAAACCAGAAATTTGCACAAAAATTGACTCAGTACCGTTAGACATTGTTGTTGCTTGTTTTGATACAGCATTTGTTTCGTGGCTTTTATTAACTAAGAAGTCATGTAAATTTACAATGGCCGTAGAAATTTCATGAGCTGCTAAGTCTTGTTCTTTCAAAGCGTGACTTATTTGATCACTGGCGCCTGAGGAATCAGCCATGAGCTGGTCGATTTCTTGAAAACCTTGTGATAAGTCGGTCATGGTAACGACAACGCTATCAGTTTTCTCAACAATCTCCGCTATTACTTGCGTTGTTTCGCTTGTTTCATCACTAATTTGTTTAAGCATGTCACCAATTTTTCGAGTAGCATCAGCTGTTTTTCCTGCTAATGCTCTAACTTCATCGGCAACAACCGCAAAGCCTCGACCTTGTTCGCCTGCGCGAGCAGCTTCTATAGCTGCATTTAATGCCAATAAATTAGTTTGGCTCGATATGCCATCTATTACATCAGTAATACTCTGTATTTGTTGTGTTTTAGCGGCCAATGATTCAATTTTCTGTGTGGCTGTACTAACCGCATGATGAAGCTGATTAACGATATCGATGTTCTGGCTCAGCTTTGAGGAGCTTAAACTGCTGGCGGTCATTGCGAGACTTGCTTGCTCTGACGCTAATGAAGCATTGTCATTTATTTGTTTACTGTTAGCAGACATTTCTTCTGCTGCAGTTGCTAATCGGTCGACATCTTCACTCGATTTTTCTATCGCTTGGCTCAATTGGTTTAAAAAGAAGCTTACCTCTGCAGAATTAATGGCTAATTCACTCGCAGTACTGCCAATAGACTGGCCAATACTGGCAAGGTATTCTTGTGTTAAGTTACCATTTTTTTTTGTTGTTGTGTCTTGTTGTATGGTTTTATAATTTTGACTTATAAAGAGAAATACGACAATAAAGCTAATAATTGATACAGTTAGTGACGAGAGTAATATTGAAGAAAAAGCCTTATGGCTAGCATATGCGGTTAACGTGATTATTATGGTAATAACCAATGAAACAAGGAGTGTTTTTTGTAATTTATTTTCCATATTCCTACCCATTATAAAATTATGATATTGATGTCATAGATAATAGTTCAGTTAATCCATTATTTATCATTACATTAATACATGATTATTAAGCAATATGCACTGTAGACTTTAGTGTTAGCTGTATCATTTTATTACTTAAATCTTGGTGTTAATGTTTAGCAAATAAAAGTGAATATTTACTTATGATAAGACGTCTTACCTCATCATCATTTTATCTGACAAAACATTCGTAAGCATCACTAATTAGGTTTTATAACGCTTGTGCAAATTTTTGTTTTCTGCAAAATAAGTAAATTGACTAATACCTTCCCATTTCATGATTATTACCTATAGATAATAGTTATTTACCTAAAAACTATATTATCATTTTTAGTTGTTTACTACGGCGAGTAAAAGACTCTACCAGCCTCTAATAACCGTTCACCAACATGAAAGGTTTTACGATTTAAGTTTTGTTCAACTAATTGAGTTATTAGCTGTTCATAGAGTCCGGTTTGATTCATTAAAATCCCTTTTAACTTAATACTTTATTAGCTCCAGGGTATCTGAAAAATGAGTAAAGAGGAATGACAAAACAGAGTGATCCTCAAAGAAGGGAAGGGTATTTATAGGGCTTGTTTACAGACTTAATCTATCTAACATCAATCTGAGGTCAGCAAACTACATTATTGTTTAATTAGGTTGCTGACCTTTATTGCTAACGTGCAAAGGCTGATGTTAGAAAATCTCTAGCACGTCTTTAACATGAGATACGGGTATTAAGGTAACGCCTTTAGTTTCTAAGCGTTTATTGTAATTTCTTTTCGGTAATATGATGACTTTAAAGTCGTTACGAATAGCTTCTTTGACACGCTCTTCACCTGAAGGTACGGGTCTTATACTGCCGTCTAAACCTATTTCTCCAAAGGCGATAGTATTGACCGAAAATTTATGTTCTCTTGATGACGATATCATTGCGAGGATCAAAGGCAGATCCGAGCCAACATCTTTGGTTAAATTAACACCTGAGACCACGTTTACGTAAATATCATTACCACCAATATTGACACCCATACGGCTTCTCAATATGGCCAACAGCATTTGCATGCGTTTATAATCAAAACCGACACCGCCCCTAATAGGGTTCTCAGCCTGAGACTCAGTAACAAGTGATTGTATATTGATTAATAAGGTTCTGCCGGTATCGTTTGATGCATAGGCCATATTTCCACTTGATTCAGCACCATCTTTATCCAAAAAGATGGCCGACGGATTTACAACATCTTGCATACCTTTGGCTGTCATGGCGAAAGTGGCTATTTCTGTGGTGTCACCAAATCGGTTTTTAGAGGTTCTAAGTGTTCGGTATTTACTGTCAGCTTCAGGTTCTATTTTACACATACAATCGCCAATGTGCTCAAGTACTCTAGGCCCAGCCATATCTCCGGATTTAGAAACATGACAAACTAATATAACGGTAACGCCATGCTCTTTCGCTAGTCGGTTTAGCATAGCCGCTGATTCTTTGACTTGAGTAACACCGCCGGGAGAATTTGGCAGTGAACTAATAAATGCAGTTTGAATAGAGTCAACAACGAGGAACTTATAACCGTCGGTGACCATGACATTACAGATAAGCTCAACGTCACCGGAGTTCATTATGTCAATTTTAGAAATGTCGGCTTGCAATCTTAAGCCTCGGTCTCTTACTTGACCTTTAGATTCTTCGCCTGAGGTGTATAAAGATTTACCGATTTGGCTTAAATGAGCGCATGTTTTTAACAACAATGTACTTTTACCCGCACCTGGGTCGCCTGCTACAAGAATAACAGACCCTTCAACAATACCACCGCCCAACACTCGATTGAATTCAGAGCTACCGGTATCAAATCGAGTTAAGTCCATATCAGAGACTTCACTCAATTTATCTATTTTTGCATCTTCTTTAGAGTAACCTCGGTGAGCGTTTTTACTCGGTGTGCGCTGTGTTATAACCTTGGACTCTTTAAATTCTGTAATGCTGTTCCAAGCCGAACAACTTGAACATTGACCTAACCATCGAGGATGATTTTCACCACACTCAGTGCAAACATAAGTTGTTTTATCTTTTGCCATAATATTCTTAATAATGTATTTGTGAGGGTTATTATTTCGCGCTAGTTATATTATTTAACGAGAAAGTCAGTAGAGTCAACACGATCAATCGATTGACAAGTTATGAGTTTATTCCAATTCCTGATGCGCATTTAACCACAAGCTCAGGTGAAGAAGCAAAAATATAGTCTTTGTCAATATAAGTGATTTATATATCGCTTTCAATTTAGCTCGCTTGGTTGCCCATTACATAAAGTAGAATGAAATTTATATGCTGTTGGTTTTAATTGATTACATTTTGCTTAAAGGTATTATTATGTACTAGAAACTTAGGTGAACACTAAGAACATTGAAAGCGTGGTAGTATATTACTGCGATTTTAATGTAAAAACATCAGTCCTAGGGTGTTTCAGTTGAATGTTGAACGATATACGTTCATTAATAAAAAGTAACGGTATGTATAACAATAAAAGTAAAAAAAGTACGAAGCCTCAAGAGATTTCTTATAAGCGCGTTCAATCATATATGATGTGGATGATCGAGAGATATGGCGATTATTCAGCAAAATCTTTACTGCAAAAAGCAAATTTGTTATTTAAAGAGGATACACAGTTTAATCAAACCGCCCTAGATTATTTAATTGAGCATGAAATTATAGACGATGCTCGTTATGCAAAAAGGCTCACGATGAGTCTTGCCGAGAGTAAGATAGGTCCAAATAAAATAAAAGAGAAGCTTTACGCAAAAGGTTTTCAATCAGCAACGATTAATGACTGCATAAACGAACTTGAAACCACAGAAGATGATTATTTTGATAAAGCATTAGCGCTAAAAATAAGAAAGTTTGGCGAAGAACCTATCTCAGATATAAAGTTAAAGCAAAAAGCTCTACGTCATTTAACAGCTACCAAAGGGTTTTCATATTCAATTGCTAATAAAGCCATTACTTATACGCCTGACGAAGAATAAGTTAGTTTAAGCGCTAACTAAGCGGGTGTTGTTATCAAAAATGACATAACTGCTTCTGAAAATGTGACTGCGCATAATGATTGATATTACCAATCACCAAATGAGATTGATCACTTTTACCATAAAGCTGACGTTAGCACTGGTGAGGTAGCATTGAATTAGAATTAGTTTTTGTATCGATAACACCCCATTAAGAGGCAAATAATAGTTAGCTAAAATGTAGCGAAGCGGAGCCGAGCAAACTGTTAGCAGTCCCGTCTTAATTTGCTTGTTGGTGTTGTTTACACATGCTGGTCAATTAGGATGGAATTACCGTCAGGGTCTTTAATAGAGAAACTAGAGGGACCGCTTTCACCAGCAATAGATTTTTGTAATATATTGACGCCTTGAGCTTCAAACTCTTTTAATAGCTCTCTAACGTCAGTGTGTGATCCTAGTGTTTTGCAATTTTTATCCCAACCAGGATTGAAAGTCATTATATTACCTTCAAACATCCCTTGAAATAAACCTATAGTATGATCACCGTTTTTAAGTATTAACCAATTTTGAGATTGATCTCCGCCAACTATCTCGAAGCCAATTTTTTGATAAAACACTTTTGATTCTTCTATTTTATTAACCGATAAACTTACTGAAAATGCACCTAATTCCATTTTACACTCCATTGTTTGATTACAACACTAACGCCGAAATAACAGGCTAAAAATAGTGGGCTAAATGGATCGAAGTGAACAGCCCGCTGTGTTTAGTCCTTGTTGACTTGCTTGTTATACTCTGTAGCTATTCACTAAACTTACTATTAAAAAGATTAGTACTCTGCCCAATTACATCTTTTGTTTTAACAAACCACTTGGTAAATAATACGCGAATTAACCAATAAAACATTATTACAATTAAAAAATAAATTGGTAAGTTTGCATCAATGAAATTAGGCCATTTATCTGACGTGTTAGCAACAAAGGAAAGGACCGCTCCTAATAACGCATAACACATACGCCACAAATGTCGTGCGATGCGGTGAGCACCTGATATTCCACCTCTAATAATCATATTCAAATCAAGAAGTGCTGCAATCAAAGCAACACTTCCAAATATATAGAACATAGTAACCATGAAGCCTGGTTCTGATGTGATTGCTGCATAAAAGAAGTTTGCACTTATTATTGAAATGACAATGAAAGCTATTATGTCAAAAACACCTGTTTTATTTTCTGGCCTCAGAACGATAATCCATGCGGTTGAAGCGAAGTATACAGATGAAATAGCGATCGTAGGGTCATCGGCAAAGTAGGCTCCACTTCCTGCCATTAATAACAGTGACAAGAAAAACAAATTACCAGAATACCTATGTAATGTTTCCCCTTTACTGAAAATCAAAGCGCCTATACCAAATAATAGAACAAATGAACCAGCCATGATGTGAAACAAAAGCATAATAATTCCCTTTAATAATTTACATTATAATAATATAAACCTGATCCTCAGGCTTTGGAATATAATATCCCATAATTTCATGGATTTAGGAAATACAAATTTTAATTTTTATCATAGTTTGGATATTACTGAGAAGTTTCAGTAATATCCAAAAGAGCACTTAATGTTATTGCTATTAATATCAGCCCGTTAGGCGTACAGATGAATATTATCTAGTTATTTCTAAGACTTCTCAGTAATGTGAAAGGGATAATTCATTAGAAAAAATATAGCAATTTATTCTCCGCTTTAATCGTTTTCATACATAAACTTCATTTAACTCAAGCCACATTTTCCTGTTAACTATAGATCTATTTCATTTGCTATTTAAGTCAGCTGATTAACTGTAGAAGCTAATTTATGTAGTAGTATAAGATGAAGTTGAAATAAATGTCGTCGGCAGAATAACCAAAAAGGCCGTAACTTTTCGTCTAATGGAGACGTTTTATGAAAGCATCAGATCTATTTGTAAAAGCCTTAGAAGCTGAAGGTGTTGAATACATCTTTGGTATACCCGGTGAAGAAAACCTCGATATTCTTAACTCACTTGTCGATTCTAATATCAAACTTATTTTAACTCGTCATGAACAAGCTGCTGGATTTATGGCAGCCACTTATGGTCGTTTGACAGGCAAAGCTGGGGTTTGCATGTCTACGCTTGGACCGGGCGCAACTAATTTAGTAACAGCGGCGGCTTATGCGCAATTAGGTGCTATGCCTATGTTGATGCTCACGGGACAAAAGCCCATTAAGAGCAGTAAACAGGGACAATTTCAAATTATTGATGTGGTTGACATGATGCGGCCAATCACAAAATATACTCGTCAGATCGGCGGCGCTGATTTAATTCCCGCCAGGGTGCGTGAGGCCATTCGACTCGCTGAAGAAGAGCGCCCAGGTGCTACTCACATAGAACTTCCAGAAGATATTGCTGGTGATGTAACTGATGCACCTATCATTCAAAAGAGCTGCTATCGACGACCAATAGCAGAAGAAAAATCAGTTTGCGCGGCGGTTAAAATGATTGAACAAGCGAAATCCCCGCTGCTATTAATTGGTGCAGGCGCTAATCGAAAAACTACCTCGAAGATGTTACGTGAATTTGTCAGTAAAACTGGTATTCCTTTTTTTAGCACGCAAATGGGCAAAGGCGTGATTGATGAACGTGACCCGCTCTTTTTAGGTAATGCCGCTTTGTCTTCTGGGGATTTTTTACACCGCGCTATAGAACATTCAGATCTAATCATTAATGTTGGCCATGATGTGGTTGAAAAACCGCCTTTTTTTATGGAAAAAGGAGGCTTCAAGGTTATTCACGTCAATTACACTACGGCATCTGTAGATGCTGTTTACTATCCACAACAGGGGGTTATTGGCGATATTGCCAATAGTGTTTGGCAATTGTGTGAAAATATTAACGTGCAAGAAACATGGGATTTCTCATACTTTTTGAGTGTAAAAGAGCATGTTGAGCAACATTTAAGTGAAGGAATAAATGACAGTAGGTTCCCGATGTATCCACAGCGTATTGTTGCCGATATCAGAAAAATAATGCCAGAAAACGGGATCATAGCACTAGACAATGGAGTATATAAAATCTGGTTTGCTCGCAATTATAAAGCCTATCAAGCGAATACGGTTTTACTCGACAATGCACTCTCTACGATGGGGGCCGGGTTACCTTCTGCAATAGCGGCAAGTATTGTTTACCCCGATAGAAAAGTGATGGCGATTTGTGGTGACGGTGGCTTTATGATGAACTCTCAGGAACTTGAAACTGCGGTACGTTTAAAAGTAAATATCATCGTGCTAATTCTTCGAGATGACGCGTATGGGATGATTAAATGGAAACAGGAAAATATGGGTTTTAAAAATTTCGGCTTAGATTATGGAAACCCTGACTTTGTAAAATACGCTGAAAGTTACGGTGCACATGGTCATCGAGTTGAAAACAGTGATGCACTTATTCCCTTACTGAACGTTTGCTTTGCCACAGCAGGGGTTCATGTTATCGATGTTGCTGTGGATTACTCAGAAAATGACAGAATATTGCATCACGAGATCCAAGAAAAAAGCCGCTTAGTCAACGAGCAATAAGTCACGTTACATTGGCAACATCATTGAAAATTTAAGCTGTGCATAGACAATAATGTCAATAGCGAAACAGTCATGATCACACTGAATGTTTATAGTTAAAAATTTTAAACCTCGGTGTGCTGGCGTACATACAAAAAGTCATGACACCTTGTATGGTTAAGGTATTACTTATTTATAAATAAAACCTTAATGAATATAGGAGAGTAGTCGATGTTACGAAGTCTTAATGAAATTATACGTTTCCAACTTCAAGGTATTGATGAAGAAATAGGGCGTTGTAAATATTTTCTCTTTGACGACAAGTTCTGGGGAGTGCGTTATATGGTGGCTGACACCAATAAATGGCTTCCTGGCGGGAGAAAAATATTAATCAGCCCTATATCCCTCTGTGTTCCTAAGTGGGAAGAACATCAATTTCCCATTAATTTAACCCGAGAAGAAGTTAAAAATAGTCCTGCACTTGATGAACATCAACCGATATCTCATTTATATGAATCTGAGTTATTTAAATACTATGGTTATGGTAATCATTGGACAGATAAAGCTCTATGGGAAGGTTATCCTAGCCCATCACCTTTAGTTGACGCTAACGTACTTAAAGACTCAACTCAGGTTAAAGCTGAAGATCGACATTTGCGATCAACAGATGAGGTCAAGGGATATGAGATACATGCTACGGACCAAAAAATTGGCCATATTGATGGTTTTATTTTAAATGATGAGGATTGGAGCATTCCTTATATTGTTGTCGATACACGTAATTGGTTACCCGGTGGATATAAAGTTCTGATTAGTCATAAATGTATCAAAGCAGTAAACTGGGCTGAGGGTTCTATAGTGGTTAATGTAAGTGCAAAAAAAATAAAGGAAAGTCCACCTTTTGATTTGGAACGACTTGTTGATCCTCAGTATGAAATTCATCTTCGTCAGTATTATGATCTTTCGCAAGATTCAAAATACTCACAAGATCTCAAAGACCGATTATAAACAGGGATGAAAAATGAGTTAAACAAAAAATTATTCACCACTCGCTTGGTATTTTTATTAGGTATTTATGAATCGTACTTAGCGCTTTAGATATAAATGAGGCTATTATGAACTCTGACAATTCATTACCGGATGATAATACAAAACGGATGCTCGTTGATATTGAATCAACTGACAGACTCACCTCAGACTCAATTGATAAGTTCTCGCGTAAACCTGCTTTGTTAAAGGGGTATTTGGATGCTTCTATTGGCCATACATTTTCAGAGTTGATGTTCCGTTTGACGCATGAGATTTATACAGAAAAAAAAGCATCGAACCTTTGGCATAAAATCGTTAAACATAGAAAAAATTTAAAAAAGAAACTTAACCGTGATATGGGTATGCTTGTGTCCGCGCTTGACTATCTCTCTAATATTTCTGGCGATATTTCTAGCCCAAAAATAATGGGGGATTTACGCATTGAAGCCGCAGCGGCTATGGCAACCCGTGATGCATTGACCGGACTATACTTGCATGGTGTATTGGACTTTATGTTGGAACAGATGGTCGCTGAACATAGTAGGTATAACAAAAGCCTTTCCCTGCTTATGTTAGATATCGATGACTTTAAGCAAGTGAACGATGCTTATGGACACCAATTTGGTGACGAGATACTACAAAAGCTGGGGAGAATAATCAAAAAAACTATTCGTGATGCCGATTTCCCTGTGCGTTATGGGGGCGAAGAGTTTGTTATTGTTTTCCCTGATACTGCGATTGATTCAGCCGCTGAAATGGCAGAAAGGTTGCGAATGGAAGTGAATAGATACTTCTCGGAAAATGGACCAAAGATAACCGTGAGTATTGGTGTTTCATCTATACGCGATCCGGATGTTATCACCGCATCTGAGTTAATTCGCCAAGCTGACGATGTAATGTATAAGGTCAAAGGTAGTGGTAAAAATAGTGTCGGAAAAATGCTTGGCTCCTCTGATTAACAAAGTACATTGAAACGACACTACCGTGTAAAATAGCTAACTATTGTGTAAGTAGTTAGGAAATACTTTTCATTAAATTATATTGACTCTGTATCAGTTAAATTGAGTACAAATGCTGACTATTTAATTGCACCACCGTTACCTATGAGTGTTTTTGGGTCTAATAGGGCAACAAGTTCTGTTTCGCTTATATCGGTTAGCTCTTTGGCAACATCTAAGACGCTTCTTTTCTGTGCATAGGCTTTTTGGGCGATTTCTGCGCTTTTTTCATAGCCGATCAAGTTTGTTAATGCGGTGGCTAACATAGGGTTTTTGACTAAATTTTGATTAATCATCAAATGATTTACACTCATGTCTTGTATAACTTTATCGGCAAGTGCAGTGCTGCTTGAACTGAGCAGTTGAATACTTTGCACTAAAGTATGAGCAATTAAAGGTAACATGGTGTTGAGCTGAAAATTACCCGATTGTCCTGCTAAGGTAATGGTTGTGTCATTTCCTATTACCTGCGTGCAGGCCATTAATACCGACTCAGGTATCACAGGGTTCACTTTACCTGGCATAATACTGCTACCTTTTTGACGTTCAGATAGCTGTATTTCATTTAAACCATTTAATGGTCCACTGCTAAGCCAACGAATATCATTGCTAATTTTACTCAGACTAACCGCGGTAGTTTTAAGTAAGCCACTTAAATGTACGGCCGTGTCTTGAGCACTTATTGCTCTAAAGTAATTTTCAGCGGCAATAAATGTTAACCCTGTTTTTGCTGTTAATAGGCGAGTAACAATAGCGGCAAAATCTGGATGTGTGTTAACACCTGTGCCAACTGCAGTGCCACCAATAGCAAGCTTGCATAAACTAAATAAGCTATTTTTAAGCTGTTCATGTGCATAGCTAACTTGAGCACTCCAACCACTTATCTCTTGGGCAAAACTCAGCGGCATTGCATCCATTAAATGCGTACGGCCTGTTTTTATGGTGTCATGATGTTCATTGGCTTTTTCATTTAATGTGCTACGCAAGTGATCTAACGAAGGCAGTAACTGTTCCGCGACAAGTTTTGCGGCACTTAAATGAATACAAGAAGGGATCACATCGTTAGAACTTTGCCCCATGTTCACATCATCATTTGGATGAACGTTGATTGTATTCTGACTAGCTAACTTGACTAATGAAGCAATGACTTCATTAGCATTCATATTCGTGCTGGTACCAGAGCCTGTTTGAAATACGTCAATGGGAAATTGATTGTCGTGAAAGCCATCAGCAATTTCCTTAGCCGCTAATTGAATCGCAGCAGATTTATCTGTATCGAGCAGTCCCAACTCTTGATTCGCCTGTGCACAGCTACCTTTTATCGTTCCCAATGCCCAAAGAAATGAGCGTGGCATTTTTAGATCACTAATGGTGAAATTAGTCAATGCTTTGGCTGTTTCACTGCCATATAAACACTCGGTTATATGCTTGTTATTGGACATTGTGTTGTCGTCTTTTTTTTGCATTTCGCTGTCCTTGTTTTTTGGCTCGTGGAATAAAGCCACTCGCTAAAAAATGTTACGCTTGTGAGCAATATTAATATTAATATTTATAAAAGCTTCTATTTTTAAGAAACCGCTTACTCGTAATAATAGAGTAAGGTTAAGAAGAGTAAATTCAATAGGATTATTAATTAGACATTAGTATGTTTTTAACCGCTTTGAGATAATCTGCATCATTCAATTTATCGACTTCATATTCAGGGCAAGATTTTATCTTTTCCAAATCAAGGTTACAGGTGACTGTTTTATCTTGCCAATTTAAAGTTTCAAGATGTTCAGGCAAAATAAGCACTTTTTTACCTCCGGGTAACCAATCACGTGTATCAACGACAAGATAACGCAGTGACCAATTGTAGGTATCCCATATTAAGTCTTTTATATAACCTTTTTTATCATCTAAAGCATCTATACCGTAATGCATAATCTCATTAGCCGAACGAAGATGATTACTTGTTTTAGCTTCATCATTTTGCTGGTTATCTATTGGCGTGATATTTTGAGTATTTAAAGCCATAGGATATGCATATTCTCCCCATGCTCTTGGTCCTACCCAATAGTATCCATAGGCATAATAATCAAAATAGCTCTTTTCAAATTCACGAGAAACCGTTTCATGTTCTTCGATTTGAGGACTGTTTTTAACTTTCTCTTTTGAGATGGACACATTCAGTCTGTGCTCTTTGGCATTGAAATCGAGTAATGAAATTGGGCTTATCAACGTTTTTGTACTTAATGGTACCCATGGTTGGATATCAACGACCAAAAACCTTATGGTCCAATGTCTATCATCAAAATAGACATCTTTGACTTGTCCAATATCACCTTCTAAAGCATGAATAGTACTACCGCTTAATGTTTTTAAATTGATTAACATTACTTTCTCCTGACTGATGAATTAGATTTCACAACTGACTTTAATCAAACAACGTTAACGGCTCAGTCTTAAGAAAAACAGTTGCTTAAGACAATCACGGTCACAGGTGATACCGATTAAATAATTGAATACTAATTATATTGCAGCCAAATTGTATCGCCTCATCATCTATAGCTCTGTGCGTTACCGTACAGGTTATATTAGGTTAAAATGGGCTCTGTACTAAACGTTTGTGAATGGTAGACTGATATATATTAAGCTGTTTGGCATTTTCAATACCCATACAAAAAACTCGCCTATGAAACGTAATTTTTCTTTTATTATAAGCTCTGCTACTTGATGTAATGCTTGAATATATTTAAGTCAATAATGATTTTTGGATACACGCTTCGATTAAGAAAAAACACATAATAAAATTATGGAGACATATTTATGAGTTATGAAATAAAAGAAGAAAGTCGAGAGCATGCGCCGCTAGAGCGTAAATTTCTTAAATTTTCTCTACCTTTTGAGTCATTTATTAATAGCCAGATCGTAGCAGGAATCGTATTACTTATTTCAGCAATAGCCGCTATTCTCATGGTTAATTTAGGATGGGAGCAAAGTTATGAAGCCATAAGTGCATTAAAATTAACCATGTCGATTGGCAATTTGGAAATAAGCCACTCTATACATTATTGGATAAATGACGGGTTAATGGTGTTGTTTTTTTTCATTTTGGGCTTAGAGATTAAATATGAATGTTTAGTCGGCGCACTTAGCGATTTAAAAGATGCGGCATTAGTGATTGTTATGGCATTAGGTGGCATGGTACTACCTGCACTTATCTATATAACTATTATCTGGAGTAGCGGTTCTGATGCTTATCAGGGGTGGGGCATACCGATGGCCACAGACACTGCGTTTGCCATTGGCATTCTCACACTGCTTGGAGCAAAAGCGCCTCGAGCTGCTTATATTTTACTCACTGGTCTAGCGATTGTTGATGATATGGGAGCGGTTGCTGTTATTGGTTTTTTCTATACCGAACAAATTGTTGTTCAGTCACTTCTTTGGGCAGGGTTCACATTATTCGTTATGTTTATTATAAATCTCCTAGGTATAAGAAAACCTGTTTTTTACTTAACGGGTGGGATTTTTCTTTGGTGGTTTATTCTTCAGTCAGGTGTACATGCAACAACCGCAGGTCTGTTAGCTGCCATGATGGTGCCAACACGTCCTTATGCCAATAAAGTATGGTTTCGTCGTAAAATGCAAAACGTCATTGAAGACTTTAAAAAAGCTGACACCCTTGACACGCCTATTCTTGAAAATGAACAACAACATGCGCTCGCGGTTAAAGCTGAAGATATTGCTAAGCAAACAACCGCGCCGATATTACGCTGGGGTTATACACTTGATAAACCGGTCAGCCTTATTATTTTACCCTTGTTCGCTTTTTTAAATGCGGGAGTAATGTTGCCTACGGTACTCCCTGAATTTAACGACACGGTGGTTACTTTGGCTATTATATTTGCGTTGGTGTTCGGTAAAGGTATTGGTATTAGTCTTTTTGCATGGTTAGGCTTAAAAATGGGGGTAGTGAGGTTACCATCAGGTGTGAAATTTTCTCATATAATGGGTATCGGCTTTTTGGCAGGTGTGGGTTTCACAATGTCATTGTTTATATCGGCATTAGCATTTGAGGGACAAGCTGCACTTATTGAACAAGCAAAATTGGGTATTCTTTTTGGTTCATTAATTGCCGGTGTTGCTGGGGCTATTATTTTGTTCTTCACCGCTAAAGATTGATTCAATTATTTTTTTAATTAGGGGCTAACCATCTCTATTTGCATATGCTCTTGATACCATCGTCGTACGTCACTATTTTATAGTTGATTAACATGGAGGCATTTACCCGCTTTACTCCTTAATTTATCATGCGTATTTACCGTCAGTTTAACGATGAGAGATGACATATCGTGATCTCTTTTATTTATTAATATTTTTTCACTTCCTTTGTCTTCTTTAATAACAAGCTACTCACTTATTTGTTGATTTTTTGTGCAAAATAAAATCAGCCTGCATCCCTTATTCTACCTGACCACTTGGATGACTTTTATAGGAGTCACTGTTTTTCATGAAATTAATGGTTGACTATTTGGTCAATATTTTCAAAAATCTTATAGAAAAATAACAAAACTGT
The DNA here is from genome assembly GCF_014076955.1 of Colwellia sp. Bg11-12. NCBI lineage: Bacteria > Pseudomonadati > Pseudomonadota > Gammaproteobacteria > Alteromonadales > Colwelliaceae > Colwellia > Colwellia sp. Bg11-12. The sequence continues at coordinate 45,819 of NZ_JACGUZ010000049.1, forward strand.
AACATTGGACGTTCAGTATAAAGTTGGAACTTTAACCAACAGGCGTCTTTTTTAGCTAATAGTAATTACAAATCTGGAGAGATAGAATGAATACTAGTCAGGCAAAGCCAAGTCGATTTTTCGGCCATGGTAAGTTAAATTTAAGTTTGATCGCACTTTGTGTTGCTTCAACCTTCGTTACTCATAGTGCATTTAGTGGCGAAACACTATGGTCAGAAGATTTCAATGACACACAGTTAAATAATAAAGGTGCCGTGTTTGATACCCTTGATATGAGCGGTGTTACGCGTTGGTCTATCGATGTTAGTAATGCTCAATTAACGGCGAACAGTGATTGGTTTAAAGTAACCAATAGCAACCTTGAGGCAAGAGATGTCGATGGTCGTGTTGATTGGCTGTCAGAGCCTATTAGCATTGAAGGAAAGACTAACATTCAGCTATCTGTTTTAGCTGAGGAAAATGGAAATCACGAATCAGCAGACTTTTTTGATCTTTCATACGCTATAGATAACGGTCCCTTTGTCAGGGTAGAGAACTGGCAAGGTAAGGGAAATGATAGTCATACGTTAATTGATGACTTTACTTCGGTTACCATCACCCAAGTCATTCCTGAAGGAAGCACTTTGCAAGTTAAAGTGTCGATGGCTAATAATTCAGGCAGTGAATACATCCGTTTAGATGATGTTTTTATTACTTCGGGTATTGTAGATGGAGGAGGCAATGATGATAGTAACCTAGTCACTGATGCTTGCTTTAACTGCCCGGACTTGGGCCGGATAGCAAGTGCAGCTGAATTTGATGATGCTACTTATTATGCACCCGTTATTAATGCGATCAATTCTGAACAAAGTGCAGAGGTGATACGCATTAACATCAATGATGTTATTTCTGCCAATCATAAGCAATTAACTTATTCAGAAGCCTGGACCGCTTTAACGGTTACCGATGAAGATCCCCTTAACGCCGATAATGTTATATTATTTTACCGTGGCATTTCTAAAGCAAAATTCTCAAACGGTAGCGGTCCACAATCAACAAACCCAGATAACTGGAATCGCGAACATGTATGGGCAAAAAGCCATGGTTTCCCAAGTTCTAGTGCACGTGCTTATTCAGATATTCATCACTTACGACCTACTGATATTTCGGTTAACTCATCAAGAGGTAATTTAGACTTTGATAACAGTGACGCACCTTTACCAGAGTCACCAGAAAATCGTGTCGACGGTAATTCTTTTGAGCCAAGAGGGGCAGTAAAAGGTGATGTTGCACGTATAGTGCTATATATGGATACGCGCTATGCCGGATTAGACTCGGTGACACCTGATTTACAAGTTGTTGATATGCTAACTTCTGGTGGTGAGCCAAAGTTAGGTAAATTATGTACGCTTTTAGCGTGGAGCGAAGCAGACCCTGTTGATGAATTTGAAATTAACCGAAATAACAAAATTTATGAGTTTCAAGGAAATCGTAACCCGTTTATTGACCACCCTGAGTGGATTTCAACACTTTATAGTTCATCATGTTCTAATGTTGATCCTGTCGACCCAGTAGATCCGGTTGACCCGGTTGACCCGGTTGACCCGGTTGACCCAGTAGAGCCCGGCGTTGATTTGTTTTTCTCTGAATATATTGAAGGGTCAGGCTATAATAAAGCGGTAGAGATTTATAACCCTACCAATGAAACGATTGCTTTAGGCGATTACCAATTCAACTTTTATGCTAATGGCAGTCTATCTGTCACCAGTAGCTATACATTAACAGGGCAGTTACTTGCCAATGATGTTGTAGTACTTGGTTCAACTCAAATCGCAGATGACTCTACCTTAATCCCTTATATTGACCATTTTGTTAGTGCTATTAATTTCAACGGTGATGATTATATCGAACTTGTTCATGGCGATATCATTATTGATAATGTTGGCACTTACGGCGTTAGACAAAATTGGGGTAAAGATACTTCATTAGTTCGTTTAGCTTCAGTAAACTCGGGTGACAGCGACCGAACAGATGAATTTATTAAAGCTGACCAATGGCAGTCAAATCCAAAAGATACTTTTGAGAATTTAGGCGTACATCTATCAGCGCCACCAACTACAGAGCCCAGTGACTCGCCTGTCATAGGTATGTGTGGTGATGAAGCTGATTTTATTCATACCATTCAAGGCAGCGGCAGTGATTCAACTGTTATTGGCGAGGTTAAGGTTATTGAAGGTACCGTTACTTTTGCTGTGCCAAGTTTAAATGGTTACTTTGTGCAAGAAGAAGCCGTTGACACTGATGCTGATACCACAACCTCTGAAGCCATTTTTGTTTATTTTAGTAATATTACAAACTTTCCTACCCAAGGTAATAAAGTCAGAATAAACGGTACCGTTAAAGAAAATTTTGGTCGTACACAATTGACCGCGACCACGCCTTTTGTTGATTGTGGTGTGGGTGAATCTATTGAAGCGACAATGGTGTCTTTACCTGTTACTAGTAACGACTATTGGGAAACAATAGAAGGTATGGCGGTTAGTTTTTCTGAGACATTAAAAGTTAGTGATACTTATAACTTGGCACGCTTTGGTCAGTTAACCTTATCAAATGGACGCTTGATACTTCCTACCAATATTTATAACGCAGGCAGTGAACAAGCTATTGCTTTAGCGGATAAAAATAGCCGAAATCGTATCACCCTCGACGATATGAATAATACGCAAAACCCTGATAACGTGGCATTTCCTGCGCCAGGGTTAAGTTATCAGAATACGCTACGTTTAGGCGATTCCGTTGCTAACTTAACCGGAGTTATTGATTATAGCTACAGTACCTTCCGTGTTTTACCTACAGTAACACCACAATTTAGCGCGAGTAATGCGAGAACGTCACAACCCAATATTAGCGGAGGTGGTTCTTTAAAAGTCGCTAGCTTTAATGTACTCAATTACTTTAATGGAGACGATGAGGGTCAAGGTTTTCCAACCGCTAGAGGGGCTGATACTTTTGAAGAGTTTACCCGTCAAAGTAGTAAAATTGTTTCTGCTCTTGTTGAAATTAATGCCGATATTGTTGGCTTAATGGAACTAGAAAACGATGGTTTTGCCAGTACTAGTGCTATTGCTGAACTTGTTTCGCAGTTAAATTTCAAGTTAGGTGAAGGAGCATATAACTACGTTAGCCTTAATCAAGCTGGTGTCGGTGGTGATGCAATTACCGTGGGTTTACTTTATAAGCCAGCGACCGTTGCCTTAATCGGTAATGCGGTCACGACAAGTCAGAGTCCATTTGATTTTGGTAATCGTCAACCGCTTGTACAAACGTTTAAAGAAATTGCGACTGATGAAACATTAACGATTGCCGTTAATCACTTTAAGTCAAAAGGCAGTTGTGGCAGTGCTTCGGGTAATAACCTTGATCAAGGTGATGGACAAGGATGCTGGAATGAACTGAGAACTCAAGCAGGCAGCGCATTAGCAGCCTGGTTAAATACTAACCCTACGGGATCTGCAGATACTGATTTTCTTATTATTGGTGACTTAAATGCTTACGGTAAAGAAGATCCAATCAATGCGATAACAGCCAGTAATTACCATAACTTGGTCGCTGAGCATATGGGCAGTGCAGGTTATTCTTATAGTTTTGGTGGTGAAATAGGTTACTTAGATCATGCTCTAGCCAGTGATGATTTGGCTAGGCAAGTCGTTGATACAACGGTTTGGCATATCAACGCTGATGAACCTCGTATTTTCGATTACAACACCGAATTTAAATCATCAGAGCAATTATCAAAATATTTTGCTGAAGATGCTTATCGAGCATCAGACCATGATCCCGTTATCGTTTTACTTAACTTAAATAGTCAAGTTGAGCTGGTAGGTGATTTTGATGCAGATGGTGATATTGATATAAATGATGTTAGAGAGTTCTCGATGCTGATCCGCAGCGGCGAGCTTAACGATATTAAATACGACTTTAATCAAGACAACGTAGTAAATGGTCGTGATGGAAGAGCATTAATGTCTTTGTGTACGCGTTCGCGCTGTGCAACACAATAAAAATAATTTTAAGTTAATCAATACATAATTAAAAAGGACGTAATCATGAAAAAAATAATCATACTATTAACAACACTTTTTGTTTCGCTAAGTAGTCAGGCAACATTAATTACTGTTGAGCTAAACCAAAATACCTACCAAGTTGGCGATGTGCTAACAGCAAACTTTATTATTTCTGAGATTGAAGATGACGCCTCAGCGTTACAAAGAATGCTGAGCGGCTTTGGTTTTGATGTCTCATGGAATAATATGATGATTGAATATTCAGCCGTGCGTTTTGGCGATAAACTTGATGCAGCCCCAGGATTTAGTGTTCAATCACCTATTAACCTGATGGCAAACAGTTTAACGCTGTCAGAAACCAGTTATTCATGGTCTGATGAACTCTTTGCAGTACAAAATGGTTTAAGCCGTTTTCTATTAGCGAGTGTTGATTTTAACGTGGTAGGTGCCGGTAATGGTTTGGGATCTTTAGATTTATCAAATGTCGTGTTATGGGATGATTTCAATATTGACTTTTCTGACATTAATAGCAGAAACAAAGAGTATTCAGTGACATCAGCAACCCCTATTGATGTGCCAGAGCCGTCGTCAATGGTGTTAATGCTAATGGGGTTCATCTTCTTGGTTCGTAAAAAGATAATGAGTTAACCACTTTGTTTTACTTATCGGCATTAGGTTGTCGATAAGTCAGCGAACTAACTAAAACCCTTATCTTTTTGATAAGGGTTTTTTATTTTAACCTTTGAGGCTAGCTAAGCGGTGCAAGCAGTGAGCTTAAAATATCATCAGTTAAGCTTAACTTATTATCACTCACTTCTTCAGATAACAGTGCTTTTGCAAGCGCAGCTTTATTTTGCTGTATTTTTTGAATTTTTTCTTCTATTGAGTTTTCAATAATATATTTGTACACAAAAACAGGTTTGTCTTGGCCAATACGATAAGCTCTATCGGTGGCTTGGTTTTCAACTGCAGGGTTCCACCAGGGGTCAAAATGAATAACCGTGTCTGCTGCTGTTAAGTTTAAGCCCACGCCACCGGCGCGTAAGCTAATTAAAAATACGGGTACTTCACCTTCTTGAAACTTATCAACAACTTCTTGTCTTTTAGTGGTTGCGCCTGTCAATTTAACAAAGTCGATTTTAGCGGTTACCAGCTCTTCTTCTATCAAAGCAAGCATACTGGTAAACTGTGAAAAAATTAATATTTTACGTCCTTCAGCAATTTGCTCCGGTAGCGTTTCCATTAAATGATCAAGCTTAGCTGATTGATTTACTTTTTTAGCGCCTTCAAGTGACAGTAACTTAGGATGATTACATACTTGTCTTAACTTCAATAACGCGTCTAAAACTTCTATCTGGCTACGTTTTAAACCTTTGTCTGCAATGATATCTTTTAAGCGACTGTCCATCGCCAAGCGCACTGATTCATAGAGTTCAGCTTGCTGGCCTTCAATACGTAACTTTTGAATTATTTCAGTTTTTGGTGGTAATTCAGTGGCTATTTTGTCTTTAGTTCGGCGTAAAATAAACGGTTTAATACGTTGATTTAATAACTGCTTACGCTCAAGTTCACCGTGTTTTTCTATCGGTGTTCTAAAGAGTTTAGTAAATTGTCTTTGTCCACCTAAAAAACCAGGCAGTAAAAAATTAAATTGAGCCCAGAATTCACCTAAATGATTCTCCATAGGCGTACCCGTTAAACACAACTTATGCTGCGCTTTAAGGGTTAAAAAAGCTTGGTATAATTTAGTTTTAGTATTTTTTATATAATGAGCTTCATCAAGAATAAGGTAATAAAAACTTTGCGCATTATAGAGCGCTAAATCTTTAGTAATTAACGCATAGCTAGTAATAATTATATCAACCGGATTTTCAATACCTTCAGCGCCTTCAAGGCAACCAAAGTGTTGCTGGCGTTTACTACCGTGCAATACTTGATAAGACAGCTCTGGGGTAAATTTTTCTATTTCATTTGCCCAGTTAAAAATAACACTGGTGGGCGCAACAATTAAGACGGGTTTGTTAAGTCGGCCTTGCTGTTTTTCAATTAATAAATGCGCTAAGGTTTGAATCGTTTTGCCTAAACCCATATCGTCAGCCAAAATACCGTTTAATTGATACTCTCGTAAAAACTGTAACCAGTTTAGCCCTTGATGCTGATAAGTTCGCAACGTTGCATTCAAGCCTGTTGGTACCGGAACTGTGGTAACTTGTTGGAAATCCCTTAGTTTATCAGCCAATACTCTTAATTTAGTGGTGCCAGTTGCGATCATTCCTTGGTCATCTAACATGGATAACGTTTGATGACCTTGAAAACGCGATAGCTCCATCGTGCCATTTTCATTTAAGGCATTAGGCATAAACAGTTCAATAAACTGTTTTAATATTGGCTGGACACTTTGATAGCGCAAGGCAACAAAGTCACCATTTTCGAGATCAACATATATAGGAGAGTCAGGCGCGATAAGCTTTTCTTTTTCTCGGTCAAGTAATGCCGACTTAGGAAGTTGTTCTATAGCACCAAGCAAAATAGGAAACGCGGGCATTTTTTTACCATCGATGGTTAAGTTTAACCCCAATGAGAAAAAGTCGTGGTCATCCGTTTGAATGACCTCGGCATCAAAGATGCTGTCGGTAGCGAGTGCTTTATAATAAAAATCATCAGCAAAGCTAATATTCCAGCCAAGATCTTTAAGTAATTGTACTTCCTGGTGCAAAAAATGATGCCAAAGGTAGCGACCTTGCATCAGCATTGAAAACTTAGGCGTTTTATCTTTATTTAAGTAGTCTTCATTGGTAAACGTGTAGCGCTTAGCTTTGGGCTGAGGGCTGAATTTTAAACCGGTTAATTTATCAATAACGGCCTGTTCAAAGGTTAAATCTCGATACAATTTAACCTTAGTGTCGATGTCGCTTGTCTTTGAAGGTGTAACCGTAACATTTTCATTATGCGGATTAACTAAGTTACCTTGATAAGAAAAATTAACTTTGACAAAGCCTGACTGCGGATCTTTTTCTCGGGGAGTAGAAAAGTGTAAATACACTTCAGGTTTTGTTAATTCTTGAGAAAATTCTGTTTTGGGTTTAGGTAAACGCTGCACGGCATCACCTAAAGACATAGACAGCTTATTCATTACCCAGGGTAATTTGTCTTCTTCGAAAATAGGTGAATTAAGTAGGTCTGCTTCAAAATTACACTGAGTATTGGTATTAATCTTTCCAAAGCAATTTTTTTGTTCATCATAATAACAAAGGGGTTGTGCTTTTATAATAAGTATACTTTCTGAAGGTTGCATAAAAACAAGCTGCAAAGTGTGTAATTTATTATCAAGCGCTAACCATTGCCACTGAGCCTCTAATGGCTCACCTAAAGTTATTGCTTCGTTAAGATCGTAACTTGTTTGCCAAAAACAGCGATTAGTTTTGATAATACGCTCGAATAAATCAAAATACTTAATGTTATCGCCATACTGATTGGTCCGAATAAGTTCCGTAAGTACAGCCACATCTTCGTTATTGGCATAAGCGCTATTTATTAACGAGCTTGCAGAAAATTCACTGCCAAGCGAGCTACTCCAGCCTCCACTATTTTTTGGGCGTGCTGATTTTATACCTAAAGTAAAATAGTCGTCTTCGTTATAGCTGTTGGGTTTTAAAAAGTATAATAACGATTTTTGCTGACTGTTGGGCTGGTATCTACTTGGTTGAGCTTGAAAGCGACTAAGCCATTTATCAATCACTTTTTCAGAGGTGGCAATACTATTTTGGTCAAAGTGTTCGTGAATAAAGTATTGCGCGAGGGCAGCGCCATGTTTACAGTCACGCCCTATGTAACAATCACAATAACTGGCCATACCATCATACTTAACATTTAACACTAAACGCGTTAAATAACTGCTTTGGCGAGAGCGCTCACTAAATACGACTCCCCGAATTATTTCACCATCAAGGGCGCAGGTTTTAATACCTTTATCCTGAAAAATGCGTGTTCCTTTTTTCCATTCATTTTTGGTAAAGTGTTTTTCAAGTAATTCAGGTGTAAAAGTGTTTGTAGCCATAAGTTTTTAATTATTCAGAATTCAAATAGAGTGTAAATGGATAAATTAGGTTTTATCTCTTCTTGATAGAATAAAAATATCAAGAGGATGATAAATATACATTACTGCAATAGCATTTTCAGGACTTATTGCTAAGAGCTGATCATTTATTATATCATCTCAATAGTATCACTGAGAATTAAAACCTTCAATTTGTCTTAATACTTGTCATTAATAACAATATATTTAAGTAAAGTTCATCAATAGCCAACATTAATATTGACCTATCTCTCTATTTTTCCATGCGGTGATCAAATAAGATGAAATAGAATCACCACTGCTTGTTCTATATTCATGCTTTTCTTCATTATTATCTAGAGTAGTCTCGGTAATATTACCCATTTTATTGGGAGCATGAGCACCGACATAAAATTCGGCTAATTGTTCTCTAGAAAACCATTGGCAATCCTCTAAGTCGTCTTCACTAATATCAATAGAGGTAGAGGTCGCAACTGCAGTAAAGCCTAACATCACTGAAGCGGGAAATGGCCAAGGCTGAGACGTTATATACTGAGGATTTTCAACATCTACAGCTGTTTCTTCTAAAACTTCCCTTATTACGGCTTCTTCTAGTGTTTCACCGGGGTCTACAAAACCGGCTAATGTTGAATAAATTCCAGCTTTCCAGCTGGCTTGTCGGCCTAATAAACAGCGAGCGATACCATCAGGAAACATATGCTCAACAAGCATTATTACCGCGGGATCTGTACGGGGAAATGACATGTTACGACACTCAGTGCAGCGCCTAGCGTGTCCTGCATAAACAGATCTATTGGCGTTGCCACATTTACCACAGTAAAGATGTGTTGTATGCCAATAAACTAAAGCTTTAGCTAACGCTTGAATTGACACATCTATAACCGTTAAATTTGGTGTCGCTTCACGAAGTTTTTGCCACTTACCTAGATTAAGTAATTGCGCTTGGGTTGAAAAACGTAACTTTTCAAAATCTACGGTGAACAATGAGATACTTCTGGTAGGTTCGTCTGACGTAGACTCTTTCCCCAGAGTCCCTTTACCTAAATAAATGCAACTTTCAATCGTTAAATTATCAAGCTGAGATTGATTTAAATAAATCGGGGTAAAAGTATCATCATGAGAAAAAAGGCCCATGCCGTCGTTAATAACGCAAAACAAGGTTTTTTGATGATTAAATTCTGATGTTAGCCAGCGTTTGTCTTTACGTTGATTACTACACCGGTCGAGCGGCATATTTGCGTATGTTAAACTCATACATCGTCCTTTTTTATTTGGCTAGCCCATTGCAGGGACCATTCTCCGAGTGGAGAAATCACTGAAAACAATCCTTGCCCTGTTAGCGTTAATTGATAACCATTTGGCGTTGACTCAACGAGTTGTAAAACTTTTAATTCTTTTAAACGGGTGTTTAAAAGGCTTGGTGAAATTTGCTCACAACGTTGCTGTAACTGTCTAAATGTTGCATTTCCTTTGCTTAACTGCCAAACAATACCCAATGCCCATGTTCGACCAAGTAAATCGAGTAACGCCATAATAGGTTTACCTGTTTTAGAGCCTCTAACTTGCTCTCCGGGTATAGGTAATGACATAATTTCTCCTTAATAACCAATATAACAATGCTACAATATTAGTAGCGATATTGCTAGTGGTGAGTATAATGCAGTACATAAGTAGATAACGAATTCTCTGAGAAAAGGAATAGTTTATGATTTCAAAAAAAGTAAGAGAGTTGTTCGTCTCTTTAATGGAAGCCACAGATGCTTCTGCCGTTTCTTATGATATTGAAACTGAACAATACAGTGGCAACTTCAATGCCGCAGTTGTTGATAAATATGCTGAATTAGGCGCGCTGGTACTTGTTGAAGGAGTAAGCAGCTCAACAACCATCTTGATTAATAACAGAGATGATTTTTTAAGCTCTTTTGCTGCTGGCGCTAGAGAGGCTAAAAATGGTAGTGATCAGTCTTACGCAGACTACAATGCAAACCCATTTGCCTTCTCTGTTGGTTATGAACATTACCATCAAATAGCAAAGAAAAAACGGCCAGTAAGTGGTTATCTATGCCATGGTTTTGAAAGAGAAGACACTGGTTTAATACACCAACAATAATGTTTTACTTACCGTGGTAAGTCAGTGCTGAATAAATTGTTGTCTTTGTATTATCCCATTGAAATGAAATGCGCAGTAGGAAATTATTAGGAAAGCTCGTTAAAAATCATTCCATATATTTTTTCCAAAGTGTTTGATAACGGCCATCTTTTTTGATTTTATCTAATGCTTCCTGCAATTGGACTAACGTTTTATTTGATGTTTTTTTACTTAATGCAAAATAATATTCAAGCTCGCCTGAAAGTAGGTAGGCGGGTTCAAAAATATTTACGTTTATCTCTGGTGTAAGCAATTTTAATCGCCATTCCAATTCGACAGGACTAAAGGTAACTAAATCAACTCTGCCCTTGATTATCTTATTGATGTTTTGGTTTTCCCTCGTCACAAAGGCTAAATTATTCCCTTCTTCAAAACCAGCGTTAATTAACTTCTCAGAAGATGAAGATCCTCGCATAACGCCTACTCGATAATTTTTGATATCTGCTATTGAAGTGACTTGAATATCTTTTCTAGACTTTAATTTATATAACCATATTTCGCGAGGAGCAATGGGGCCGACCCATTTATAATGTTCTTCTCTGGCAGAATTTCTTACTATATCCAGGATAAGAATATTAGGTTCATTTTCAATAATTGTTAATGCTCTTGCCCAAGGGAGTAGTTCTATACTTGCTTCTTTTTTACTCCCTATGTCGTTGAGAATTAATTTAATTAATTCGACGGTAAATCCTCTAATTTCTTTTTTTATCTTTTTTCCGTCGGTTAAATAATAGTTAAAAGGAGGAAATGAATCTTCACCAATAATGCGTAGTTGTTTGGTTGCATGACTTGGAAAAATCACGGTAAGTGTCAGTATGAATAAGATAACCCCTTTGATTAAATTCCTTTTATTGATTTCCATTTTCTCGTTTTCCTAAGAGCTAAACAAAGGTTCAGTTATATTTTTTTATGAGTGTGTAACAATTCGAAATAGATAAAACCTTATCGCCTTTGTTGATTTTTTAATACGTTGTAAAACATCGGTATGTAATATTCTTAAAAGCACCGCACACGTTCATCTTTACATACAATACTAGCACTGTTTTATCCATTGTTGATACTAAGGAGCCATGAAAGGTTGCCTCAAATTTAATAGTCTTTTGAATTTGAGTTATTTGTAGCTATTTAACAATAATCTCAGTTACAAAGTTTAACTTCTAGGCAATAACTTTTGTGTCATTAGAATATGTAAGAAAAATGGCTATTTTACTAGACGATAAAATGGGCCGTGCTTTTAAATGAATTTCAGCCGTTCTATATCTAAGTTAAGGTAAAGTAAAGGTGTCACTCCAAAGGAGACATTTAAACGAACCTGATGCTACAGGTGTATTGCCTATAACTGTCTGTTTTTTTTACACTAAGTGTTCTTTTATACGCCGCCGCCATTTAACTAATTGTTAATTAATAGTTTTTTTTATTGGAATGATAATTGCTCATTGCTATTTGCAAAACTAAATTGATTATAACTTTATGATCAATATCACATTAAAAGGAATTATATTTTGAATTTTAAAAAATTATTACTAACAGCAACCTTAGCTTTAGGCGCTTTTTCAGCCTCAGCTACAATTATCACCAATGGTTTAGGTGGAACTCAAGGTTTTGGTGAGGATAGCCTTGCTGCTAATGATGATGGTTCAACCGCTTTTTTAGACTTGTCGAGCGTTTTTTCTAGTGGTTTAAATTTTTTCGGCACCAGTTATACTGGCTTGTATTTAAACAATAATGGTAACGTTACTTTTACTAATCCTTTGTCAACATTTACTCCTCCTGCTTTAAGCGGCAGTACTGCTAACCCTATTATTGCACCTTTTTTTGCTGATGTAGATACACGTGGTGGTGCGGTGTCGGCAACACCAGGTGGTAATTCAACAGGCAGTAATTTAGTTTACTGGGATTTAGATACTGTTGGTAATATTTTTACGGCTACTTGGGATGATGTAGGGTATTTCTCAAATGAAACAAATCTACTCAATAGCTTTCAACTAGCACTTATTGACCAAGGTAGTGGCAATTTTGATATTGAGTTTCGTTATGAAGATCTTAACTGGACAACAGGTAATTCAAGTGGTGGTTCAAATGGTTTAGGCGGAACCGTTGCTCGTTCGGGCTTTAGTTCTGGTAACGGTAGCGATTTCAATGAATTAAATGCATCAGGAAATCAAGCAGCAATGTTAGGTTTAACTGGTACTTCAAATGTAGGTGTTGCTGGTTTATATCGTTTTGAAGTTAGAAATGGTCAAATTGCCCCTCCAACAGATGTTCCAGAGCCTACAACATTAGCAATTTTGGGTTTAGGCTTACTAGGTTTAATGAGTAGACGCTCTATTAAAAAATAACGCGTTTAATTATAAAAGATAAATTATTTATCTTTGTTTGAGGCCTCACTTTTAGTGGGGCTTTTTATTGCTTGTCATTGTATATTTTATTAATTTCCCCCTAACTTTAAAGCCAAATCATTTGTCGATACTATTAAGTAAAAGTTATTCAATTCAGAAAAAATCACAGTGTTGTTTATTGGTGTTTTTTTGTTCTGTGCTATTTGCTCGGTCTATCAGATAACCGATTTACGCAACCGTATTAACAATGACTCTTATTTTACTTTACACAACCTCAAAACATTGGTGAGTCGCCCAGAGTATAGGCGACTATATTCCATTAAGTACGGAAATTTTACTTAATCAATGTTGATAGCAATTCTCGATCATGGGCCATATTAAAGTCTATATGAGGACCTACCGGTAAAATACGGGTTGGATTAATTGTTTCGTGACTGCCATAGTAATGTGCCTTGATATAATCCATTGCGACAGTTTCTTCAATACCGGGCACTTGATACAAATCGCGTAAGTACCCCCAAATATTTGGGTAGTCGACGATTCGACGTAAATTACACTTAAAATGCCCGACATAAACGCTGTCGAAACGCACTAAGGTTGTAAATAATCGCCAGTCAGCCTCTGTTATCGTATTACCCGTTAAGTAACGACGATTTTCTAAACGTACTTCTAAGGTATCTAATGCATCAAAGACTTCGACCACCGCTTCGTCATAAGCGGCTTGTGTTGTAGCAAAGCCAGCGCGATATACACCATTATTGATGGTTGGATAAATAAACGCATTTAGCTCATCTATTTCAGCTAATAACTCTGGTGGTGAAAAGTCACCCGGCAAGGCTCCTATGTCGTCAAATGCTGAATTAAACATGCGTATAATTTCAGGAGATTCATTGCTAACGATGGTGTTGGTTTTTTTATCCCATAAAATAGGCACGGTTACTCGCCCCGTATAATCAACTTGCGCTCTGGTATAGATTTCATGCACGTTAATTGCGTTTAAAATGGGGTCAGGTACTACACCTTCACCTGGTGCGAATGTCCAGCCTTCGTCACCCATAAACGCATTCACTACCGACATGGATATCATGTTTTCCAAACCTTTTAGTTTCCGATAAATAATGGTGCGATGCGCCCAAGGGCAGGCCAGAGATACATATAAATGGTAACGATTAGGCTCTGCTTTAAAGCCGGCAATACCTGATATGCCAGCACGACCATCTTTGGTGATCCAATGACGAAAACTGGGGGCTTTTCGTTCAAAACGCCCACCACTTGATTTTGTGTCGTACCATTGGTTTTGCCATTTTCCTTCAACTAATAGTCCCATAGTGCTCTCCTAAATCATTCGATTATAAAGTTAGCCAAGTGAAGAGGAGTAAAGCCATCACCCCTTAGCTAAGTTTTAATTAATAGCGTAAAGTATTTTTGTTCAATATTAATTAAGTGTGTTTTTTGACGTGCGATTATCTATAGAAAAAGCTCCTGGACCATGAACAAATAATGTTAAAAAGCCACCCGCAATAGCAATATTCTTCATGAAGTTATTCATTTCTGCTTGGTTACTAAAATCAGCGTGAAAAAGTATTGCTGAAAGTATGCTAAAACCGGTTAAAGCAATGGCAGCATATTTTGTTTTCCATCCTAAAATAATCGCTAAACCACCCATAACTTCGACCAAAATAACTAAAGGTAATAAAGCGCCCGACACGCCCATTGCTTCCATATAACCTTGTGTGCCAGCATATTGTGATATTTTTGTTATTCCAGACATAAAGAACATGATAGCTAAAAAGAAACGTCCCGTTGGTGCTGCAAAAGTTTGTAAGGTATTCATTGTAAATCTCCTCATATATTTGAGTGAAAGTTCGTGTTATTTATTAACGGTGGGCGCTTTGTAAAGCGACTTACTTTGTTGATGAGGCTATCTTATTAGTAATTAAAAAGTGAGTAAACATCAAAAATAAGAAGTCTTTGTTCTTATTTTGAGAATAATTAGATGGGTGAAACTGATAGTTACTTGATCACTTATTATAGAGACAATCATAAATATTAAGGGGGGGGAGGGTGATAAAAAGATTATTTTGATGGAGCAAAGCCAATGTTAGCTGACTTTCAAAAGGTAGTGTTTTGTCTGTGTTTAAACAAAACACCTTAAATTCATCACTATTGATCCCAATAGGGATTATCACCAAATCGCTCAACCAAAAAATCAATCAAGCTACGCACTTTAAATGGCAGGTGCCTGTTGGGAGGATAAACAGCATAAGCATGCATGGTGGGGAGTTTATATGCTTCTAACACAGGGATTAACGTTTGAGTGGCTAGTGATTGCCACACAATGAAAGTGGGTAAATAGGTGATCCCGTGACCTGATTCAGCCAGTAATTTTAGAAAGTCACCATTATTTGCGATAATATTTGGTTCAAGATGCACAATATGTTCTTGCCCCTCTTTACTGAGAAGTTTGATACCACTTTGTTCAGAACTACCATACCTAATAACGCTGTGTTGTTTTAAATCGTCCGGTGTTATTGGCTTTCCATGTAACATTAAGTAATCAGGACTCGCACATAACACATGTTTTATTGGGGCAATTTTTCGTGCTTGCAAAGTAGAATTATCTAATTGACCAATGCGAAAGGCCAAGTCAACTCCCTGCTCAACGATATCTATTTTTTGATCTGAAAAATTAATATTTAATTTTAAATCGCTATGCTGTTGTAAAAATAAATCAAGTGCTGGAGCGAGATGAGTGAGTCCAAATGATAACGGGACGGCAATATTTAATGTTCCCTCTAATGCGCTATTACTGCTTGTTGTTTGACTATTTAATTCATCTACTTCTTCTACGATTAATTTACTTCGATGATAATAACGCTGTCCCGCTTCTGTAATACTCGATTTTCGAGTGGTGCGATTGATGAGCTTAATGCCAAGCTTTTGCTCTAACAAAGAGAGTCGCTTACTGACCGCTGATTTAGCAATATTCATTTGCTCAGCTGCTTTGGTGATGCTGCCTGTTTCAACAACACGCAAAAATATATACATATCTTCAAGTTGTCCCATATCATCTCCACTTATGTTCAAGAACGATTGTTTCTTTTTAGTAAACTATGTTTTTAGTTAACGGGTGTTTATTCTCTTAATGTAAACAATTATTATGGGTTCATCAAGTTTCAATCCTCCACTGAGAGTTAAGCACTATCTTAGCGATATACTTATACTTACAGCAAAATTAACAAGGTACATTAATATGACTCAAGCGACTGTAAATAAGACTATGCGAGAGCTGTCATCTCTCTCTCAAGGGCAACTTGGCTCAGATGGAGACGGCGTAAAACTTACGCGCTTTATTGGCAACAACGTGCTGAATATGCTTGACCCATTTTTGCTACTCGATCTTTTTGAATCTGACCAACCCAATGATTATATTGGTGGTTTTCCAGAACACCCACACAGAGGTTTTGAGACCGTTACTTATATGTTGGCGGGTCGAATGCGCCATAAAGACAGTGCAGGTAATGAAGGGGTTATCTCTGCGAATGGTGTGCAATGGATGACGGCAGGAAAAGGCATTGTACACTCTGAAATGCCTGAACAAGAATCTGGCTTGCTTAAAGGGTTTCAGCTTTGGGTCAATTTACCTAAAACACATAAAATGACCGATCCGGTATATCAGGAGTTTCCCGCGGATAAATTGGCAATGGAATACGGTGACGATGGTAGTGAAATAAGGATTATTGCTGGGGTAACGAATAAAGGAACTGTTGGTCCAGTTATTAATAACCATGTTAAACCTACTTATATGGATGTGCATTTACCCGCAGGAACGATATTTGAACAAACCCTGCCTATTGATGACAATGCCTTTATTTTTGTTATTAAAGGGATCATATCAGTAGGTAGTAAGGGGAAAAACCTTCCTCAAAATCATCTTGGGTTATTATCTAAAGGTGATTTGGTGTCAATTACTGCATCATCGGAAATGTGTCAATTTTTACTGATATCAGGCAAACCACTTAATGAAACTGTCGCCAGAGGTGGGCCATTTGTAATGAATACCGAGGCCGAAGTTATGCAAGCATTTAGTGATTTTCGAAACAATAAATTTTAGCAGGACAGGATGAAGCATTACGTTTACTTTACCTATAGAGGGTAATTCATTCACTTTTTTAACATTATAAAGTTAATAAAATTGAAAACCTGCCGATACAATAGTCAGTAGTAATTAATTAATTAAGGTATTAAGATGGAAACTAAATTAGACGTAAATTCAATCAAACTAACCTCAAAATATATTAATAATGAGGTTGCTCATCAATCCATCCAGTTTAATAAAAATGTATTGAGAAAACTAAGCGAGAAAGCACTCAACAGAGCATTTGAACTTGACAGAGCTCGTACATAACACAGGTGATTTTTACTTATTTTGTTAAAATCACCTTCGGTTTTTTTATTGATAGTGATCTTAAACTTATTCTCATAAATTTCATCACAAACTATTTTTATTACCAGAATATATAAATCAGTGGAATACTACCACCAACAATAATTAACCAACCACGCTTTAAACGCCAAGCGCTATACTTTCCCTTCACCATAAAAAGTGCCGACAAAGCCAAGAATAGCAGTAAACCCGCATAAATATCAGAAAAAACAATCCAACCTTTTTTCGCTTCATTGAGATGTAAAGTATTAAACTGTTTAAAAATAACACGTTCCTGAAAATGTTCGTAAACGGCAGTTTCTTTAGCAAAATTGACCGTTATTGCACCACCATTTTTAAAAAACAATTTGTATTGCGTGACTGATTCCCAATAAGTTGCCTTAATCGGCTCACTGCTTGGAAATAACATTAATAGCTCAACGTTTAATTGTTTGTCTGGTAAGTCACTCTTAGCAAGAAATGCTTTTTCAGTGCGCTCAACAATATAATTTGGATCCCAATCTCCTACATGGTTTAAAGCGATGCCAGAGATAGCGAAAACAATGGTAAGGCCGATACAAAGATAACCAATATCTCTGTGTAAGGTTCTATTGAGTTTAAACCAGTCAATTGAACCTACTTTAATCAAGAATTTTTACCCCAATTGGTGAAAGTTGATAAATTGACATTGCCACCGTTATATTTTCGGTATCTATTGTGTCGCCACGACGTTTAGCTAAATTTACTTTGTACTTTTTTGTTTCTTCTAAACTTAATTCAATCGCCTGAAGCGTGCCGGTTGCCAATGCCTGACGGCCTTTCGAGTGAATGGGAAAAACCATATCGCCATCACGTACTTTAATACGTAATTTTTCGAACTTTGCATCTGAGGCTATATCCACCCAACATCCACGACTACTACAAACACCAACAATAGTGCCTGAAATAGTCACTTCTTTATCTAAAAATTCAGTTGGGCTTGCAAGTAATGTAGAAATACTGACTTTTGCCTCTTCATTGACGGCTTTGCCAAATAAAATTTCTTCAGAAAATACTGACGTAGACATTATTAACGTCATGAACAATAACGATATTTTATTTATAATTTTCATTTTACATTCCAAATTTAATGTTAAGTCTAGAGGAAATACGCATGATACTATTTTACACATTACCTCCCCATGAAAAACTTGGCTTGGTGGTGTTAGTCGTGTTTTTAAATTAAATCAAAGGGAATATTCTAAAGCGCTAATAAAGGGGCAGGGCTGTTTAACGTTTTTAATAGCGCTAAATGTCTCACCGCTTATTATGGGGCGACTCTTAAATTTTTTCCATAAAATTCAATTTTTCTTAATATTACACAATATCAATAAATTATAAAACGAAAACAGATTGTTTTTTATAGCATGAACTCGCTTACTGATCATTTTGTGATCACTTAACTTAGTCACTCTAAGTTTTTAATCACATAGTAACGTTATTTATGGTCACTACAATTGAAGTTAGCTTCGCCTATTGGTTTACACTTGCTACAAAATCTATATGATTTAAGAAAATATTAAAATAAAAGTAATATATGTCAAAGGGTTTAATTCTAATCGCTGATGATAAGCGTGATGTGATCATGGCGCTTGAAGCGTTGTTACGTAGCCGAGGTTTTACGACGAGTTCAGCTCAAACACCTGCTGATGTTATACGTTTAGTGCAGTGCAAAGCATTTGATGCCGTGTTACTCGATCTTAATTATTCGAGAGATACCACTTCAGGTCAGGAAGGCTTGAGCCTGTTGTCTGAAATACAAGATATAGCGCCACATTTGCCGGTAGTTGTTATGACCGCTTTTGCCAATATGGACATTGCCCTTGATGCAATGCGCAAAGGGGCACGAGATTTCATCGAAAAACCATGGGATAACGAACGTTTACTGGCTATTTTGCAAAATCAGATTGCTCTGGGTCATGCCCTTGATCAGGTAGATAATCTTAAAACTGAAAACAAACGTCTATCCGGCGCAGATAAAATAGACTTTGTTGCTACCTCAAAAACCATGCAACCTGTGCTTAATTTGATCGCGCGTATTTCAAAAACTGATACTAATGTAATGATCACTGGCGAACATGGAACGGGCAAAGGCGTTATCGCTCGATTGATTCATGACCAGTCTGACTTTTCTAATAACACAATGGTCAGTGTTAATATCGGCGCAATTCCTGATAACTTATTTGAGAGTGAGCTTTTTGGCCATGTCAGAGGCGCTTTTACCGATGCAAAGTCTAATCGCGACGGTCGCTTTAAATTGGCCAATAATGGAACGATTTTTCTTGATGAAATTGGCAATTTATCTATGGGCATGCAAGCCAAGCTCCTTCGGGTAATCGAAACGGGTGAATATGAGGCTGTAGGTTCATCGTTAACTGAGCACACTAATGCTAGATTAATTTCAGCGACTAATGCCGTGCTAAGTGATTTATGTGGCTCGGGACAGTTTCGCGAAGACTTGTTATTTCGTCTTAATACCATAGAGATAAAATTGCCACCACTGCGTGAGCGTGAGGAAGATATTCAAGCGCTGGCGGATAACTTTCTGCAAACCTATAGTCAAAAATATAATCGAGCAG
The DNA here is from genome assembly GCF_014076955.1 of Colwellia sp. Bg11-12. Lineage (NCBI taxonomy): Bacteria > Pseudomonadati > Pseudomonadota > Gammaproteobacteria > Alteromonadales > Colwelliaceae > Colwellia > Colwellia sp. Bg11-12. The sequence goes on from NZ_JACGUZ010000049.1 coordinate 65,469, forward strand.
AGTTAACCTTTTCGAGTGATTGTCTTGAACTAATGCGTGTATATCCTTGGCCAGGTAATGTTAGAGAAATGGATCATTGCATACAACGGGCGGTATTAATGGCTCAAGGTTTACAAATCACCTCTAAAGAACTGGGTTTAACTGCTAAATCGAGTAGTGCGATTGATGATTATGAGAACATGACTCTAGAACAAGTCGAGCAACTGCTGATTGAAAAGGCAATAAATCAATGTCATGGCAATATGAAAAAAACCGCCGAAAAACTTGGTATCGCCCGAAGTTCATTATATCGACGTATTGAGAAATATGGACTGGAAGTGAATCGATGAGTTCACCAAATAAGTCTAAACCCAAAGGCGAACGTAAATCAGAACATAAACCCGAATTTTGGGTACTTATCGCTTCCTTAATTGCGATATTACCACTTTGCTTTGTCAGTTTAATTTTACTTTCTATGGCTGAATTGCCAGAACACCTTTTTTGGACATTGCTATTTATGGTCGTTGGCTCGTTTATTTGGTCATTGGTCTATTTACAAAGGCGAATATTGTTTGCCTTGCGAAGTATCTCAAATGCATTGATGTCTCTAGCAGAGTCAGACTATTCTATCCGACTCGGGCTTTGTGAGCGTGGTCAAATACTTGATGAAGTCGTGCGTTCAGTTAATCGACTCAGGGATTTATTACATGCTGAACGCACCGGAGCTGCCGAAACGGGTGCCTTGTTTGCAAGGGTGGTTGAAAAAGTTGATGTAGCGCTTTTTGCTTTTGATCCCCACGGCAATCTTTGTATGGTCAATGAACGAGGTTTGTTACTGCTTAACCGATCACGCAAAGAGGTATTAGAAAAAAGTGCGCAAATGTTGGGGTTGGCTGCTTGCTTGGCTAGTTCAGATAACAAGGTGTTGCGCTTAAATCTTGCAGGTAGTGCCAGTAATTGGTTGATTAAAAAAGCACAATATAGAGAGTTTGGTGCACCAAGAGAATTGGTCATTATGTCAGACCTTACCGCACCATTAAGAGAAAAAGAGCTAGAAGCTTGGCAAAGGTTAGTCGCTGTATTGCGTCATGAAATAAGTAATGCTCTCGCGCCGATAAAATCTTATAGTCAGACATTAGGCTGGACGCTCAGACAAACAGAACGTCATGAAGGTTGGGAACAAGATTGTATTGAAGGGTTGGCTGTTATCGAACGTCAGACAACGGCACTAAATTATATGATGCAATCTTATAAGAACCTCAATCAGTTACCTACACCTGTGCCTCATTATTTTGATTTACAGCCTTGGCTTGCTGAAATAGTGAAGCAAGAGTTACGCCTTCCAGTGCAAATCTTTTCAGGTGAACCGCTAGAGCTTTATGGCGACCGTGAATTATTAAGCCAAGCTTTGGTCAATATTATCAATAATGCGATTGAGGCGAGCACCAATGCACAACCACCAATAATTAGTTGGCAAGTGCTTACTCGGCCAGGTAATAATCACACTTGGTTAACGTTAGATATTACCGACTTTGGTGAGGGTGTTGCCAATGAAGATAATTTGTTTGTGCCATTTTTTACCACCAAAGCTAAGGGGTCAGGTATTGGTTTATTAGTTTGCCGCGGCATAATTGAAGTCCATGGCGGTCATTTTAACTTGATGAATAAAGCGCATGGTCAAGGGTGTATTGCCAGAATACAATTACCACTGCCATTAAGTGCTCATCATTAAAGTGTCCCGTATCGGGACAGTATTCTGTCTCATTACGGACATTAATCATAAATATTACACCGTCTAATTAATCTAAGTGTATGAATAAATTGAATTAGTATCACTTGGCATGGTCTCTGCTGTCTTATAGCCATAGTTAACCAAGGAATAAATAACATGAAAAATAAAAAGCAGCAGCTGTCTCCAGTGATTAATATGCAAAATATTCAAAAGCACTTCAGCGGTAATGGTGTTGAAACTCTTGCTCTTAGTGGTATTAATCTTGAAATATATCCAGGTGAATATACGGCGATTTGTGGCCCGTCAGGTTGCGGTAAATCAACATTATTATCTTTGATCGGCCTGCTCGATGGTGCGAGTCAGGGAAGTTACCAGCTTAACGGTGCAGATGTTTCCTCGCTAAACCTCAATCAACGTTCGGCAATTCGTAACCGTGAAATAGGTTTCATCTTTCAAAACTTTAATCTTATTGGCGATCTTAACGTTTTTAAAAATGTCGAGTTGCCTTTGGTCTATCAAGGTGTACCTGCCAAAGAGCGTAAAGAACGGGTTGAAGCGGTATTGGCTCGAGTGGGTATGTCTGAGCGAATGGCACACTTTCCCACGCAGCTCTCTGGTGGTCAACAGCAGCGCACCGCTGTTGCTAGAGCATTAGTGACTGATCCGGCGATTATTCTTGCTGATGAGCCTACTGGAAATCTAGATTCAGAGCAGGGTAATGCGATTATGTCTTTGCTCGACAAACTGCATGGTGAAGGTGCGACTATTTGTTTGGTTACCCACGACCCCCGATATAATAATTATGCTGAGCGTCAGATCAATTTACTCGATGGAAAAATAATCAGTGAAAATATTACTGATAGTAGCGTTCGTCTAAACAAAAAAAGCGCATAAGGAGATGATGATGATGATTGACTCTTTATGGCAAGACATTCAATACGGCTTTGTTCAAATGACAAGGCGTTTTAAGCTCAGCCTAGCGATCATTTTTTGTATTGCGCTGGGCATAGGGCCTAACACCACACTATTTAGCATGTTCAACAGCTTATTGTTAAATGAACCTGCCGTTATGGCACCCGAACAGTTGGTTTCAATTCATAAGTACCGCCCAGGAAAAGAGGGGCTTCCTACATTTACTTACCCTGATTTAGTTGATTTTAACGATCAAGTGTCTCAGCTTGAGGGTATTTTGGGCTTCAGCTATCAAAGTGCAAGTGTCTCAATGCCCGAAGGCCCTGAAATGTTACCTGTTGAGATGGCAACATCGAACTTTTTTGATCTTTTAGGTGTTCAACCCTTGTATGGCGAAACCTTTCACCGCCAGACCAGCCAAGCGCCGGGTTCTATGCCGGTTGTTGTTTTGTCATATAGCTTCTGGCAACAACGATTTGCTGAAGATAAAAGCGTTGTTGGCCGCAAGATAAAATTAAATGGCAGTGACATGACCATTATTGGTGTGATGCCAGCAGATTTTACCGGTGCACTTGGCGCTTTTGGCTCAAAAATGTGGTTGCCGATGGTGATGATGAATATTATTGATCCCGATTCACCTGCTCGCTTAATATCACGTAACGATAACTGGATCATACCGGTTGCGCGTTTAGCGGAAAATGCCACATTGGAGTCGGTTAATCAGGAAATGGCCACTATCGATAGTAAACTTCAGGCACAATATCCAGAAACTAACGAAGGCAACACGCATAGAGCAGTGCCTTACTCGAACATTCCCTTTATACCTGAAACGGCTCGTTCTATGGTGGTCTTCGGTGCCTCATTGGTTGTGGGGTTAATCTTACTGGTTGCTTGTTCAAGTGTGGCTGCGTTATTGTTATCGCGCGCTACAGAAAGGCGTCAGGAAATATCGGTAAGGCTTGCGCTAGGCGCGCCACGTTACCGGGTTGTACGTCAGTTGATGATTGAAAATTTAATGCTGGCATTGGTTGCGAGTGTGGTTGGCTTTATCTTTTCGCTTTGGGCTGTGGTGGTATTTAAACAAAGTTTGCCAGCAGAAATTCCCTTTCAGCTCAGTTTAGATCCAAGTCTTGATGCCAACATGTTGCTTTATACCTTAGGCGCCGCTTTTTTATCTAGTCTGTTATTTGGTTTAGTGCCAGCTCTTCAGGCAACTAAAACTGACTTGTTCAGCGCGCTTAAAGAGCAGCCTCAGGCTGGCGGTACGCAGGTACAAAGTTCAAAGTTACGTAGTTTCTTTTTGATCACTCAATTTTCGCTCAGTGTTTTTCTCTTGGTTATTGCGGGTTTAACCATTAAAGGACTGCACAATTCTGTCAATATTAATCCAGGTTTTGATGCCGCTAATCTGTTGACATTTAAGACCGACTTGTCTTTGTATGGCTACCTAGATGATGAAAAAACAGCGTACTCTCAGCGGTTAAATCATGAGTTAGCAAGCCTTGCTGGCGTTGAGTCGGTGGTTATCTCGCGGACCCCGCCAATGAGCGGCGACAAAACCGCAACGTTAGTTTCATCTTTTAATGACGCTATGGAAGCCGGAGAGGAGACTAGAACCTTTTATTCGATTATTACCCCAGGCTATTTTGCTACTATTGGTGCAAAACTTTTGCGGGGTCGTGAATTTACCCTTGATGATCAAAGTTACTTATCGCCTAAGGTGATTATTAATCAGGCAATGGCCAAGACGTTATTTGTTGGAACAGATGCCATGGGTAAATATCTTTCTATACCGAGCAGTGACGATGCTTTTGAAATCATAGCCATTGCTGAAAATATTGCTAATAGTAGTATTGGCAGTATGGATGAGCCTTATATGTATATTCCGCTAGGGCAACGCTTTGACCATGGTTTGGTTTATGTGGTTCGTACCGAGCAAGACCCAGCGTTACTGATCGATAACGTAAAAGCTAAAATTGCTGAGCTTAACCCTGATATCGCACTAAATATGATAGAAACAATGACAGATACCGTCTCTCGCTCGTTGTTCTCGTTACGTGCGCTGGCAATTGCTACCAGTGGTCTAGGTTTACTGGCACTGTTACTCGCTACTATTGGTACTTATGGTGTGGTTTCTTATAGCGTTAAATTACGTCAGCACGAAATAGGCGTTAGGTTGTCGTTGGGCGCCCAACCCCGAGCGTTGGTCTTTATGCTGATGTCTTCTGGCCTAAAACTGATCATCATTGGTTGCGTCTTAGGATTAGGACTATCGTTTGTTGCTGGCGAATTGTTAAGTCCAATGTTGTCGGGTGTTGGCCCGCGAGATCCATTGGTATTTATACTGGTACCATTATTCATGTTGAGTCTCTCTTGTTTGGCGATATATTTTCCTGCGAGAAAGACCAGTCGAGTGGATCCCATGCTGGCACTTCGCTACGAATAACTCCCCATTTGTAATCTAATATCGGCAAGGCTTAGGCTAGCAATAGCTGTAGATATGCCGAAATAGGAACACTAATATGACAATTGTTAATTTTACTAAGGCGCTTATTTTTAAGCTGCTCTTTCTTACTCTCTTGGTAAGTGCTAATGCTCAATCGATGGCGATGAGCGGGCCATTAAATATTGAAGGTGTTGCAATTCACCGTGATACCATTGTATTTGCCAGTAATGGACAACTCTGGATGGTGGCTGTTACAGGAGGAGAGGCCACAGTACTGACTCCTGCTAAAGGGGATGATGCTTTTCCTGTTATTTCAAAAGATGGCTCTAAGGTTGCTTTCACTCGCCGTAGTACAGGGCGAGGCGATGTGTATGTACTTGATTTAACAAGCCGTCTGACCAAACGTCTAACCTACCATCCGTTAGCTGATGTGCCCGTTGCTTGGAGCACAGATGATACTAAGGTAATTTTTCGCTCAGCACGGGAAAATGGTCGTGCCCATCGCTTATATCAAATTTCGGTCAATGAACAATGGCCAACTGAATTATCCCTTCCTTTTGGCGTACAGTATGCCTTTGGTGATAGCGATGCGGGTGATTTTTATGTGCCCATGGGCATTTTCCCGGGCTTAAGTGAATTTCGCTATTACCGAGGTGGCATGCGTGCGGGTATCTATAAGCTAACACCTAAAACGTACGACACTCAGCTGATTGTCGGCGAAAAATACAATGCGTTTTCTCCAATGCTTTATAACACCAGCATCAGTTATATATCTGATCAAACCGGTACTCATAATCTTTTTGTTTGTGATGTGTCTGGCGCTAATATTAAGCAACTAACCGATTTTGATAAATATGGCGTGCGCTTTGCGAGCATTGATAGCGAGCAAGGGAATATAGCGTTTGCCCGTGATGGCGCTTTGTATACCTTAAATTTAGCGAGTAACCGGGTAATCAAATTGAATGTAAGTGTCACATTGGATCGTTCTTTGATGAGAGATCGTCGAGTCGATGTTTCACGTTGGTTAACTGATTATCAGCTAATGCCCGAAGGTGAAAAGGCAATTTTATCAGCGAGAGGTGATTTATTTAGTTTTGATCTCAATAGTAAAAAATCAATAAATTTGACACAAACTCCGGGGGTGAGTGAATTTGGCGTCGCCATTGCTCACAATAGTAAGCATATCGCTTACTTCAGTGATGTCCATGGCGATAATCGTCTGGCATTAATGAACCTTAAATCAAAGACAACAGAAGAATTTATTATCGAAGAGCATCCGTCGGTTTATTATGAGCTAAGTTGGTCGCCTAATGGTCAATATTTAACGTTTGCTGATCACCGGTTGAATTTATGGTTGTTTGATAGAGTCACAGGTAAGGCAAGGATAATCGATAACTCCAATGATCCCGGTCAAGACTCTTGGTCTGGGGTCTGGTCTGGAGATGGTCGTTATTTTGCCTATGTAAAAAAGCTTGATAATTATTTACCAACATTGTTTGTACGTGATTTAACAACAGGAAAAAGTCATCAAATGACTAAGGGCGATATCTATGTGGCATCACCCGCTTTTGATCAAAACGGTCAGTATCTTTATTTTATGTCGAGCTATAATCGTGCTGCATCAGACTTTAAATGGAGTGTCTTGAGTGCTTATGATCAAAGTAGTCATCTTAGTGGTCATTTGAATGTGATTTTACTGCAAAAAAATACTCCCCCTCCTGTGTTACCTGTTATTAATCAACCTAATATGAATGTAAATTGGTCTGTTATTCAACAAGGGGCCGAGATTGATTTTAATGAGATAGGTGAACGGATCATGCCGTTAGCATTACCTCATAAAGGCCTAGAAAGTATTACTGCATTATCGCCGGGAAAAATGCTGCTACAAACCATGGAATGGCCAGTTAACCCTGCGCAAGTGTCAGAACCCAGATTGGCGTTATATCTTTATGATCTTAAAAAACCTGCGAAACTTACCAAGCTAAGCTATTCAACCCAGCAGTTTACTGTTGACGCTTCGCGTCGATATGTTCTTTATAAAAAGGGCGCTAACTTTACTCTCCAAGATTTTGGTCAAGAAAAACCTCAAGTAACTGAAGTTAGCATACCGTCACTGGGGGCAAAAATTGATGTGATTAAGGAATGGCAACAGATCTATCAGTCTTCTTGGCGATACCTTAGAGAACAGTTTTACGATGCCAACGTTCATGGTTATGACACGATTGAGTTAGAGCAACACTATCAACAGTTTATACCTAACATTACCAGCCGTAGAGGGTTGAAGCGTTTTAATGATCGTATTTTCTCTCATACCTCCGTTAGCCATTTAGGGTTAGGAACTGGTGACAATGGCATTAAAACACAAAAAAATAGTCAGCCGGGATTATTAGGTGCCGACTTTATAGTGGCTAATGGCCGTTATCGGGTATCTAAAATATATCAGCAAGGGCATTACGATCGCAGAGATGGAGTTTATGGACCTTTAGATCAGCCAGGCAGCAGAGTGAAAAACGGAGAATACCTAATTTCAATTAATGGTCAAGCGTTAACCGCTGAGCAAAATCTTTATCGTCCGCTAATGAATATGGCAGGGAGAGTCATATCTTTGGAAGTCTCTACCAACGCGAATGGTGATAACAGTCGAACAGTAAAAGTAATTCCTTTGATGAGGGACGATCAACTACGAATCGCTGATTGGGCTGAAAATAACCGACGTCAAGTGGAAAAGCAAAGCGCTGGACAAGTAAGTTATCTACATATTGACGGTTATAACGCTCAAGGTATTGAAAACTTTTTGCGCGGTTATTACGGCGCGAAAGCTAAACGAGGGTTAATTATCGACCAACGTTTTAATGGTGGCGGTATCACTTCTGATCTTCTGATCTCAATGCTACAGCGCAAGCCTCTTTACGCGTATAAATTTAGATATGGACAAGACCTTAAGGTTCCCGTCAATAGTTTTGAAGGCAAAAAGGTTTTATTGACCAATGAATGGAACGCTTCGGCAGCAGAAACATTTGCAACTATGTTTCAAAAGGCAGAGCTTGGCATTAGCGTTGGTAGACAAACGTTTGGTGCAGGTATAGGTCCGTGGGGTTTTAAAATGCAAACGATAGATAATGCAAAAGTTCAAATTCCAAATCGAGGAGCTTATCTCCCCGATGGTGATTGGGGTATTGAAAATCAAGGAGTACCGGTAATGATTGAAAAACAGATTTGGCCAAAAGACTATATTAAAAACATAGATCCGCAATTGCAAACGGCTATTAATGAGGCAATGAAGAATAATCAGAACGTTATTTTTTCTAACCCCAAATACCCTAATCATCCTGGAAGTTCCAGCTATTTAAACAAAATAATGCCGCTAGGGTTAATTCAGTAATACACAACATTAGTCGGGGGGAATAGTTTATAAAGCCTAAAAATAATGGGGAAACGACCTATATAAAAAGATAAGTTACCATTTTTTTAAATGCTTTTACAAAATATACAGTGGGTGGTATGAGAAACCAATTCACTGTATTTCGCTGCAAGGGGGCAGAAGTAAAATCATATACGGTCTATGTCAGGTTACTTTTTAAATAAATGACAGAAAGTTTGTCTCTATTACAGCAAAAAGTGAGCAATTAAAATGAACGTGGCAATTTTCTACTTTTAGCGATTAAAAGCCATAAGTAAAGTTTAACAACTCGCCTGACTCGCTTTTGGTAACTTAAGCAGTCGTCTTGATAGGATATCAATAACGACATTGAGCAGGGCGGTACAGGTGATCAGTACCAGTGCATTGCTGTAGCGTATTTCGCTGAAGCTACTGTCAATATAAAATCCTAAGGTCATAATACCTAAAATGCCAAACACGGCAGTTTCTCGTACGATTATTTCAAAACGATAGAACATTAAGGCCATTATATTAGGATAGATACTCGGCATTATGTGGTAGTTAAATTGGTTTAGCTTACTTATCTGCATTTGCTGTGGTGCAATGGTGTTACTTTGTCGAACAGCCAAGTAGGCGATAACGCAGCCATTGTGTATGGCTAATGCGATTATTGCCGGTAACATTGAAGGGCCAAGCAGCATTAAAAAGATAAATGCTAAAATATATTCTGGTACGCAGCGGCCTATTAATAACATTAACTGTCCCAACCAAGTTAATGGTACTGGCGATAATTGTTTACTTGCTAAAGCATGAGCATTTAAAGTAACAAAGTGGGTAGCTGCCAAGGCAAGTAAGGCTAAAGTCATGGTCGCTATTACGCCTGGAATCGCTTGCAGTGTTATAATATCGCTAAGCCAAACATAGAGTGAAAGCCATTGCACTTCTGCAAACGTCGCCGTGTTTACCAACATCGGTGGCAATATATCTTGGCTAATAAACCGGACTAATAAGCTGCTGTCTACCGCAGGAATTTCTACCAATGTGACGCAAGCAATAACGAGGTAAACCCCGAGTAATTTAGGTGGGCACCAGTAACGAATGGTGCTAATAAGAGCAACGAATAGCATCAATAATGCGGCGCCTTCGTTATAATTCCCTTGTTTAAAAGCTGTTTCCATATAAAAACCTAGCGTTGGCATACCAATAAAACCGAGGACGGCGCTACTGCGCAGGGCACATTCAAAGCGGTAACGAGTGTAGGCCATAAGTTGCGGCAGCACCTGAGCGATTTTTCCATAAGTATAACGGCTAATAATATCTGCGCGGCTATCGATAATTTCTAAAGGGCTGTCTGATGATTGGTTGACAATATCGTGAAATACTCGGGCAAAAGTCGCGGCAAACGGGATCGCTATCGCTAAAATTCCGGTGATGGGAGAAAGACCAAAAACCTGTAAGAATAACAGTGCCCAAAAGATTTCATGAATAGCCCGAAAAAAAGAGCAGCAGCCAGAGACTATGGGGTTTTGATATATTAGGGCAAGCGGCGCGCCAACTATTAACCCTAAACATACACCGATAATGGCAAAATTAATGGTTTGAATTACCGCTTGAAAGAGGTATTCGGTGGCAAAAAAATTGGGGGACATTAACCCTTGTGCCATCAGCGTTAATTCAAGGAAAGGGTCGAAGTTTACAATTTCTATATCGGCGAAAGGAAGAATAACCAAGGCGATAAGCCAAATTGATAAAGTGACTTTTTGCCAATAGCCCAAAGGATATTGTCTATTATTAAGCGGCGCCATAAAATAAACCTACGCGACAGCGCTCGTTTGAAAGAGCTTGGTAATCTGTTGTTGGTTAATACTCTGCTGTTTGCTGTCGAGTACCAGTCGGCCTTTATCTAAGGCGATAACACGGTCGAAGGCGGTCATTGCGAGTTCTCGGTCATGCATCACCATAATTACACTGTTGTGCTGTGCGAATACGATGTCGAGTAATCTTGCCGTCATTAATGGGTCAAGCGCAGAAAAAGGCTCGTCACCAATAAAAATTCCTTGTTGCTGATACAAGGCTCTTGCTAATGCAACTCGTTGTCTTTGCCCACCAGAAAGCTGATTTACTTTTTTAGCCAAGGGTTGGTCTAACTCTAATTGCTGACAAAGTGCGGTGATCTCGTTGAGGTTTTGTTTGAACGGTTTAATTAAATTTATTAAGTTATATAACCAGTGATGGCGGGCTAAAGCGCCCATAAATACATTGTGATAAATACTTAAATTATCAACTAAGCCTTGTCGTTGAGAACAAAGAGCTGCGCGGCTTTGTAAGGTTTGATACAAATGGTGCAGTAAGCTAGATTTTCCTGCACCTGATGGACCAATAATCGCAACTTTTTCACCTTCATTGATGGTCAGGCTCAGATCAAAAATAACCTGTGTAGATGCCTTATGTTTACCGGTGCTTTTACCTGTGTTCTTATCGGTAGTTTTACCAGAGCTATACTTGGCTGTTTTATTATAATGAAGGTTTAGGTTGTCGATTATTATCATTAATCGATAAGTCCTATCTTTTTAGCGACGGTTAATACCGGTTCAAAATCTTTATTTGTCGCGTTAACAAATGAAGAACGAGGAAAACTTTTTAGTAGCTCAGGATCATTCATGTTAAGCAGTGCCGCTTGTACTTTATCTTTGAACCCTTTGCCAAACTTAGCATCAACACCTGCGCGTATTGTCCATTGGTAGTCAGGGTAAGCAGGTGTTTCCCAAATCACGCTGACTTTATTCGACTCTATTTTTCCTGAAGCAAGGGCTGTTTCCCAGACTTTATAATTAACGGCGCCAATTTCGTAAGCACCCGCTTGTACTTGGGCAATAGTACGGCTATGGTCACCGGAAAAACCAACACGTTTAAACGCTTGCTGTGGCTTTTTCTCTAAATGCTTTTCGATATAATATTGTGGCATCAATCGACCTGATGTAGAGCCTTTTGAACCAAAGGTGAAGGTTTTCTGGCTAATAGCAGGAAAACTCTCGCTGCGCTCTAAGCCCGTACTATAGTGAGCAATAAAATAGCTTTTAAAAAACTGGTCTTCATAACCTTGGGCGATCGCTTGCGAATCAGGTACTAATCGTCTGGCTTGTACACCAGATAAACCGCCAAACCAGGCAAGTTGCACTTGGTTATTTCTAAAGGCTGTTACCGCTGCAGAGTAAGACTTTACCGGTACATACTCTACTTTAACGCCAAGTTTTTGCTCTAAATAAAGAGCAACCTTCTCGAAACGGGTTCTAAGTTGAGATTCGTCTTCATCAGGGATCGCAGTAAAAGTAAACGTCGCGGCGCTTGTGTTGATATTTACAAATATGCTTAGTATTAACGCACATAATGTTATTAGTTTAGTGACTGTTTTCATCATATCTCTGTTTATTAGCAATTTATCAATACAATCAACGTTATATCGTTAATATCATAAACTACGGAAGTTCGATGGCGCATTATCACTTAAAAAATAGGAATTCACACTCTTTTGCTTTGTTATTGAATTTATATCCAATAATCTGAATTTTTTGATAACACATTATTAAAGAATAGCTTTATGTTTACTGATGTTAGGTTGATTCTGAATCGCCAGTTGTTATGGGTCTTAATTTTTTGGCAAATTTTTAACGGATTAGAAGTAATAGCAGTGTAACGTCTAAAGTTAATGATTGATTATGTAGCTACTAGGAGTTAGTAGGTTATGCATATCTGATATTAATTACACTCATTACTTTGAGAGGCAATACATAAAGGTCAGTGTTTCTCTATTTCTTTATTTCTCTATTTCTCTATTTCTGTATTTGAGTGTTAGGGTAAAACAAAGTTAAATATTGGGTTAACATAAAATAAAACGAATATGATGGTTTGATAACTCCGTGCTGAACAACATTAAAGTATTGTCTGATCGAATTCACTAACTTACCCGCGATAAATAAGCTAAAATAGCGGCACTTATCTAAGCTTTGAGCCCTTTAATTAATGACTTCTGTCGCAACCCCAGCAAATTTTAACGAACTTGGCCTTATTCCCCCTTTGTTAGCTCGATTAACTGAACTGGAATATCAGCAACCTACGCCTATTCAAGCACAAGCTATACCCAGTGTATTAGCGGGGCATGACTTAATTGCAGGGGCAAATACAGGCTCGGGTAAAACAGCCACTTTTGCATTACCATTATTGCAGCACCTTTTTCAGCAAAAAAGCGCGGATAAATCATTAAGTAACAAAGGTAACTATGTATCTGGACTGATATTAGTGCCGACCCGTGAACTGGCTAAACAAGTTGCTGACAGTATTAAGTCTTATTCGGCACATTTTAACGGCGCGATTAAAACGCTTGCTGTTTTTGGTGGGGTATCAGCGAATACACAAATGCTGGCATTACGTGGTGGTGCTGATATTTTGGTTGCAACGCCAGGTCGACTACTCGATTTGATCTCAAGTAATGCCGTTAAGCTTGATTTGGTGAAAACCTTAGTGCTTGATGAAGCCGACAGAATGTTAAGTTTAGGCTTTACTGAAGAGCTAACTGCGCTGTTAGCTCTATTACCTAAGAAAAAACAAATATTATTATTTTCAGCAACTTTTCCTGATCAAGTAAAAGCGTTAACTCAAGCGTTACTGCACAATCCGATTGAAATACAAGTGCAAAGCAGCGATGCGAGTACTTTGGTACAGCGTGTTTTTACCGTTAACAAGGGTGATAAAACCGCTGTGTTAGCACATTTAATTAAAGAAAATGAATGGCGACAAGCGCTTATTTTTGTTAATGCTAAACACCATTGTGAGCATTTAGCTGAAAAATTAGCTAAACGTGGTATTACCGCCGAGGTGTTTCATGGTGATAAAGGCCAAGGTGAACGCAGTAGAGTACTTGACGGTTTTAAAGCCGGTGAGATTGACGTGCTAATTGCTACTGATATTGCTGCACGCGGTATAGACATTGAAAAACTGCCTGTGGTGATCAATTTCAATTTACCGAGAAGTCCATCAGACTACATGCATCGTATTGGCCGAAGTGGCCGCGCGGGCGAAGTAGGCTTAGCATTGTCATTAATAGATCATGAAGACTTTCACCACTTTAGTGTCATTGAAAAAAAGAATAAAATTCGTCTTGAACGTGAGCAAGTAAAGGGGTTTGAAGCGGATGAAGTGAGTAGTGATTCAATAACTGCCGCAGAGAAGCCAATGGCAAAACCTGAAGGTACAGGTAAGAAAAAACGTAAAAAGAAAACGCCAGTCAATACCATCAACGCCGATATCTGGTCTGGGTATGTTGATCCAGAATAAACGGCAAATACTGATATAGTCTCCAGTCTTTTGTGAGTTAATTTTTTATTAGATTAATTATATACTGGGTCCGAGTGGCCCAGAGAAGTGTTGCAAGGGATTGGCGCGTATAAAAGGCTATACAGGTATCTAGCGGTTAACGTTGATTTTGAGCTTTTTACTGGTATTTTAAGCAATAAGCCAAACAAAAAGATGCAGATTAATTTTAGCATCTCTTTAGATACATTTATCATAGAAACGCCGGTATATACTTTGCAAACCTGCCCACCTATTAAAGTCTACGATTAACTCATTTCTTTCATTTCACCACAGTAATACAGAAGAAGCGCATAAACACACATGATTTTGGCTTTCTGTTATTAATTTATTCCTATGCTACTATCCTAATACTAAATGGAATTAAGTTACTTGAACGGACTATATTAATACAGTTTTACGTCAAATGATTTATTACATTCATATTAAGTATAGTGGGTTCATATGTTCAATGTTGACCGTTTTAGTCTTTTATCCGCGTTAAAATACGCTTCCCTCAATTGTTTATTCTCGCTTTTTACTTTTTCGTTATGCTTTTTTTCAACCGATACCTTCTCAAACAGTAACTTTAAATCGATTTTTGAAAAGCATAGTGCGATTATGTTAATTATTGAGCCCCAGACAGGGGATATTATTAAGGCAAACATAGCTGCGCATCAGTTCTATGGCTTTTCTAAAGATAAGTTAGAGTCTATGTCTATTCAAGATATTAACTTGTTAAGCCCCGAACAAGTGGCTTCAGAAAGAGCGTTAGCGAAATCAGAAAATAGAAATTATTTCATTTTTAGGCATAAAGTTAAAAATGGCGACATCAAAACGGTTTCCGCTCATTCAATTCCTATCAATTATAATAATAAGAAGGCACTTTTTTCTATTATTCAAGACGTAACAGCAGAAAGAAAGTACAAAAAAGCACTATGGCATTATCAAAGTAATTTAGAACATTTGGTCGATAAGCAAGTCAACCAAATTGATAAAACTAAAAGAAATTTGATACACATTCTCTTCCTCAGCATTTTATTATTATCCATTTTAGCTTCATTTTTATTCTTTTTGTTAAAGCGTAAAAATGAAGCAGAAGAGCAGCGTTCTTTAATCGCCCAAATTGTTGAGCAAAGCCCCGTATCAATTCAAACAACCGATCTTGACGGTATTATTACTTATGTTAATAAAGAATTTATTAACAGTTCAGGGTTTGAATCAACAGAAGTCATTGGTAAAAAGAACAGTATTCTTAAATCTGGCGTACATCAAACGGCATTATATGAAAATCTATGGCACACCATTACATCAGGTAAACACTGGGTAGGAGAGTTTTACAACCAACGAAAAAATGGTGAAACGTTTTGGGAGAAAGCCAATATATACCCACTTAAAGACTCTAAAAATAAAATTACAAGTTATGTCGGCATTAAAGAAGATATAACCCAACTTAAAAATGACGAAAAACAACTAAGGCTGGCTTCAACCGTCTTTAAAACAGCTACAGAAGCGGTGATGGTCACTGACACTAAGAATAAAATTGTTGCCGTTAACGAAGCCTTTATATTTATTACTGGCTATCAAGAAAGTGAAGTACTAGGTAAAAATCCTTCTTTGTTAAGCTCTGGGCATCATGATGTTGAGTTTTATGAGCGGATGAATGAAACGTTGGAGAAATCAGGTCAATGGCAAGGTGAAATATGTAATAGGCGAAAAAATGGTGAAGTCTTTTATGAATGGTTATCGGTTACTGCACTAAAAGATGAGTTAGGACAACTCGAATCCTATGTTTCATTATTTAGTGATATTACTAAGCGTAAAAAAGCAGAAGATAAAATATATCGTCAAGCCAATTATGATTCATTAACAGGATTAGCAAATAGAAATTTGTTTGTAGACAGATTTGAGCATACTTTAGAGGTTGCTAAAAGAGAGAACAATACCGTTGCAATATTTTTTATTGATTTAGATGGCTTTAAAAATGTAAATGATACTTTTGGCCACGCCAAAGGAGATATGCTGCTAAAATTAACCACAACACGCATCAAAGAAACATTAAGAAAAATAGACACGGTAAGTCGTTTAAGTGGTGATGAGTTTGCTATTATTTTATCAGGTAATCATGATGTGTTTAGTTTTGAAAAAATTGCCTCTTTGATACTTGAGAAAATTGCTAGTCCATTTCAACTCGAAGAAATAGAAGCCTATGTTACAGCAAGTATCGGTATATCAATATTTCCAGACGATGGAGAAACATCTGAAGAACTCCTGAGAAAAGCTGATAGTGCCATGTATAAAGCAAAAGAAAAGGGTAAAAATAATGTTCAGTTTTTCACAAAAGAAATGGATATTAAGGCGCAACAACGACGAAATTTAGAAGTTGAGTTGAGAAAAGTTATTTTAAACAAAGAATTGATTTTGCATTACCAACCTATACATGAAGTAAGCACGAATAAAATCATATCCGCTGAAGCTTTAGTTCGGTGGCTACATCCTATAAAAGGCTTAGTTGCACCCTCTGAATTTATCACGTTAGCCGAAGATATTGGCTTTATTACCGACATTGGTGATTGGGTTTTAGAAGAGGCTTGTAAACAAGCGAAATACTGGCAGAGTCAATTCGATGTTGCCCCTAAAATTTCAGTTAATATCTCTAGTGTTCAGTTTCAACGCCAAGACTTTATCAGTAAGCTTGTACATATTTTAGAAAAAACGCAACTTTCTCCTGATTCGTTAATCCTTGAAATGACAGAGAGTTTATTAATTCAAGAAGATGATCAAACCTTTATTCAACTCTTAACCCTTAAAGAAATGGGGATAGCATTGTCAATTGATGACTTCGGTACAGGGTATTCGTCACTGAGTTATCTAAAGCGTTTTCCTATCAGTATACTTAAAATAGACCGTGCTTTTATTAAAGATATTACATCTAATTCAGAAGACGAAGCTTTAGCTTGTGCAATATTAGCAATGGCTAAAAGTTTAGGATTAAAAGTGGTTGCTGAAGGCGTTGAAGACTTGGCACAGTGTCAATTGTTAACTAAACATGAGTGTCACTTTATTCAAGGGTATTTTTTCAGCCGTCCACTTGATGCAGATGCCTTTACAGAATATCTCACTCAACATATATAATGGTTTTTGTTTCGCTGATGAACAGTAAGACCTCGCCTAGTTTAATTTGAAATACAGTGATATTTTGCCAAATAAAACTCTCTTCCCCTTAAGCTAGCTAAACAGTTTATAATAGCCTCAAAATAACCCTTTATTTTAGTACGCTGATTTATATTGTTGGAAAATGAAAAAGTATATGCTCAAAAAAAACTTACGTTGGCTCGCTGTATTTGTCTTACTGTTCATTTTTATTGTTGTAGGCTCATCAATCAAACATCATTTTAATAATAAGCTTGTCTCTATGGATGAAAAGCTCACTGAAGTTTCAGGTATTGAGTTTGATAAAAAAGGTAAGCTTTGGGCAATAAATGATGGGGGAGACCAACCTAATTTATACAGAGTTGAACCTGATGGGACAATAAGTAAAACGGTTTTGATCACTAACGCTAAGAATATTGACTGGGAAGACATGACTCAAGATGATTTTGGACATTTCTTTTTAGGAGACTTTGGTAATAACGAGAATAAGCGAAAATGGTTAACGATATATAAAATAGAAAACCCTATTGATATTAAAGGAGAGACTACCAGCGCTGAAATAATTAAATTTATGTATCCAGAGCAAATAAGTTATCCGCCAAAAGAAAATCAGAAAAAATATGATTTAGAAGCGTTTGTTTTTTACAAAAAGAAATTGTATTTATTCACAAAGAATAGATCGGTGCCGTTTGATGGAGAAACTAACTTATATCGAATAGGTGCTTATGCAGCTAATCATCAGGCCAAGAAACTCAGTTCATTTACCACTTGTACCCATCATGAGAAACTTTGTTGGATAACTTCTGCGGCACTAAGTCCAAACAAAAAGAAATTGGTATTGCTCGACTCACAAAGACTATGGTTATTTGAAAATTGGCAAGATGATGACTTCTTTTCAGGTGATGCTTATGAAATAGATCTAGGCACCATTACGCAAAAAGAATCGGTGACTTTTTATGATGATAATACCGTTGTTTATACTGACGAAGAGTTTATGGGCATTGGTAGGAATGCCTATTTAATTAAACTTGATGAGCAAAGAAAAATCCCTGTTCGATAACCCGCTTAGCTCCACGATGTAAATATCTCAATTATTTCTTACTCTCTCTAAAATAAAATATGCGGAGTAAACTTTGCTCACGTAAAATAGAGTGAGTGAATCATGAAAATATATTGGTAAATGTCTGTTGAAATAGCGACAATAGCAATTATATAATTTTTATGGTTTTAGGAAAAATAATGAACCCAATTATTCAGGCGTTAAAAGAATTAAATGTAAGTGAAGAAAAAATTAAAGAACTTTTTCAAGTGCTAACTGAAAATCCAATGATGGCTATGATGAATATTCAATCATTGGGTTTGCCACCTGAGAAGCTGCAATCAATTATGATGATGGTGATGACTAGCCCTGATCTCATTAAAGAAGCGGTTGAAGAATTAGGCTTAGATTTTGCTAAGGTTGAAGCGGCTAAAGCTAAACTAAAAGAAAATCAATAACGGCTGACATTTTTAACTGATGGCTAAGCCTAATAAGAAAGTCCCGGAAAAGTCTGTCGATATTTATTGCAGTAAGTGCAGAGCACCTTTGTATAAGTATAAAAAAGGCGGTAAAGGGGCTTTAGTTAAATGTTTTAAAGTACGTATAGTTAAAGACTTTACTGTTATCCCTTGCGTTTGCCCAAACTGTGAAAGTGTCTTTTCACGTGAGATGTTAATTCGTGGCATGCCTGCATTTAAAATGATTGGTGGCAAAGTTACCTTTAAATAAATCTTGTTTCATTAGCAAGTGTACTAAGGTGTTGTAAATGACCGTAGACGATATTTTAAATTTCTGGTTTAAAGAAGTAGAACCATCACAATGGTGGGTGAAAGATTTAGCGCTTGATGAACTTATTATCAACAGGTTTTCAACGGTCCATCAGTTGGCAAACAACTGTGAGTTATTTCTATGGCGATCGACACCTAAAGGTCGGCTTGCTGAAATTATTTTATTAGACCAATTCTCTAGAAATATGTACCGCAATACGCCACGTTCTTTTGCTGCTGATAAGCTTGCTTTAGCGCTTGCCCAAGAAGCGATTAATGTTGGTGCTGATAAACATTTAAATGCACTTGAAAGAAACTTTCTCTATATGCCGTTTATGCACAGTGAATCTCTAGCAATACATGAAGTTGCCGTTAAGTTGTATTTTGACAATGGCGTTGATTCAAGTATAGATTTTGAACAACAGCATAAAATAATAATAGAAAGATTTGGGCGTTATCCGCACCGCAATAAAATACTAAACAGAGTATCAAGCAATGAAGAAATTGAGTTTTTAACACAAACCAATTCTTCTTTTTAATTAAGGAGCAGTGATCTACATGGATTCAAAAATTGACTTTACGTCATATACATTAGAAGAACTACATTCAGCAGCAGACACTATCGATAGTGAGAAGTACCCTGAAAGAGCAGAGGAAATTAATCGATTAATACAAGAAAGGCCTGTTATTCATCCTGAGGAAGTTGACAATACAAAAAGAGTTGGCGAAAAAGCAACAAGAGGAGATCGCTTAATTGCCGCCTTAATCGACGGTGTTATTGGCATAATCTCTGCCATACCTATTTTTATTTATGTTGATTTTGAAACACTTACTGACCCCACATTTTCTTTATCGGTGATGTTACTTGCTTATGGCATTATGGTAGGTTTTATTCTACATGGTTATCTTCTTTACCATTATGGCCAAACGATTGGTAAGAATTTTATGTCAATTCGTATTGAGAATTTAGATAATACTAAGGCAAATTTAACGACAATTTACTTTAAGCGTATGATACCGATGCAAATACTTTCAATGGTACCTTTTGGAGGTCAGTTTATTGCCGGTATTGTTAACCCACTTTTTATTTTTGGTAAAGAAAAGCGTTGTTTACATGACTATGTAGCGAAAACAAAAGTGTGTTATACCAATAATTAGACGCTACAGATAAGGGGTGAACATTCACGATAAGCTGCAGCGTTTTATTATTTACTGTGATAATAGACGCTGCAACGTTATGAATTATAAGGACTAGCTACAATCCTGTGTGATACTGGCTGTCAGTTGACTCTGGTACCATAACATTCAGTGTTTCAGAAACGTTTGAATTACCTTTAAGTAACTCCTCAAACTGAGTAATTAACAACGCTTTTTCAGGCATTTCTTTATCACCAGAACCAATGTTAGTTAAATCAACCATAAAGCCGTCAAATAAATCACTTAGGTCTTCAATAATCTCAGTATTTAAAAACTGATCTTGATTATAAATACTTGGGTAACCTGCTTTTTGTTTGTCGATAGCAAACGAAACACCTTTCAAATTAGTAATGCTGGTTGATTTATCACATGACAGCATACAGCCATTATCAATACGTGGTTTTTCACAGCCAACACTTTGTTGAAAGAAACACTGTCTGCTAGCCATTAATAAAATGGGGTGGTAAATACTATAAAACAGTTTGAAATTTTCAGGGCGAGCAATATTTCTGATTTGCTGACGGTTTATTTCGTTAGAAATAAACGCTCCTTTACAATCAAACCCTTCTTGCATCGCAAGTAAAGCGTAAGAGTTCGTGGTGTTTAGAAATGGACCTGCTATCCATTGAATACCTAACCGGTTGGCTTCATAAGCGATACCAGTATTATTAGTCACAATAAGCTCAGGTCTTACTTGTTCTAATATGTTAACTGCTACGTCGTAATCTTTACCAATTAATACCGAAGAAAACCAAGGGATAAGACGAGGGTTGTCTTTTAGAAAACCAACATATTTAGTGCAACCGCGTTTATAAGCTTCAGGCAGTTTAAAGTAAATGTCAGCATCAGTTAAACTGGCTAATTCTACATCACTTTCATCACAAATAAGAATGGATAGCTCTGCTTTTGCATCAACCGTGGTTGTTAATTTCGGATGCCTAGTTAACTTAGGTAATTGCACTTCAGCTATTACGGGTTTTGAATTGTTTAAAAGGAATGCGGCTTGATTTTTCAACACCGTTAATTCTTTAAAAGGAATACTTAAACCGTCTTCTAAGCCTTGTGTGAGTATTTCTACAAGGTTGAAATGTGCATTGTTGAAACTCTTAAAGCGCTTTTCAACGGTCTCCCTATCAATACTGATTTTGCCACTTTTTACTAAAACACTTTGTGACTTTAGTTCAAAACTTTTTGTTTCTATGCCTTTATCGCTGTTGTCAGCATCAACAAAAGGTTGTTGTTGAGAAAGTTCTTTTGTGGTTACTGTTAAGGTGAGTGGTTGATCACTCTGCCCTGAAAAAGTTAACGTTAACGGTATTTTATCAATCGTTAAGTGTTTTATTTTATCGTCAACAGAAGCGTTTATAAGTTGCTTCTCATCATTAAGCTTTTGCTCAACTTCTTGAATTTGTACAACAGAAATCGCATTACTTTTATCTACGGCATAATATTTAGAATTATCACGCGGGTTTTCTGTAAACATTGATTGGTTTAAATCGCCACGTAAAAAGGCGTTAGAAAAATCGCGGTTAAATACTTTGTATAGTCTTTCACCGTCTTCAAGTAGTTCACCCGTTTTAAGAAAACCATCAATTTGCTTACGAAAGCTGTCAACAACAGTGTGTACATAGCTTGCGCCTTTAATTCGGCCTTCAATTTTAAATGAATGAACACCCGCTTCAATAAGTGCAGGTAAATCAAAAAATGCAGAGTTATCTTTAATATTTAACGGGAATTTATTACCTGTTGCAGTTGGCTCATATTCTTCACGACAAGCTTGGCTACAACGACCACGATTACCTGAATTACCGACACTGGCAGAAGTTGAATAACATAGCCCAGAAAATGCGACACATAATGAACCATGCACGAAAACTTCAGTTAACGTATCATGCGCTTTACCTGCTGCTGCCATAGCCGTTATTTCACGTAAATCTAACTCTCTTGATAAGTTCACGCGTGACGCGCCAAGTTTTTTCAAGAAAGGTATTTGACCAACATTATGTGTTGTTAATTGTGTTGATGCGTGAATATCAAGTGTTGGGAAATACTTTTTAAGAATGTAGAACATACCAATATCTTGCACAATAACGCCATCGAGTGTGGTGTTAGCAAGTTTGGTTAATAATTTAGCCAGTGAAGCAAATTCGCGTTCTAAAATAACAACATTCAAGGTTAAAAAGATTTCGCATTGATACTGATGAGCTAAGCGAATAACACCCACAAGCTGATCAAATGAGATATTAGTAGCACGATTTCTGGCGTTAAAAGTATCTAGGCCACAGTAAACGGCATCGGCGCCAGCAATAATAGCTGCTTTAATTGCTTCGACATCACCGCCGGGTGCTAATAATTCTATTTTTGGATCCATGGGGTCACTTATTCTTCACTTAAATTTAAAGGTGGCGATTTTACCGATATATTTCCTTAATGAATACCGTTAAAGTAACTTATTCTTGTATATTTTTTATAAATAAAATCACCATGACGTCAAATTTACCCTTACCTATATTATATTCTCTTCGAAACTGTCCGTATGCTATGCGTGCAAGAATCGCAATATATTATGCAAAACAAAAAGTTGCACTGCGAGATTTAGTGTTAACTGACAAACCTGATGAAATGCTCAAGGCATCACCTAAAGGAACTGTGCCCGTTTTAGTCACTGAACAGGCCCCAGATAAAATAGTCGTTATTGAAGAAAGTTTAGACGTTATGTTATGGGCATTACATGAAAGTGACCCTGATAACTTGTTGCATAGCGAAACGCCTCACTTATTATCTGAAATGTTATTGCTAATTTCACAGTTCGATAATGAATTTAAAGCCTGTTTTGATAAATATCAATGTGCAAAACGTTATCATGAAGATTCACTTGAAAGTGATAGAAAAGCTTGTGAAAAACACATCACCGATTTAGAACAACGTTTACAGTTCAATGATTTTTTCATGTCAAACAAAGCCAGTTTAGCTGATATCGCTTTGCTGCCTTTTATTCGTAAATTTTCAAAAGTCGAGCGTCAATGGTATTTACAGTCACCATATCCCAAACTACGAGCATGGTTAAATAACTATTTGCAAAGCCGAATGTTCAGTAAAGTGATGACCCAGTATCCATTATGGCTAGAAAACAGAGAGCTCGTTATTTTTGGTGGCGATACTTAAAAAATGCTTTCTTAAGTTTTCCTTAAGAAAACTTAATTATTATTGAATTAATTATATTTTTTGATGGTATTTTAGTGAATATACAGCTTATCCAACACTCCTGTAAAACCACTCTTTCGGTGGCTCGAAAACTTCAATTCGTTTCTCTACTAACGTTAACTTTTTTTCTGTTTTTAAGTGCTGCTCAAGCAAAGAATGTTGCAGAAATTTCAGCTAAAACGCAATTAGACCGCTTAATCTCTCAGCACCGTGGTGAAGTGATTTATGTTGATTTTTGGGCGTCTTGGTGCGGACCTTGTCGTAAATCATTCCCGTGGATGAACAAAATGCAACGTGAGCATCAATCAAAAGGTTTTACTGTGATTAGTATTAATCTTGATGCGGAACAAGCTTTGGCAAAAGAATTTTTACAGGATAATCCTGCCAACTTTGCGGTTGTTTATGATCCTAAAGGAGAGTTAGCGCGCTTTTTTAAAATTCAAGGTATGCCAAGTAGTTTGACCATAAACAAGAAAGGCAAGATTAAATACGCACATAGTGGTTTTTTTACCACAAAAGTTTCACAATACGAACAAGAAATTCAACAGTTACTTGCTCTCTAACCGATAATACAAAGAAAATAATGAGGTTTTCAATGAAAAATAAATTTAAGTACTCACTCATCTTCGCTGCGGTAACTTTAGCATCTGGTTGTTCTAGTTTAGGTGTTGAACCTTGGGAACGCGATCTGTTAGCAAAAGAGCAAATGGCATTAACATCTTCGCCAATTGATTCTGCACTTGATGACCATATTTATTTTAGTAAAGAAGCATCAAGTGGCGGTAAAAGCTTCGGTGGAGGAGGTTGTGGATGCAATTAATTAAAGATAATAAGATGAAAAAAACGGTGAATAAAGGTAACCTTAAAGCGGCGTTAACCTTAGCAACAACAGCTTTGTTAGGCAGTGTTCAGGTCGCGGCTGCGCCAACTTCGGTTGAGTCTGCTGAAGATAGCTGGTCTTTTGATTCAGCCTTTTTATATTATAGCGAGGCAGACCGTGTCTCTGCGGCAGAAGCCGTTTTTAATGCTAAAAAAACCTACAGTGACGATAGCATTTTAAATCTAAAGTTAACCATCGATGCTTTAACGGGCGCTTCAGCCAATGGCGCTGTGGCCCAGCCAAATGTACAAACATTTACCCGACCTTCAGGTAAAGGCGATTATGATATTAAACCGGGTGATACCCCACTCGATGATACCTTTCATGATACTCGTGTGCAGTTAAACGCACAATGGACTCAACCATTAGCTCAAAATTATACCGGCAGCGCTGGGGTACATATTTCAAAAGAATATGATTACCTATCTTTAGGGGTGAACGGTAATATAGCTTATGATTTTAATAAGAAAAACTCCACTGTTTCATTTGGCTTAAGTCATTTTCAAGATACCTTTACGCCCGAAGGTGGCTTACCGAAACCTTTTGCGTCGATGGCTTCTGCCTATCATGACGATGGCGATGAAAGTAGCCACGATGCAACTCGAATGGGAAGTGATGACGATAAAACCACCACCGATATTATGGTCGGTTTTACCCAAGTGATTAATCGCAATATGGTGACGCAATTTAACTATTCATATTCAGTCGTTGATGGTTATTTAACGGATCCATTTAAAATATTAAGTTTGCTCGATTCAAACGGTATTGCGCAAGACTATTTATATGAAAACCGCCCTGATAAACGGACTAAGCAAAGTGTTTTTGCACAAACAAAGTATCATTTTGATGAAACTATTTTAGATGTGTCTTATCGTTATATGTGGGACGATTGGGAAATAGATTCTCATACGGTTGATACACGCTTTTATATTCCATTAGGAAACGGTAGTTATTTAGAGCCACATTTGCGTTTTTATCAACAAGCCGCTGCAGAATTTTATCAACCTTTCTTGATGCAAGGTGATGCACTACCTGAGTTTGCTAGTGCTGATTACCGTATTGGTGAAATGACAGGTTATACGGTCGGTCTAAAATATGGTATGAAATTAGCTGATGGCAACGACTTATCTTTCAGACTTGAGTATTATCGCCAAGACCCAAAAAGTGCAGGGCAAAAATCTCCTGGCGCTTTAGCCGATATGGAAATATATGAAAGTATCGATGCTATTATTGCGCAGGTAAGTTACTCGTTTTAAGCAGTAAACTTTAGCAAAGAGTCTTTATTTTTTCATAAGTTATGTTGTAAGCTCTTATTTAATCAATAAGGGCTTTTTTTATTTAGCGGGTTAAAATTCTGATGTGTCTTGAAAAACATATCGTGTTCGGCAATAAATATAGCAGGTTAAAATTTGAGTAAGCGCAGAAAAATAATAACGACTGAACGTGAAGATGGTTATTGTATTGAGTTTGATGCAATGGCAAGTCCGTGTGAGGTGATTATTGAAACGTCGGATAGGGCACTTGCCAATCTTGTTGGTAAAGCAATTAGTACAGAGGTTTGGCGTATTGAGGACAAGTATAGCCGTTATAATAGCGAAAGTCTTTGTAGCCAAATAAACCAAAGCCAAGGCAACCCTTTCGCTATTGATGATGAAACGTTTGCTTTATTAAATTTCGCAGATACCTGTTATCAACTCAGTGATGGGGTTTTTGATATAACGTCAGGGGTGTTAAGAAAAGTCTGGACTTTTGATTGCTCGAGCAATATCCCTAGCCCGCTGGCGGTTGCTGATGTCATGAAAAAAGTTGGTTGGCATAAGGTCAAATATAACCAGACACAAATAATATTACCTGTTGATATGGAAATTGATTTAGGAGGAATTGGCAAAGAGTATGCGGTAGATCGCGCCATCTTGTTAATTACTTCCTTAACGCAACAACCAGTACTTGTAAATTTAGGGGGAGATTTAGCCACAAATTCACCTAGAAAAAATGGTCAGCCTTGGCAGGTAGGTGTTGAGCATCCTGGATTTGTTAATAAGAAAACAATGGTAGTGTCATTATTTAAAGGGGCACTAGCAACAAGCGGAGATGCTAAACGTTTTTTATTAAAAAATGATCATAGATATAGCCATATTCTTAATGCTAAAACGGGGTGGCCAATCGAGAATGCACCTCGTTCAGTGACAGTTTCTGCGCCACAGTGTATCCAAGCCGGAATATTAGCTACATTGTCACAAATGCAGGGTGAGCATGCTGAAACGTTTTTAGAGGAACAAGGAATTAAGCACTGGGCTATTCGTTAACGTTTACCTCGTGATTTTTTGTCTATATATTTATTTAAGTGCAATAATAAAGTCACGACGCCTCGATGAGAATATCCGTGGCTACCGTCATTCATGACAAGGACTAACTCTTAGGAAAACCATGAAATATATATTCATTATTATTATAAGTTTATTTTCTACGCTTATTACCGCAGAACAGTATGTTAAAAAGGGTATTGAAGTTATTGGTAAAGGTTCTGTAAGCGCTGAGCCCGACCAATTTACTTTTACCGTTTCAATTAACAAACGCGGTAATATTGCCAGCAAAGCTAAAGCATGGGTTGACCAAAAAAGTGGTTTAGTCACCAACCTGTATTTATCAATGGGTATTGCAAAAACGGCTATCGAGTCTTCTCGCTTAGAATTAATGCCTCGCTATGAAAAGCGTGCGGTGCTCCCTGAGTATGAAATACATCAAAGATTGCCTACCCCAAATGAAAATAAGCTAAATAAAGAAAGAAGTAATACAAAAGTAGTGATCAGTAGTCGTGAATTAGCGGACAATACGTTGCATGAGCAAGAAAAAATTTACTTTGAGGTATCTCGAACAATTACGGTGACCTTTACTGACTTCTCTCTTTACGACCAGCTACTTGATAATGTGGTAAGAATAGGTGTTAGTCGGATCTCTGCACTGCAAACAGAAACAACAAACAATGAAATTTTGTATCAACAAGCGCTGCTTAAGGCTTTAGAAAATGCGCAGCTAAAAGCAAGAGCTATTGCAAATAAAATAGGTGTTCAGCTTGGTAAAGTCTCCATTTTTGAAGAATCTTCCTACCACACGCCAAATGCTTATGCCATGGCAAGTAGAAGTAACGATGGCTTTAGTTCGCAAGTTGCCAATAAGCATGTTTCAGCACAGGTAAGTGTTACTTTTGCTATTAAATAGGTAAATAATGACGCTAAGTTTACTAAAACAGGTGAAATATAAGTTAAAACCACATAAAATCTATAATAAGTACTTTAACTTCACGGGTTATCGGGTTATGTTATGCGCTTTTTGACCATCACTTATCTTTGATAAACTAAGAATACTGTTATTTATGAACAAAAATGAATTATATCAAGAACTTTACCAACAAGTTGATGCCTTAATCAACGACGAACCTGATCTCATTGCTAATATGGCAAATATTAGCGCCTTACTTTTTGAGCATTTATCAGAAGTTAACTGGGTTGGATTTTATCGTTTAATTAACAATGAACTGGTATTGGGTCCTTTTCAAGGGAAAGTAGCTTGTATTCGCATTCCTGTTGGCACGGGCGTTTGTGGTACAGCCGTTAGCGAAAGTACCACACAACGAATTGAAGATGTTCATTCATTTGATGGTCATATCGCTTGCGATGCAACCAGTAATTCAGAAATTGTTATCCCTGTAAAAGTAGATGGTAAGATTATTGCGGTTCTTGATATAGACAGCACCTCTTACGATCATTTTGATGAAGATGATCAACAAGGACTGGAAGCAATAATTAATTTATTTGAAAATATGATCATCAAGCACAGCGTGATAAACTAATGAAAGAAATTATTGTTATTCATGATTACCTCGTTAGCGAAAGTATTGTCGGTGACTGGGATGGTCAAGAAGAATTCGTTGCCGAACGAATAAATGAAATTTATCACCTGATTTATGATTTAGCCGAAGAAGATATTGAACCAGAGATATTAGCGCAATTATTATCTTTGGTTTGGGACACTTGGATTTGCCAAGAATCACTACCTGATATAGATAGTGAAGATATTTATGACTGGTGCCAACATTTGTTGGATAACCGTGAACAGTACCTTCAGGATTTAACCTCTTAAGATTTAAGAATTTTTAAAAAGTTGTATTTATGGACACTAAAATAGAAAACGAAGTGAGCAAAACAGAAATGACTGACACTGAAACTAGTATTGAAATTAGTACTGAAGTTGCAGAACAAACACCAGTAATCGCTGAGCAAGACACAGAAGTTAAGCGTTTAAGCACAAAAGAAATTATCGCTTATTTAGCTGATAAATTTCCGAAGTGTTTCTCAATTGATGGACCAGCTAAAGCCCTTAAAATTGGTATTTTTCAAGATTTATCTGCAAAGTTAGCTGAAGACGAAACGGTGAGTAAAACTCGCTTACGTCAAGCGTTAAGACACTACACAAGCAGCTGGCGTTACTTGAAAGCCGTTAAGCTAGGAAGTTTTCGCGTTGATATTGACGGAAACGACTCGGCTGAGATTGATCAAGAGCAAGCAGATTATGCGAGTAAGACGCTAAAAGAGAGCCAAGACAAATTTGGTAACAAAAATAAACACGACAAAGCAAGCAAAAAGCCTTATAAGGGATCTAAGCTTAATAAGTCTGACAATTCATCTGAAGTAAAACCGTCTACTCACAGCCAAGAAACAAAGCAAGAGAAACAAGCTAAGTTTAAATCAGTAAAGTCAACTAAACGTACTCATATAAAGGAAGAAGTTAAACTTGTTCCTGTTGAAGACAGTGCCGTTGTTGTTGGTAAAAGCGTTAAAGTTAAATTAGGTAACTCACCTATGGACGCTATTATTACAGAAGTTGCTGGTAAAGATGTGAGTGTTCAATTAAATTCAGGAATGGTTGTTAAGACACAAATTAAAAATATATTTACTGAATAAATTGGAGTATTTGGGCATGCTAAAAATTTGTCGTATCGCAATTGCCGTTTCTTTATCGCTATCTGCAATGAACGTATTTGGTTTTGAAAGTCTCGATAATGTGGATAACCTTCCTATATTGGCGCCTGAAAGCCAGCATGCCATATCAAGTAAACGCATTACTGCGCAGTTTACTCGTGCACATTACACCCAAGTTAAAATAGATGATGCACTCTCTGAAAAAATATTTGATCGTTATATAAAACAACTTGATTATGCTCGGAATGTTTTTTTAGCAACAGATATTGATAATTTTCAAAAATATCGTTTTGAATTTGACCTTGTTATTTCTCGTGGTAAATTAGATATTGCCTATGAAATATTTAATTTAAATCTTCAGCGACGCCTAGAACGCTATGAATATGCGCTAAGTCTATTAGAAAAAGAGCCTTTCGATTTTACCAAAGATGAAGTCTATAGCTTTGATCGAGAAGAATCTGCTTGGCCACAAGGTATAAAAGAATTAAATGAATTATGGCGTTTAAAAGTTAAATACGATGCTCTTAATTTAACGTTAGCGGGAAAAGAGTGGCCTAAAATTCAAGAAGTTTTGGCTAAGCGTTACCGCTATGCGATTAAAAGATTAAAACAAAGTGAAAGTGAAGATGTTTTTCAAGTCGTCATGAATAGCTTTGCTCGTGTTGTTGAACCTCATACGTCGTATTTGTCACCGAGAAATGCTGAAAAATTTCAAATGGACATGAATTTGTCTCTGGAAGGCATTGGCGCAGTACTTCGAGCAGAAGAAGATTATACTGTTATTAATAGTGTCGTTCCAGGCGGACCTGCAGACAAATCAAAAGATGTTAAGCCTAAAGACAGAATTGTTGGCGTTGCTCAAGATGATGAGAAATTTGAAGATATCATCGGTTGGCGCTTAGATGATGTTGTTGATTTGATTAAAGGGCCTAAAGGGACAAAAGTCCGCTTACAAATATTGCCAGCAAAAGCTGAAAATGATGCGGTTATTAAAGTTGTTACCATCGTTCGCGATAAAATATTACTTGAAGATAGAGCAGCAAAGTCTGAAGTTTACTTTGAAACTAAAGGTGATGAAAAATCAAAAAAACTAGGGGTTATTACTATACCTAGTTTTTACAACAACTTGTCCCGTGACGTTAAGAAAGAGCTCGATAAATTAAAAGCAGAAAAAGTTTCTGGTATTATCATTGATTTACGTGGCAATGGTGGTGGTTCGTTACGCGAAGCAACATTACTAACGGGTCTATTTATTGATAAAGGCCCCGTTGTTCAAGTACGTGATGGCGCAAACAGAGTACAAGTTAACAGTGATGATGACGGCGTAAGCTCTTATGATGGCTCATTAACGGTCATGGTTGATCGCTACAGCGCGTCTGCCTCTGAAATTTTTGCAGCAGCAATCCAAGATTATGGCCGCGGTGTTATTGTTGGTGAGCATACGTTTGGTAAAGGCACTGTTCAGCAGCATCGAGGATTAGGACGTGTTTATGACCTTTATGATAATCCATTAGGCAGTATTCAATTTACTATCGCTAAGTTTTACCGAATAAATGGCGGCAGTACTCAGCATAGAGGGGTACTTCCTGATATTTCTTTTCCTACAGCGGTTAACCCTGAAGACTGGGGCGAAAGCCGCGAGAAAAATGCGTTGCCATGGGATCAAATTCCTAAAGCAAATTATAAACGTATAGGAAACTTATCAACAGATTTGTCTTATTTGAATTCTTTACATATTGAACGTGTTAAATCTAATCGTGAATTTAACTATTTACTTGATGATATTATTACTTATCAAAAAGAAAAAGATGATAAAACTATTTCTTTAAAGCTTATCGAACGTAAGCAAAAGCGTGAAGAGAGTAAAGAAAAACAACTTATCCGTGTCAACGAGCGTTTAGTTGTTATGGGTAAAGAAAAAGTGAAATCATTAGACGATTTACCTGACGAATTGGAAACATTAGATCCGTTTTTAGACGAAACCGCTAAAATTACTTTTGATTTAATTTCTTTAGGTAAAATGGCTAAAAAATAATTAAACAACAACTCAACAAAAGCCGCTTTATTGCGGCTTTTATGTAAGACAAAAGGCTAAACTCAATTTATCAACAGATTAGTCAATAAACCTTATCCTGACTTTTCAGGATTTTGTGATTAAAACATTAAAACATTAAAACATTAAAAATTATAACTATAATAAAACTTAAGGTCAGCATCGCACATGACAGAGCCAGAAAACAATAACCAGATCCCGGCAACGCACTTGCCAAAAGAACCCAGTATGCTTGATGCGTTAATTCCTATTTTTGCATTGGTTGTTATGTTAACAACGGCTGTATGGTATTTCGCTGATAACTCATCTTATGGACCAAATCAAATTGCTTTATTACTCGCTATGGGAATTGCAATTGTTATTGGCATTAAAAATGGTTATACATGGCAATCTATCGAAAAGTCTATCGTTGGTGGTATTTCTATTTCTCTGGGGGCTATCTTAATTTTATTGGCCGTTGGCTCATTAATTGGAACTTGGCTACTTTCAGGCACCGTACCTACAATGGTGTATTACGGTTTGAAAATTATTGACCCAAGTTGGTTCTACGCGGCTGCTTGTTTAGTTTGTGGTATCGTTGCTATGAGTATCGGTAGCTCTTGGACGACAGCTGCGACCGTAGGTGTTGCCTTTATTGGTATTGCTAATGGCTTTGAAATGTCTACTGCGGTTACTGCCGGTGCGGTCATTTCGGGTGCATATTTTGGTGATAAATTATCACCATTGTCTGAAACAACAAATCTTGCACCTGCCGTAGCTGGAAGTGAGTTATTTGAACATATCCGTTATATGTTATGGACCACCATACCCTCTATCAGCATTGCTCTTGTTTTGTTTTTACTTATTGGTTTTGACCACTCTTCAACCGTTACAGGTGATACGGCAAGTATTGACGCATTATTAAAAACACTCGATGATACTTATAATATATCTGTCTTTAATCTTATACCGCTCTTCATATTACTTTATTTAGCCTTTAAAAAAGTGCCTGCGTTCCCTGCTGTTGCTATTGGCGCTTTAATTGGCGCTGTTTGGGCATTAATTTTTCAACAAGATCTTATATTGAGTATGGCTGCGGAAGGGGTAAGTGGTGTTAAAGCTTATATTACTGTCGTTTGGACAGCCTTTTTTGATGGTGTTGTAGTTAACACCGGCAATAAACAAATTGATGAACTGCTTAGCCGTGGTGGTATGTCTAGCATGCTAAACACTATTTGGTTAGTCATGTGTGCACTGAGCTTTGGCGCAGTGTTAGAACATTTAGGCATGTTGAATAAATTTGTTAAGGCTATTTTATCAACAGCCAAATCTACTGGTAGTTTAATTGCAAGTACAGTTGCAACGTGTATTGGTACTAATTTAATAACAGCGGATCAATACATGGCGATCGTTATGCCAGGTAGAATGTTTAAAGCTGAATTTAAACGTCGTGGTTTTCATCCAACCCTATTAAGCCGTACTTTAGAAGATTCAGGTACCATAACTTCACCTTTAATTCCTTGGAATACTTGTGGTGCTTTTATGTTTGCTGCATTAGCATTAACCTCATACGATTATATTTTTTATTGTTTTTTCAATTTAATTAATCCAGTACTTGCCATAATTTATGGATACACTGGTTTTAAAATTAAAATGTTAGCAACAAGTAGTGATGAACTTGTAAAGAGCTAGCATTAAATACAAAGAGTATTGCTGGAGAATAATACATTCTTTTATTTACTCTTAATCTCGACTTAATATAAAGCCTGTTTATGCAGGCTTTATATTTTTTTCAAAAGGAATATCTCATGACTGACTTTACAGCGCGCTATTTATCTGACTACCAAGTGTCAGATTTCTCAATTTCCACGGTTGATCTAACGTTTGAGCTTGCCGATACGGCGACCATAGTTACGAACACAATGGCAATAAAACGTGAAAATAAAAAGGCTAAGCAATTAGTACTTGATGGAGAACAACTCAAACTTGTTTCGCTGCAAATCAATCAACAAGTATTGCCTACAAGTTTTTATCAGGTGAGTTCAACACAGTTAACCGTTGATGTTAATGCAGAAGAGTTTATGTTGACAATTGTTACTGAAATTGACCCACTCAATAATACGTCACTTGAAGGTCTGTTTAAATCGGGAGGGGCTTTTTGTACACAGTGTGAAGCCGAAGGTTTCAGACGGATCACTTATTATTTAGATCGCCCTGATGTTATGGCGACATTCTCCACTAAAGTTATCGCCGATAAAAAACTATATCCTTACTTATTATCAAACGGCAATAAAACCGATGAAGGGAATTTACCACAAGGCAAACATTTTACTTGTTGGCAAGACCCTCATCCAAAGCCTTGTTATTTATTTGCCGTTGTAGCAGGGGATTTTGATTTATTATCAGATACGTTTAGGACAAACGATAAACGAGATGTTGCTTTAGAAATATTCGTTGATAAAGGTAACTTACATAAAGCTCATCATGCGATGTCATCACTTAAAAAATCGATGCGCTGGGACGAAGAAACGTTTGGTTTAGTTTATGATCTTGATATTTACATGATTGTTGCAGTCGACTTTTTTAATATGGGCGCAATGGAAAATAAAGGCTTGAACGTTTTTAATTCGAAATTTGTTCTAGCTGATGATGAAAGTGCTACCGACACTGATTTTTTCAATATTGAAGCGGTTATTGGTCATGAATACTTTCATAACTGGACAGGTAACCGTGTTACTTGTCGTGATTGGTTTCAGTTAAGCTTAAAAGAAGGTTTAACGGTATTTCGCGATCAACAGTTTAGCGCAGACATGCATAGTGCAGCGGTAAACCGTATTAAAAATGTTAGATTGTTACGTTCTCAACAGTTCGCTGAAGATGCTGGACCTATGGCACATCCTATTCGTCCAGAGAAAGTATTGGAAATGAATAACTTTTATACCTTAACTGTTTATGAAAAAGGTGCTGAAGTCATCCGGATGATACATACCTTATTAGGTAAAGAGAACTTTAGAAAAGGCATAGATTTATATTTTGCTCGTTACGATGGCATGGCCGTTACTTGTGAAGACTTTATTAATGCAATGTCTGATGCTTCAGAAGTAGATCTCGCATTATTTAAAGCTTGGTACCATCAGTCGGGCACACCTACTTTAACGGTTAAAGAAAGCTTTTTAAATGGAAAGTACCAGTTAAGTATCACGCAGAAAAGCCCTGCACAAAAAGATGGCAGTGCAGGTAAGTCGTTACATATTCCAGTTGCGATTGAACTTATTGAAAATAACAAAGTAACAAAACACCAGCTACTTGAGTTAACTTCTGAGCAGCAAACGTGGACTTTTGACCATTTTTCTGAAAAACCTGTATTAGCGATCTTAGCTGATTTTTCTGCGCCAGTGAAATTAAGTTTTAACCAAACAGATAAAGAGCTGGCGACCATTATGGCTTTTGCTGATGACGAGTTTTGCCGTTGGGACGCGGGTCAGAAATTAATGTTGAATTACATTAAAGCACTAGTGAATGACGATACTTTTGTTTTACCTAAGAGCTTATTAACTACCTATCAAGCTATTTTTGACGCAAGCACTGACAATGCATTTAAAGCTGAGCAGTTGTCCTTACCAAGTTTTGATGAAGTTGTTGCTGAAATTACACAGGTAGATCCCATAAAAGTGGTCAATGCAATTTCAGCCGTGAAATTATTTTTAGTTAAAGGTTTAACGGCAAGTTTTGAAAAAGCATTCGCTGATAACAAAAGCTCACAGTACGTATATAGCGGCGATGAAGTCGGTAAAAGGGCACTGAAAAATGTTTGTTTGTCTTATTTATCGCTACTCAATGAACAGCAAAAAAATGTGGGGTTACAATTTAACTCATCAGATAATATGACAGATACTTTAGCTGCGCTGGTATGCTCAGCTAAAAATAACTTAGTTGACTTTGATGAACAATTACAACATTTTGAGAAAAAGTGGCACGATACACCATTAGTTATGGATAAATGGTTTAGTATTGCTGCCCAGCAATGTGATACTGATATTTTTAGTTCGCTTGATGCTTTACTCGTTCACCCCTTATTTAGTTTAAAAAATCCAAACCGAGCACGTTCATTACTCGGTAACTTTAGCGTAAATAATCCTCGTTACTTTCATTGTAGAACAGGACAAGGTTATCAGTTTCTGGCGAAACAAGTCGCGTTGATGAATGAAATAAATCCACAAGTTGCCTCAAGGTTAATAACGCCACTTATTCAATTTAAAGCTTTTGATTTACCGAGACAGCAATTAATGCGAGCAGAACTAGAAAAATTGACTAAGCTTAAAAAATTATCAAAAGACTTAAAAGAAAAGCTTGATGCTGCCTTAGCTGGCTAATTGCTTTATGAAATATTACTTTTTAATCAATATGACTTCTGCTGAGTTTTATCCCTATTATGAGGGTAAAGCTCAGCACATGGTTGTTACAACAACTGAAGGTCTGCGAGTGCAATTTCCAGCAATGCACATGAGAAAATATTTATTATCTAATGGAATTAAAGGCTGTTTTTGTATGGAAACTAAAAATAATAAATTTTTGTCTTTAACTAAAATCACATAGTTAGAGTATTAGCTTTAAACAGTGGTCGGACCATCTGGTGTGCTTGAAGCTATCTAGTCAGTTTCGCTGTAACACTTAATACAAGTCACTACTTGTTGAAAACTATATGAAGAAAGTTTTGTTTTAAACAACTGTTTTAAACAAGAGTGTGTGATTAGGCTTTTATTGATTAGAAGTCATTAAAACATAGGGTCTTATCAATTGTTTTTAGCTCTTGCGCCATTGATAAAATGATGCAATTATTGTTTTAGACCACTTATTTCAAATAGTAAGTAGCGATGATAAAAATAAAATATAATTTACACGCTCTGGGGAGAGAATAAATGAAATATAGCCCTCGCAACAGGTTTTACAAGAAGCCTTTGGCTGCAAGTATAACCGCTGCACTTGTTTGTTTAGCGACAGTAAACCACGTACAGGCAGAGAATTTTACATTAGGTAACTTTGATGTAAGTTTTGATTCAACATTTAGTTACGGTCAAAGTTGGCGTGTAGAAGACCGCAATTGGAACGATAACGTCGGTAAATCAAATAATCCTAACAATGGTTTTGATTTCAGTAGTTACCATCCATCATTAAATCCAACGCCTGATGCTGGGACTGTATGGAACGGACAGGGCGGTTACTCAACGAATGGTGATAACGCTAACCTCAATTATAATTCAGGCGAAAGCTTTTCTCAGATAATCAAGGGCTCACATGACCTTGAAGTTCGTTATGAAAATTTTGGATTGTTCGTTCGTGGAATGTACTTCTATGACTTAGAAATGAGTGACAGTGACCGAGCATGGGCTAATCCTTTGTCAGGGGTAACTAACGACCCTTGTCGTGACGGTGAAGCGAGTGATCAGTTATGTAGTGACGTAAGACTTCTTGATGCCTTCGTTTATGGTGATTTTCATGTTGGCGATATGCCGCTTTCAATTCGTGTAGGTCAGCAAGTTATTAGCTGGGGAGAAAGTACATTAATTTCTCATGGTATCAGTGAGCTAAACCCTGTTGATATTGCACGTCTTCGTGCGCCCGGTTCAGAATTAAAAGAAGCTTTTATTCCTTTCGGAGCTGTTTGGGCATCATTAGGCATATCTGAAAATTTCAATATTGAAGCTTTTTATCAGTACAATTGGGAAAAGACAGTATTACCAGCACCTGGTAGTTACTTCTCAACCAATGATTTTGCTGGTGATGGCGGTCAATATAACAATGTTCAATTAGGCTTTGCTAGTAACCCAGATCTCGATTTAGATTACCTTATTTCAGGTCTTAATAGACTCAGTGGAGCAATTGCTACAGGTGCTGTTCCTCCTGCAAGTATTGGTGGCGCTTATTTAGGCGCCTTTCCAACCAAAGTGACACTTCGTCAAGATGATGCTGAGAACGAGCCTGAAGATGGTGGTCAGTACGGTTTACGTTTATCGTGGTTTTTACCCGATTTCAATGACACTGAAATTAGCCTTTATCACATGAATTACCACAGTCGTCGTCCAATATTTGCGGGTGTTACTGCAGACTTCAGTAACGCGGCAATTGGTCACGATATTGGTATGTTACTTTCAGGTCCTATTACTGAAGACAACTACACTAATTTAAAAGCTTTCTCACGAGTTGAGCTTGATTACGTAGAAGATATTAAAGTTTACGCAATGAGTTTTAATACGGTGTTAGGTACTACCTCAGTAGCGGGTGAAGTAACCTTCCGTCAAGACGAACCATTACAAATTGATGATGTTGAGTTGTTGTTTGCAGCTATGCCACAACAATTAGCGAATGACCAAGGTCGCAGCGAACTTGATGGCATATCTCAAATGCCAGTATTCCAAGGCGGAGAGCACGCAGATGGTTTTGTTTTATCTGATACTCTTCAAGCACAAACAACACTAACTCACCTTTGGGGTCCTTCATTTGGTGCAAGTCAATTAACAACATTACTTGAAGTGGGCGGCATTAATATTCAAGATATGCCTGACCAAGATGTATTACGACTGAATGGTCCTGGTACTGCACGTAGTGGTGGTATCGCGGGTAAAGAAGGCTTAGAATTGGCCGTGCAAGATGGCGTCGAAACTAACCCATTCCCAGATGCATTTGCTTGGGGTTACCGCGCAATTGTCAAGTTAGACTTTAATAACGTGGTTGCAGGTATTAACGTTTCGCCACGTATGGTTTTCTCACATGATGTGAAAGGTACGACACCAGATCCATTATTTCTTTTCGTTGAAGAGCGAAAGTCAGTAGCTTTAGGCATCAACTTTAATTATCAAAGCCGCTGGTCAGCAGATATAAGCTATAACGGTTTTTGGGATGGCGTAGGAACAACCAATAAAATGGAAGACCGCGATTACATTTCATTCAGCATTAAATATTCAATATAAGGCTAAGTTAATGAGCAATATTATGAAAAATTCACTTAAAAAATTAACATTAGCCTCAGTTGCAGTAAGTTTGGCTATTGTGTCAACGGCAACTCTCGCTAAAGTTTCACCGACAGAAGTCGCTAAGTTAAGTAAAGAATTAACGCCAATTGGCGCGGTTCGTGCGGGTAACAAAGATGGTTCTATTCCTTCATGGAAGGGTGGTATTACTTCAGTTCCTGCTGGATATACCGTGGGTGACCATCACGTCGACCCATTTTCCACAGATAAAGTAAAATATACGATTACTGCGGCTAATGTTGCAGAATATAAAGCAATGTTAACACCAGGTCAGGTAAAGCTTTTTGAAACTTACCCTGATACTTATAAAATGAATGTTTATCAATCAAGACGTTCTGCTTCTTATCCTGAGCATGTCTATCAAGCAAGTATTGATAACGCTGGGCGTACAGAGTTAGTTGAGGGGGGTAACGGCATTGAAAATGCAGCTGTTGGTATTCCATTTCCTGTGCCAAAAGACGGCCTAGAAGCTATTTGGAACCATATTTTACGTTACCGTGGTGAATCTCTTACACGTGAAGGTGGTCAGGCAGCACCAACAGCTTCAGGTGATTACACTTATTTAGGTTTTGATGACCAGTTAATGATCCCTTACGGTGTTAAAGGAGCTTCAGCTGAAAAACTTAAAGAAACTAATATTTTGTTTAAATTTAAGCAAAAAGTTACTGAACCAGCACGTTTAGCGGGTACCGCATTATTAGTTCATGAAACAATGAACCAAATACAAACACCTCGCCAAGCTTGGACATATAATACGGGTCAACGTCGTGTTCGTCGTGCACCTAATGTTGCTTATGACACGCCAGGTACTGCGTCTGATGGTTTACGTACCACTGATGATTTCGATATGTTTAATGGTGCACCAAATCGCTATAACTGGACATTAAAAGGGAAACAAGAGTTATTGATCCCATATAATGACTATCGTTTACATAGTGACAAATTAAAATATGCTGATATTTTACAGCCTGGACATATTAACCCCGAGCATGTTCGTTATGAAAAACATCGTGTGTGGGTTGTCGAAGCTAACTTAAAATCAGACACACGTCATACTTACAAAAAACGTGTTTTCTTTATTGACGAAGATAGCTGGCAAATAGCGGTTACCGATATTTACGACAACCGTGATGAGTTGTACCGTGTTGGTGTTGCACATGGTTTGAATTATTACGAAGTTCCGACGCAATGGTCTACACTTGAAGTATTTCATGATTTACAGTCTCGTCGCTATATAGCAATGGGCTTAGATAATGAAGCTAAAATGTATGACTTTTCTGCAGAGTTAGAAGATATTTCATTTACTTCTTCTGCATTAAGGCGTGAGGGGCGCAGATAGCATTTAGCGCCTAAAACTTATAACGGCTGGCGAATGTCAGCCGTTATACATTATGAAATATGATAATTTCACAACTTCATCGACGATGAAACAACAGAAAAACCTTAATTTTTAACCAATGAGTACCTTCTCTTATGCAACGTTTGTTGGCTTTCCTTTTTAGCACCTTATTTTTCCTTAGCGCTTCTTCACAGCAATTACCTGCTATGCAAGCACCTCTAGCCAGTAAATCACTTATGCTTGATATTTTCAAAATCAATGATAAGCAGCTTGTTGCTGTAGGTGAACGCGGCCATATTTTACTTTCAGATGATGCAGTAACTTGGCATCAAGCTAACGTACCTGTTCGCACCACATTAACCGCTGTCTATTTTGTTGATGCAAAACACGGCTGGGCTGTTGGACATGACGCGACAATATTATTTTCTAGTGATGGTGGTGAGAATTGGGAAATACAACAACACCTTCCAGAGAAAGAAAAACCATTACTTGATATAATCTTTAAAGATAAAAATCAAGGGATTGCTATAGGCGCATATGGGCAATTATACCGCACTACTGATGGCGGCTTAACGTGGACTTTTGAATTTCACGGTGAATTTTTATTTCCTGAAGATTTAGATTATCTAGAAGAGCTTAAGGAACAAGATGAAGAAGCTTATTTAGATGAGCAAGGAAGTATTCTTGCGCATTTCAACAGTATTTTTAAAGACGGTCTTACCCTTTATATGGTTGGCGAAGTCGGGCTGATTGCCAAAAGTGATGATTTTGCGCAAATATGGCAACCACAGGATAAAATTTATCAAGGGTCATTCAACGATATTGCTCGCACTCAACAGGGTAACTTATTGGTTGTTGGTTTGCGTGGTAACGTTTTTCGCCGTTTAGAAAGTGGCGCACCTTGGCAGCCGATCACTACGGGAACGAATGCCTTACTAAACTCAATTCTTCTTGGTGATAACGGTAGCATTTACGTTTTAGGTAATAATGGTGTTATTTTAAAAAGCGATGATGACGGAATGAGTTTTTCTTTAAATATTCAAGCTGACGGCAAAGCCCTTATTAGTGGTGTTTGGTTTAATAACCAGCTTGTGATAGTTTCTGAAGTGGGTATTAAAGTCATTCCGCTGACGAAGTTAAAGTAAAGTAAAGTAAAAAAGTTGTTGTTATTACCGCCAATCCAAATGAAGTAAATTAAATGAAAATTGAATCCCTTATTAATGTTATTGAAGCCACGATGTTCCGCAAAAGAGTACTTGTGCTTGTGGCTTTCGTACTCGCGAGTATTTTTCTTGTTTTTCAAGCAAGTCAAATAAAGCTTGATGCAGCTTTTGAAAAGCATATTCCCCTTAATCATACTTACATGAAAACCTATTTAAAATACCGTGAAAACTTTGGAGGTGCGAACAATGTTCTAATCTCTGTCTGTGATAAAGAAGGTGATATATTTAATGAACCTTTTTTTGGTGCTTTAAAAGGTGTTCATGATCAATTATTTTTTATCCCTGGTGTTGATCGTATTCAAGTAAAATCGCTGTATTCACCGAGTACACGTTTTGTTGAAATAGTTGAAGATGGATTTGCCGGAGGTCCAGTGATCCCCGCTAATTTTCAGCCTGACTCGCAAGGTTTAGCCATTGTTAAGTCAAATATCG
Organism: Colwellia sp. Bg11-12; assembly: GCF_014076955.1. Classification (NCBI taxonomy): domain Bacteria; kingdom Pseudomonadati; phylum Pseudomonadota; class Gammaproteobacteria; order Alteromonadales; family Colwelliaceae; genus Colwellia; species Colwellia sp. Bg11-12. The sequence continues at coordinate 106,536 of NZ_JACGUZ010000049.1, forward strand.
AAAAAGCAGGCATTGTAGGCAGCATTGTTGCTGACGATTATAGTTGTGCGATGGTAAAAGCTTCCTTAATGGACACTGACCCACAAACGGGTGAACGATTAGATACACTCGTTATTGCTGAGCAACTTGAGCAGCAAATTAGAGGACAATTCGAAAAAGATAATATCAGCATTCATATCATTGGTTTTAGTAAAATGGTAGGCGATGTTGCCGAAGGCGCAAAAGGAGTTGTTGCCTTTTTTGCTATTGCTATTGTCATTACCACTTTGATGGTTTTCTGGTTCTGTCGTTCTATTACACTAACTCTTTTGCCTATTGCGTGTTCTCTTGTTGCCGTTGTATGGCAGTTAGGTATGTTATCAACACTTGGTTTTGGCTTAGACCCGATGTCTATTCTGGTGCCATTCTTAGTGTTCGCCATTGGTGTTAGCCATGGTGTACAAATGATTAATTCGGTCTCAAAACAGGTCACAAAAGGGGCAACCTCTAAAGAAGCTGCACAAATGAGTTTTCGTTTGCTATTGATCCCAGGCGGCGTTGCTTTGCTTTCTGACACGGTAGGTTTCTTAACGCTGCTTTCAATTGATATTGGTATTATTCGCGAATTGGCCATAACTGCATCTTTAGGTGTAGCGATGATTATTTTGACTAATCTAATTTTATTGCCGTTACTTGTCTCTTTTATTCACGTACCTAAAGTAGAGCCAATAACGCCAGACAAGAATAAAGTCACCGTTTGGGATGTAATGTCTTCATTTGCCACTAAACGAATTGCGACAATAATCCTAGTTATTACCGCTATTTTATATGCGGCTGGCTATTATTATTCTCAAGATATGAAAATTGGAGAATTGCATGCGGGAGCGCCATCATTGCACGAAGACTCGCGCTACAACCAAGATACGTTCTTAATTACTGACCGTTATGCTATTAGTGTTGATTATATGTCAGTCATCGTAGAAAGCCCTGCCGATTCGTGTACGTTTCATGAAACAATGAACTTAATTGATGATTTTCAGTGGCAGATGGAAAACACGGTTGGTGTTCAATCGGCAATTAGTTTAGCGTCAGTCGCTAAAATTGTTAATGCTGGTTATAACGAAGGTAATGCTAAGTGGCGTGTTTTATCACGTAACCAACAAACCTTAGTGCAATCTATCGCACGGATACCGTCATCAAGTGGTTTATTAAATAACGACTGTAGTGTAATGCCCGTTATCTTGTTTTTAGAAGACCACAAAGCTGAAACCATTAATCGCGTCGTTGATAAAGTTAAAGTTGTGGCCAAGTCATTGTCTACAGACGAAGTAAAATTTAAACTTGCATCCGGACCTGTAGGAGTGATGGCCGCGACAAATGAAGCGGTTGCCGAAGCACAAACACCAATGATGCTTTATGTTTATGGAGCGGTAACTTTACTGTGTTTTATTAGTTTTAGAAGTATTCGTGCCACGATTGTTGTCATTGTCCCTCTTTATGTTGTATCGACACTTGCACAATGGTTAATGACCGCACTTGATATTGGCTTAACGGTTTCTACTTTACCGGTTATTGCATTAGGTGTAGGTATTGGTGTTGATTATGGTATTTATATCCTGTCAACAATGAGTATAAAGTTACGTGAAGGCTACCAAGTTCAAGAAGCTTATTTATTAGCGTTAAAAGAACGTGGCAGTGCCGTTTTGATCACGGGCGTTACATTAGCTATTGGTGTGTCAACGTGGTTTTGGTCTGATTTGAAATTTCAAGTTGATATGGGAATACTCTTAACGTTCATGTTTTTGGTGAATATGATCGCTGCAGTGCTGGTCTTACCAGCTATAGCCGCTTTTTTATGGCCTAATAAAAAATAAATTTAAATCGTTATTCTTGAATAAATAAACAAGAAAATGGCCGTAAGGTCATTTTCTATTTATAACAAGTGAATAAACACTTACTCTCAGTAATTTAGATCCTCTCTTAGAAACAATCATTCTCAAAAAATAGTAAAATATTCCTCGCAATAGCCTAAAATTCTTAATAAAATCGTACATATAGTCTATTCTTTTAGACAATAATAAAAATTTATAAAATAAATAATACAAATTACACATTAATTGTTGTTAATATTATATTTTGAAGCAATTAGTACAACAGCGTTTTATCCAAAAAGGAAAACGGCATGACGTTAGTAGACGGTTTACCCTCAGTGATACTTTCGAACGTAGCACAGTTAATTCAGCAAAAAGTACCCGCTAAAACGGCTCCGCTTGTCGAGCAGTTTGCAGACCTCCTTTATAGTAATATTTCCACGCTTGATTTAGAGTATCGCAACGATAGTGATATGTATGGCGCAACGTTAAGTTTATGGAATTCGTTAAATGATCACCAAGACAATAACCCGGTGGTTAAAGTTTTTAATCCTCAAGTTTCAAAGCATGGTTGGAAATCAAGCCATACAATCATTGAAGTTATTATTAAAGATATGCCTTTTCTCGTCGATTCTTTACGAATTGCGCTTAACCGATTAGGCTTATCCCCACATTTAATGTTAAACAGTCCAATTAATATTATACGTGACAAGAATAACCAAATTACCCAGTTTGCTGCCGCTGCTAATAAGTCATTAAAATCATCATCTGTTGAATCTGTCTTTTTTATTGAAGTCGATCGTCAAACCGATCAAAAAGTACTTGATAAAATTGCCAAAGAAATTCATTCAGTTGTTGATGATATCGCGATAACCGTTGATGATTGGCAAGCGATGCGAACGCGTTTAGGTGAATTGATCACTGAAACAACTGAAGCAAAATTACCTTGTTCAATCAATGAACATGATGATGCACTAGAATTTTTAAAATGGATGCTAAACGATAACTTTACGTTGTTAGGCTACCGTTCATATGATGTAAAAACCTTAACGGGTGACAAAGCATTATCTGCCAATGTTAAATCAAGTTTAGGGCTAATGAAGCGCTCTGATGGAACCGTTGAACGTCTAATTTCATCTTTATCAAGCTCCGCTCGTGAACTCGCATTAGGTGTTAACCCTTTAATTTTAACCAAAACCAACTCTCGTTCGCGCGTTCATCGTCCTGCTCACCTTGATTATATTGGGGTAAAACGTTTTGATGATAAAGGTAATGTAATTGGTGAAGAGCGCTTTGTCGGCTTATTTGGTTCTGCGTATTACACTAATAGTGCTTTGGATTTACCGTTAATAAAATCAAAAGTGACTAACGTTTGTGAAAGCTCTGGTTTTGCTCGTGGTACACATGCTTACAAAGCCTTAATTAATATTTTAGAAACGTATCCACGTGATGAAATATTACAAAGTAGTACTGTTGAGCTATTGAAAAATGTTTTAGGCATTTTTCAAATGCAAGAACGAGATTATTCTGGGTTATTTGTGCGTCGTGATGCTTTTGACCGTTTTTATTCTTGTATGGTTTATGTGCCAAGAGAGCGTTACAACACTGAACTTCGTGTTAACACTCAAAAATTATTGAAAGAAGCATTTGGTAGCGATCAAGAAGTAGAGTTTACTACTTACTTTTCTGAATCAGCACAAGCACGTACTCATTATATTGTGCGTGTTAAATCAACTAAAGCAGATATCAACGTGAAACAAATTGAAAAGAATTTAAATGAAGCGGCAAGAAGCTGGGATGACAAACTCGCAGCATCGCTTAACTCTCACAAAGGAGAGGCAAAAGGGAAAACATTAAGTCGCAAATATTGCAGTTTTCCGCAATCATATAAAGACGAAGTTTTACCAGGCACAGCCATCGTTGATATTGAAAAACTTGAGTCAATATCTGCAGAAAACCCGCTTGAAATGTTGTTTTATCAACCACAAGAGGAAAGTGCTGATAGCCGTCACGTAAAATTAAAATTATTTCATACTGGCGACCCAATCCACTTATCGGATATTTTGCCTATTCTCGAAAACTTTGGTTTACGCGTTATTGGTGAAAGCCCTTATTTGGTAAAAACCTCAAGTGGCGAAGCTTGTTGGATCTTAGACTTCTCGATGTTACTTACCGGTCAAGGTAAGTTCACTCTTGAAATAGTGCAAAACCTATTCCAAGACGCCTTTGCTAAAGTTTGGGCAGGTGATTTAGAAGATGATGGCTTTAACCGTTTAATTTTGGGTGCCGAACTCGGTGGTCGTGAAGTCTCAATTATACGTGCTTATGCTCGATACGAGCGCCAAATTGGTGGTACTTTTAGTCAAAGTTATATCGAAGATACCTTTGCTCGCTACCCCAATATTGCTGAATTACTGATAAAATTCTTTAATTTCCGCTTTGATCCCACCACAAAAATTTCAGAGAAAGCGTTAAACAAAGTCAGTGCTGATATTGAAAAATCTCTTGATAATGTGGCGAATTTAGATGATGACCGTATTATCCGCCGTTTTGTTGAAATGATCAGTGCGACCATTCGTACGAATTATTTTCAACCTCATGCGGTCACGGGTGAAAAGTCTTATATCTCATTTAAGATTTTACCTCGTCAGATTAGTGATGTTCCTCTACCGATACCTGAATTTGAAATTTTTGTTTACTCACCACAACTTGAAGGTGTTCATTTACGTGGTGGTAAAGTCGCTCGTGGTGGTTTACGTTGGTCAGACAGACAAGAAGATTTCCGTACCGAGGTTTTAGGCTTAGTAAAAGCACAACAAGTTAAAAATACAGTCATTGTGCCTGTTGGTGCTAAAGGTGGTTTTGTTTGTAAACAATTGCCAGCGAATGGTAGTCGTCAAGAAATATTTGAAGCGGGTAAAGAATGCTACCGTACCTTTATTCGTGGTTTGTTAGATATAACTGACAACATTATTGATGGCATCGTTGTTCCACCTCTTAATGTTGTTCGTCTCGATGAAGATGACCCTTACTTAGTGGTTGCAGCAGATAAAGGAACGGCAACGTTCTCAGATACGGCTAACGCTATTTCTGACGAATACAACTTCTGGATGGGCGATGCGTTTGCCTCCGGTGGTAGTGTTGGTTACGATCATAAAGCGATGGGTATTACGGCTAAAGGCGCTTGGGAGTCTGTTAAACGTCATTTCCGCGAGATGGACATTGATTGTCAATCTACTGATTTTACCTGTATTGCTATTGGAGATATGGCGGGTGATGTATTTGGTAATGGCATGTTGTTGTCAAAGCATATTCGTTTACAAGCTGCCTTTAACCACATGAATATCTTCATTGACCCAAATCCAGATGCAGCGAGTTCTTATGTAGAGCGCGAACGTTTATTTAACACCCCAGGTTGTACTTGGGAAGATTATAACAAAGACTTAATTTCTGAAGGTGGTGCTATTTTCAGCCGCCATGTTAAATCTATTAAATTAACACCGCAAATCAAGAAAATGCTGGGTACGCAAAAACAAACCATGTCGCCGCTTGATTTAATGCAAGCCATTTTAAAAATGAAAGTCGATTTATTATGGAATGGTGGTATCGGTACGTACGTTAAAAGCTCTAAAGAGTCGCATCTTGATGTTGGCGATAGAGCGAATGATTCACTGCGTATTAATGGCAACGAATTACAAGCAAAAGTTGTTGGTGAAGGTGGTAACTTAGGTTTTACACAGCTTGGTCGTGTTGAGTTTGGTCTACGTGGCGGAAGAATTAATACCGATGCGGTTGATAATGCCGGTGGTGTTGATTGTTCTGATAATGAAGTAAACATTAAGATACTCTTAAACAGTTTAGTTCAAAACGGTGATTTAACCGTTAAACAACGTAATAAGCTACTTTATGATATGACCGATGATGTTGGTGAAATTGTAATTGAAGATTGTTATCGTCAAACACATTCATTGTCAATTACGGCAATGCGTGGTGTTAAACAATTAAAAGAACAAGAACGCTTCATTCATGGTTTAGAAAAAGCAGGGAAATTAGATCGTGCTTTAGAGTTTATTCCAACTGATGACGAAATTTCTGAGCGTTTATCTAAAGGTCAAGGTTTCACTCGTCCTGAACTTTCTGTACTACTTGCCTATGGTAAAATGGTCTTAAAAGAAGATTTAGTTTGCCCTGGAATTACTGATAATCCATACCACGACCGTTTATTACTTGAAGCTTTTCCACCTCAGCTACAAGTTAAATACCAAGACCAAATGCAACTTCATCCACTACGTGCTGAAATTATTGCGACTAAGTTGGCTAATAATATTGGCAACGACATGGGCTTTAACTTTGTTAATCGTATGCATGAAGAAACAGGCGCAACGATTGCTGAAATAGCTAACTGTTATGTTATGGCGAGTGAGGTTTTTGAATTATCTACGATTTGGAACGAAATAACGAAATTAGATAATAAAATTTCAACGTCTATTCAAACCGAAATGCTATTTCAAATGCGTCGTACAGTAAGACGCGCTACTCGTTGGTTCTTACGTCATCGTAATAAAGCATTAGGTATTGCTGAAACGATTGAGTTTTACAGACCTACCTTTATAAATCTAGCCAGTAATTTAGATCAATTACTTGTTAAGGCTGAAGTCGAGCAATTAAAGCGTGTTGAAACAGATCTTGTTACAACAGGTGTTCCTGAAAATATTGCGAGACGCATATCACAGTTAAGCTCACTATTCCCTGTGATGGACATTGCTGATATTTCAGTGGCCGATGGTCGCTCTATCGAGCTTGTTGCGCATTTGTACTTCAAATTAGGTGTGCGTTTACATTTACATTGGTTCTTAGACCAGATCACGGGTCAGCCGGTGGCGAATCATTGGCAAGCACTTGCTAGGGCTTCATTTAGAGAAGAACTAGATTGGCAGCAACGCTCATTAGCTCAAGTGGTATTACGATGTAATTGTAGTGTTGAAGAGCCAGAGATTGAAGCTTTGCTTGATCAATGGATCGAGACAAATGCTCAGCCTCTTGAACGTTGGCACCAAATTTTAGCTGACTTTAGAATTGGTCGAACTCACGAGTTCGCTAAATTCTCTGTTGCGCTAAGAGAGCTTATGCTTTTAAGTTTAAATTGTGATCCAACAAAATAAATGAAGTGTAATAATCGAACTTTAACGAGATTGATTTAACTGATAAAATCCTCACTATTAAGTGGGGATTTTTTTTAAGAGGCAATATGTTTTATTCCGCAATACGCAAAGTATTATTCAAGTTTGATCCTGAAACTATTCATGAGATGACTATTAAAGGTTTTAAAGCGACAGGTTCTTCGCCGCTAAACCTCTTATATAAACAAAATATTACCGATAAACCTGTAGAAGCGATGGGCATTGTTTTTCCTAATCCAGTAGGCTTAGCCGCAGGGTTAGATAAAAATGGTGAATGCATTAACGCTTTTGCTGCTATGGGGTTTGGTTTTGTAGAAATAGGCACTGTTACGCCTAAACCGCAACCAGGCAATCCAAAGCCTCGTATTTTCCGTTTACCATCTGCCAACGCGGTAATAAACCGTATGGGCTTTAACAATAAAGGTGTTGACTACTTAATTGACCAAGTGCGAAAAGCAAACTTTACCGGTGTGCTTGGTATTAATATTGGTAAAAATAAAGATACGCCTGATGAGCATGCAAAAGATGATTATCTTATTTGTATGCGTAAGGTATATAATTACGCCACCTACATTACGATTAATATTTCATCCCCCAACACCCCCGGCTTACGTTCATTACAATACGGTGATGCACTGAATGAATTACTAGCTGCGCTTAAAGCTGAACAGAAAGTACTGGCAGACCAACACAGCAAATATGTACCATTAGCGGTTAAAATAGCTCCTGATTTATCTCAAGAAGAAATTGAATCGATTGCTGACTGTTTGATTCGAAATAAGATAGACGGTGTTATTGCCACAAACACCACGCTTTCTCGTGAAGGTGTTGAAGGTCTTGAGCATGGTGAAGAGCAGGGCGGCTTAAGTGGTAAACCGGTAAAAGACAAAAGTACCGAAGTTATTCGTTTATTGGCAATAGCGTTAGACAATAACTTACCTATTATTGGTGTCGGCGGTATCTCAAGTGGCCGTGATGCTCAAGAAAAAATTGCTGCAGGTGCTAAATTAGTACAAGTTTATACGGGTTTTATTTATAAAGGCCCTGAACTTGTTAAAGATATTGTAGATACGCTTTAAGATTAGCTTTAACTTATTTTCTTAGAGGTTATAACGCTATTTCTTAGACTTGATTAAATAGGAAATAGCGTAAGCTGCTTGGCAATTAAATTGATAATTTTATGAAGTTTAGCTTCAATATAACGAGGCAATAATTTATTTTGCTGTTCGAGTAATATTAACTCGGCAGGTGTTATCGCGATAAAACAATTTATTTTTGGTGTTTCTTTTTGGTAGACACTAAAAACATCATCAGCGTATTGGTTAATATCGCCTTGATGATCTTTTTTAATTTCACACTGAAAAACCTCGTTAGTTTCTAAATAAAGATTGATCAACAAAATATTATTCTCATCACCATACCAATTTGCTGTCAGTGTTTGAAAATTAAACTGAGCTTCAAGCTTATTAGAGACTGATTTTATTTGCTTAAATTTTGCCATTAAATCGTTGCTAGGCATAATAGCGATAGGTAGCTTTTCTGTCATAGTCTTAGGGTTGTTTTAAATATTAATATTTAGACATTACCAATATTAATTAATAACATAAAGCATAACGAATTATTTTTATTAAATTTATCTCAATTGTTTATGTTTGGTGTGATGATAAAATGCAACTCGTTCCTAACCTTAACCTATCGAATTTTTAAAGAACGTATTAATCTAATGGAATATCTAGGCATGTTTTTAATTGCTGCCAGTGTGGTTATTTTATTACTTTGGGCATAGTGGCTAGTCGTAGTTTTTGCTACACTCGCTGAAAATTATTATTGTATTAAATAAAGTGGATTTAAAATGAAAATTGCAAACAAAACGGTTGTTCAGTTTCACTACACGTTAAAAGATGAAGCGGGCAATCAAATAGAGTCATCATACGCTAGTGATCCTTTAGCCTATCTTCATGGTTATAACAATATGTTAGTGGGTGTTGAAAATGCCTTAGCCGATAAAGAAATCGGTGATAAATTTTCAGTAACGTTACAACCTGCAGATACTTACGGTGAACGTAAAGAAGATATGATTCAACGTGTACCTTCAAAGCACTTACAAGATGGACAAGGCACAACTAAATGGAAAGCAGGCATGACTGCAGCTGTTGAAACTGAGCAAGGTCAACGTCAAGTGACTGTTCTTAAAGCAGGTAAATTTATGGTGACTGTTGATATTAATCCACCACTTGCTGGCATGGTATTAACCTTTGATTTAGACGTTGTTGATGTTCGCGCTGCGACTGATGAAGAAATTGAACATGGTCACGCACACGGCGCTGGTGGTCATCACCACTAATTTTTTCGTTGCACTATCATTTATTTGAACATTAAAAGGATCAGCTTTGCTGATCCTTTTTTATGTCACTGATTGTTTCACAATATTGTGTCAGGTAGTAAAGTTAGCCACTAATTTTACTGATTGAAAGTACGGATATTTCAATACTTGATTGAGCTTGCCACAAAATATTTAAATCGTAGAGTATCATCCCATAAATTTTAGTGTCTTCTTGTTGTTTCTTATACGCAGGCCGGGGATCTTGAGCTAACACTTGTTCTATAAAAAGTGGTAAATCGGCATACACTTGCTGATACTTTTTAGTCTCTTCTTGTGCTTGCTTAGAAAATGTTATTGATAACGCTTGAAAAGGTTGCTGCTGTGCAAAGCCAGCTTGAGCACCACTAATGCTGTCAGAGTAGGGAATATAAGGTTTAATATCAATAACGGGTGTTTGGTCAAGAAGGTCCAAACCCGAAATATTGATGATTAATTGTTTATTTTGTTGTTCAATATTCTCTAATTTTACGACCGACATACCAACGGGGTTTGGTCTAAAAGTAGAGCGAGTTGCTAATACCCCCAATTTTTTATTTCCCCCTAAACGTGGAGGTCTAACGAGCGGTTTCCAACCTTGTTGCGCTGTACCATGAAAGATAAATAATACCCACAGGTGACTAAATTGTTCGATACCACGTAACAATTCTTCGTTGTTAGCATTATCAATTAAAGAAATTGACCCCTTTGCTGCACTCACTAACCCAGGTTGGCGAGGAATAGCGAATTTTTCTTTATAAGGAGAGTTAACTCGACCAATATAATTAAAAGTAATCTGGTTACTTGGCTGCTCTTGCATTATTGAATACTGCTCGCCTGCTCAACTTGATAAGCCTTACCATAGCAAACAACTGTTTCAATACATTGTTTATCTGCTTGGTTGTCATTTATTAGCGCACAACCCGTAAAAATTATTGCATTGGCATGTTGTTCAAAGGCTTGTCTTCGTGCCTGAGTTCTTGCCACTATTTTGTCTGGTGCTGCATGATGAATTTTTGTTTGACAGTCTTGACCTTCAACCATGCCTATAAGTTTATACTTACCGAGTAACTCACTCTCGTCTTTAACAACGTTGACTTGTGTGTGACTAAAGTATGTTTGAAAGTTTTCTTTATCCAAATTGGTTGAAACCGTGTATTGAGAAGAGCATGCCGATAATGTTATTGATGCTGCAATAAGAAGCATTAGCGTTAACGTATTGCTGGTTTTTTTGTACTTATTATCTGTATTCATATGTAGGGACTACTTCTTTATAATTACTTTTACAGGGGTTTTATTACTGATCCAATAATCAAATAATTTATTGATAACATTACTTTGTTGCTTCATGTTGATCCAATTACGCATAAATAGCTCAAAAGCTTGGTCATTATGATTAATTGGAAATGCCATTGATATAGGCGCTAGCAAAGGTTTAGGTACAATAACAGTATATTCAGGGTGTAATAATGTCCAAGCAGAGGCAGCGGCGGCACCAAATAACATACCGTCAATATGTTGATACTTTTCTTTAAAGAATAACCTTGGCGTTGAAATTTTCCATGCCTTATTGTGAATGAAATTACGCTCTACGGCGGTTTGATAAAAGAAAGTTTCAGGGATGCCGATAATCAAGTCTTCATTTGCAATGATATTTGACCACTGTTTGAACTCTACGCGCCGTTTGTCTTTAACAATAAAGGCTAACGACTGCTGAGAATAAGGTACCGTAAGCGTAAATTTAGTCATATTGTCAGGGATCACAGGTATACCTGTCGTTATATCTAAATAGCCTGATTGTAGTAGTGCTTCAGCTTGGTGATGAAAAATCCTAACAAACTCTACATTCACCGCTAGATCAATAGCGAGTTGGTTCATTATTTCAATGTCAAAACCAACTAATTTACCGTTATTGTTATGAAAAGCGTAAGGTAAGTCATCTCTAAAATAGCCTACTCGGATAAACCCACGTTGTTGAATTCGTTTTAACACTGGAGAAAACGAGGCATCGCTTTTTAACCGTTCTGGGCTTTTTTCAAGGTAAGTACTTTCAACATGACCAAATAAAAAATCGCGTTCAATAAACTTTGTATAACCTTCATATTGGTGGCTAATTGAGTCAAAACTGAAACGTAATGAGATAAAAGCAATCACTGAAATAAGCGGGATTATCGCTAAATTACGTAAGAGGGCACGCCACTTTATTGTAAAGCGTTTCACCATGGCTGTAGCGATTAATAAAGGTAAACAGCTAGAAAATACTACTGAGAAAACAGCACTTAATCGAGCACCAATGAGGTTTTCTGAGACTAAGTAAAAATCGAACATGGCGCCAGATACATTAAATAATTCCAGCAAGTTATGCATAGCCAAGGTGGTGCTACCAAACAACTGCGGCAAACCAGCGATAATCAAATTGATATGATCAGAAAAAGAAATATAGGCACCAGAGAACCAAGCGGCAAATAGCACGAAAAGTAAAGCGAGTAGTTTGCCACCCACCGGTAAACTAAAAGAGATAGGGACTATTATTTCAGATATTTTCTCAAGTTCGTTTTCATGAGGGTACTTCTGTTTGAGTAATTTTTTCGTATTCTCAACGATAATAGGCAGTACTGAAAAGAAACTGCCTGTAGCAAAAGCAGTGATCATAGGCTCTCGCGATACCAGAATTATCTCTCGATAGCCAAAGGGGGTGATTGTTGCAACAATGGCAGGAAAAACCACAAAGCAAAGCAGTATAACCAAGACAATAGCACTCAGCATGTAGACAACTAAGCCATCGAGTTGACTCGCATCAAGGGTAACCGCCGCACGCCAACCGATACAAAAAATACCCAGTGGTGCAAATTTCATTATAAAGCTATTAATATTCGCCGTTGCTTGTTGTAAGTTGGTCAGTAGTAATAAGGTTTGTCTTTTAGACTTTATTTGCATTAAGCCAAGGCCCATACAAATACTAAAGAAAACTACTGCAGGAATTAACGTATTGGCAAGGGCATTAAAAGGGTTTGCCGAAATGAATAAATCAACCAAGCTAAATTCAGGTACCGTTTTTACAGTATTAATAGAATAGAATTCGGCTTGCTGCCATTGAGGAAAAGATAATGGTGTGCCAAAGATAAAAAATAGCACAACAACTATCATCATCAAAATAATGAATAAACTTTGTTTAGAGACTTTTTTAGCTCTACTTGGAGAAAGTCCTCCGATGCCAACAATAAGTGAAAGCACAATATAAGGAAGCACTGTCATTTGCAGGGAAGTGACAAATGCATTGGCAGTATGATCAATGACTGAATATTCTATTGAAAAGAAATAACCTAACAGCAAGCCTAAAAACATCGCTAAGATTATCTGTACTAATAAAGGCGGTTTACCAAACAACATATAAAATATTGAAACCCTAGTTTTTTACCATAATATCGATTATAACGAACTATTTATAAATTATTCATAAAATAACAAAGTGATACAATTATATTCGGTGTCATGTTATCGAATAATGTTAGAAATAATGGCAATGATTTTATAAAAAAGGCAGTGAATTTTCACTGCCTTTAATTAACGAACATTAAACTTATTTTTATTTTACCCGCATACCTGGCTGTGCGCCGTCATCAGGGTTTAATATCCACAAGTCTTTGCCACCAGGTCCTGCGGCGAGTACCATGCCCTCAGACATACCAAAGCGCATTTTTCTTGGCGCTAAATTAGCAACCATAACGGTATGCTTACCAATTAAATCTTCTGGTTGGTATGCTGATTTTATACCGGCAAATACCTGACGTGTTTCACCACCTTCTTCTTTTGAATCAAGTGCTAGGGTCAAGCGTAATAATTTATCCGCTTTTTCTACATGCTCAGCGTTAATTATTTTTACGATACGTAAATCAATTTTAGCAAAATCGTCAAATTGAATCTCTTCACTGATCGGATCACAACCTAAAGGATCATTAAGAGCTGCAGTGTTATCAACCACTTTTGCTGCTTTAACTTTTTTAGCTGGTTTCTCAGCCTCATCTTTCACGAGTAAGTTTTCTTTGGAGGCATCTGTTACCGCGTTAACTTTGTCCATATCAACACGCTGTAGCAAGGCTTTAAATTTATTTATTTTATGACCTGTTAATAAGGTTTTATGGCCTTCCCAGGTTAGCTCATCATTTAAAAATGTTGCTGTACTGTCTGCTAATACCGGTAACACAGGTTTTAAATAAATCATTAATGTGCGGAACATGTTGATACCGAGTGAACAAATATCTTGTACTTCTTGCTGTTTAGTTTCGTCTTTTACTAATTGCCATGGTTCTTTTATGGCAATATATTCATTAACTTTGTCGGCTAAAGCCATTATTTCACGCATACCTCGCGCAAAATCACGTGCTTCATAGTGAGCGGCAATAGAGTCACCTGCAGCCATTACTTCATTGGCAAGTTCAGGGTTGTCGATATTAATAGATAGCATACCGTCAAAACGTTTAGTGATGAAACTTGCACAACGAGAAGCAATGTTAACCACTTTACCAACTAAATCTGAATTTACCCGTTGCGCAAAATCTTCAAGATTTAAATCTAAATCATCAATTTTATGCGTCAACTTAGCAGCATAGTAATACCGTAAGTATTCAGGGTTCAAATGCTCTAAATAGGTACGCCCTTTGATAAAAGTACCTTTAGATTTAGACATTTTTGCGCCATTAACGGTAACAAAACCGTGCGCATGAACCGCGGTAGGCTTTCTAAAACCTGCGCCTTCAAGCATGGCGGGCCAAAATAAACTGTGGAAATAAATAATATCTTTACCAATAAAATGATAAAGCTCAGCTTCTGAATCTAATTTCCAAAAATCATCAAAGTTAATACCTTTTTTATCACATAAGTTTTTGAAACTCCCCATATAACCAATAGGAGCGTCTAACCATACATAAAAGTATTTACCTGGCGCGTTAGGTATTTCAAAGCCAAAGTAAGGGGCGTCGCGGCTAATATCCCACTGTTGTAAACCTGACTCAAACCATTCAGCTAACTTGTTAGCCATTTCATCTTGCAATGCGCCGCTGCGTGTCCAGTCTTCTAACATTTCACCAAAAGCAGGTAAATCAAAAAAGTAATGTTCAGAATCTTTAAAAACAGGAGTCGCACCAGACACAACAGAACGTGGGTTTAATACTTCTGTTGTAGAGTATGTTGCGCCACATTCATCACAGCTGTCACCATTTTGATCTTCTGCTTTACACTTCGGGCATGTTCCTTTTACGAAACGATCAGGTAAAAACATGCCTTTCTCTGGATCGTAAAGCTGAGAAATAACTCTGGTTTTTATATGCCCTTTAGCATGCAAACGATTATAAATCTCGTGAGCAAACGCTTCATTCTCAGGACTATGAGTTGAATGATAATTGTCGAAACTTATATGGAAATCAGCAAAATCTCTCATATGTTCTTCGCGCACACCGTTGATCATTTCTTCTGGTGTAACACCTAATTCTTGCGCTTTTAGCATAATAGGCGTGCCGTGAGCATCATCAGCACAAACAAAATAAGTTTCATGGCCGCGCATACGCTGAAAACGTACCCAAATATCGGTCTGAATATGTTCGAGTAAGTGGCCTAAATGAATCGAGCCATTAGCATAAGGAAGCGCACAGGTTACAAGAATTTTACGTTTATTATTAGTGAGTGATGAAGACTTAGGTAACGACATATAAAGTTTACATTTATTGGTGGTAATTATGAGAGGAATGGTACAGAATTTGTCACTACTTTTCATTAATAATTATTGCCTAAACGCGATAAAGTGCCTTTTAAAATGTTCTCAAAGATATTTTCCTCAAAAACACTCTCTAGTGATACAAAACAAGCACTTCTTGATACTTTAAAAAGTTATCGTAGTGACAATTTCCCGAAAGGGATTTTATTTCCAGATATTTGTCCTGAAATTACCTTGGAAAAAAGCAATAACGTTGTTATTAAATTAACATTACCTTTTCCATGTCTTGGTGAGATCGATTTATTAAGTGAACTGCTCACTAAGCAGTTTGAACAAACGGTTAGATTTGATATTAGTTTCGATATACGCCCAGTGCGAAGTCATGAAATTACAGGTATAAAAAATATTATTGCTGTTGCCTCAGGTAAAGGTGGTGTAGGAAAGTCAACGACAGCGGTAAATGTTGCCTATGCATTGATAGCTGAAGGGAGTTCAGTTGCTATTTTAGATGCAGATATATATGGACCTTCAGTCCCTACATTATTAGGTATGAAAGGCGAAAAACCCAGCTCCGTCGATGGTAAGTTATTAACGCCCATAGACGCTAATGGCCTAAGTGCAATGTCTCTTGGCTTTTTAGTGGATGAAAACGATGCAACTGTTTGGCGAGGTCCGATGGCAAGTCGAGCTTTTAGCCAACTACTTAATGAAACCGACTGGCAAGGCATAGATTATTTAATTGTTGATATGCCACCAGGAACTGGTGATATTCAATTAACGTTATCACAACAGGTGCCCGTTGCGGCTTCAGTTGTTGTAACGACACCACAAGATATAGCACTTGCTGATGCAATAAAGGGCATTGCAATGTTTGAGCAAGTAAAAGTACCTGTTTTAGGTATTATTGAAAATATGAGTTATCACCAATGTGAAAACTGTGGCCATCATTCACACTTATTTGGAGAGGGAGGCGGAAAACGCGTTGCTGATAAATATGGCACGCAATTACTAGGACAGTTACCGCTTGATGTGAGTATTCGCTCTGATGCTGATAATGGTGTTTCGCCAATATTAGCAGATAGTACTAGTAACATTAGTCAGCAATACCGTAAGATAGCGCGAAATATTGCCGCTCAGTTGTATTTGCAGCTGGACTCACGCAGTCCTAATACTGCGAGTATATTGATTGAAGATTAGCTTTATCGCTAATTCCCTAACCTTAAAGCATTAACGTAAGAAGAACTAACATGAGATTGTCCGACAAAGACATAGAAACATCGCTTGAAAGAGGTGAAATTATTATCTCACCTGCACCCGATAGCAGTATGATTTCAGGGGTAAGTGTTGATATTCGATTAGGTAATGAATTTCGCGTTTTTCAAGATCACACCGCACCTTATATTGATTTAAGTGGTCCAAAAGCTGAAATGCAAAAAGCGATGGACTCAGTGATGAGTGATGAAATTGTTATCGCAGATGGTGAGGCTTTCTTTTTACATCCAGGTGAATTAGCACTAGCGGTTACTTATGAATCGGTCACTTTACCGGACAATATCGTCGGTTGGTTGGATGGTCGTTCATCATTAGCACGTTTGGGCTTAATGGTGCATGTAACTGCGCATCGAATCGATCCAGGTTGGTCTGGGCAGATTGTTTTAGAATTTTATAACAGTGGTAAGCTTCCTTTAGCACTTCGTCCTAAAATGAAAATAGCAGCACTTAATTTTGAAACAATGTCTTCAAGTGCTTTACGCCCTTATAATAAGCGTGAAGATGCAAAATATAAAAATCAAACCGGCGCTGTTGCTAGCCGTATTAGTCAAGACGATTCGTCTAAAAACTAAAAACTAAAAACTAAAAACTAAAAACCGTAAAATGAGCGAATCATTTTACGGTTTTTTTATTTGGTATAAAAGTTATGCGGAGATAATTTGTTGCTTATCAATATGACTTATACAAAGTTTCAATGCATTCAACAGTTTCTCTTTATCATGGTAGAGACTCCCTGAACTATTTGATAGGTCACAGTGAATGATAGGTAGAATTTCTGATGTGACGGTTTCATCGTGACAGATAACACTATCAATGGGCAAACATCCAATATTTTCTTTTATCCAGTTAAGTTTTTCATCTAAAGTAAGCGCAGCAGCGGGGCTATCTTCTGGGCCTAAGTTCTCAATAAACACACAATGAGCAGAACTCGCTTGAATTGCTTTAGTGATATCTCTCACTAATAGCGGCGGGATAACGCTGGTAAGAAAGCTTCCTGGACCTAATATAATTAAATCAGCAGACCTTATTGATTCAATACACAAGGGTAACGTTTTAACTAAAGGGGCTAATAATAATTTTTCGGGCATTATCGGCATTTTATCAACAGATAACTCACCCACTTTACAGCGACCCTTTGGGTAAAAAGCCATTAAGTCGGTTGGTGTCTCAGACATTGGGTATAGAGGTGTTCTAACACCTAATAAACGCCTAACAAGTTTTATTGAATCAAGCGGTCGAGATTGCAGTTTACCCAGCGCATATAATATAAGGTTACCTAAATTATGACCACCGAGTTCATCTTGTCCATCAAACCTAAAATCAAATAATTGACTGCCAACAGAATCTTCATCAACGAGTAATGTTAAGCAATTTCTTAAATCACCCCAAGCAATAGAACTAGTTCGCCTGCGTAATCGACCAGTAGAGCCTCCGTTATCTGTTGTAGTAACGATACCGGTTAACTGTTTTTTTAAAAAAGAGAGGGTAGATAACACACGACCTAAACCGTGACCTCCACCAATTGCTACAACATTTAGCTTTTCTAGTTGCATGAATAATTCTTATTATCAGATCTTAGTACAACTTTACCTCCTATTTTGTCATAAATAAACCATAAACCTTGATTACATTGATCTTGCCTAACCTGTTTATTCAAAAATGGTATGAGAAACTCAACATTGTAAATAAATACCCCTTTAACATTAGTGACATCGGGGAAGAGAGAATATATAAAAGTGTTATTAAAAAGTAGGCATGGATAAATGACTGATTTAAACAAAAAATAATCAACTTGACGCTTAAGTAAACACTTAGTAAGAAACTTTGAAAAAAATACCTTTTTATCTAAAATAAGAGTTGACAGTTTTAGGGCGGGTGCTTAGAATGCGCCTCGCTTTCAACGAGTGATTAATCATTTGTTTGGCAATGAATTTATAGCATATTAGGCCATGTTATCTATTTGTAGCGGGGCTATAGCTCAGCTGGGAGAGCGCTTCGCTGGCAGCGAAGAGGTCTGCGGTTCGATCCCGCATAGCTCCACCAAGTTTAAAGTTGATTGAATAAGATGTTTTTATTTGAACAATATTGGTTTTAAGTTTTAATGACTTAAAATAGAAAAGTTTACTTTTCACGATAGTATTTGTGTCCCTATCGTCTAGAGGCCTAGGACACCGCCCTTTCACGGCGGTAACAGGGGTTCGAATCCCCTTAGGGATGCCACTTATTTTTTTGTTTTCTTTATTGAAAGTCGCTAGAATAAGTAAACAGGGTATAACAAACTAGGTCTTGTTATCTCCTTTGGATGAATATTTGTATTCGACCATAAAAACAAGATGTAAATCTTGTCTGATGCTTTTCTAAAGTAGTTGCACGTTGTTAATTCAATGTTTGTCTATTTAATAGTTTTAGTGTCCCTATCGTCTAGAGGCCTAGGACACCGCCCTTTCACGGCGGTAACAGGGGTTCGAATCCCCTTAGGGATGCCACTTATTTATAATTTCCCTTAGTGGGATATTAATTTGTAAGTAAAAGGGTATAACAAACTAGGTCTTGTTGTTTCCTTTGGTTGAATAGTTAATTCAATCATAAAAGCAAGATGAAAATCTTGTTTGATGCTTTTCTAAAGTAGCCGCATGTTGTTTATTCAATGTTTGTTTACTTAATAGTTTTAGTGTCCCTATCGTCTAGAGGCCTAGGACACCGCCCTTTCACGGCGGTAACAGGGGTTCGAATCCCCTTAGGGATGCCACTTATTTATAATCTCCCTTAATGGGATATTAATGAGTAAGTAAAAGGGTATAACAAACTAGGTCTTGTTGTTTCCTTTGGTTGAATAGTTAATTCAATCATAAAAGCAAGATGAAAATCTTGTTTGATGCTTTTCTAAAGTAGCTGACATTGTTATTTAATGTTTTTTACTTAATAGTTTTAGTGTCCCTATCGTCTAGAGGCCTAGGACACCGCCCTTTCACGGCGGTAACAGGGGTTCGAATCCCCTTAGGGATGCCACTTATTTTTTATCTGATATTTTTACTCAATAATCAGTGATATAAGTAATAGAGAAACCGACTTATTGTCGGTTTTTTTATGCCTAAAATTTGATAACAAGCAAGCAAAACTTATGGTGTTTAACGGGAGTTTATTGTTGTAGCGACTGGCTCTTATATAAGAAAAATCACGACTGATGTTAAGTTACTTGAGTTGTTTGTTAGATTATTGCCATTGAAATAAGTTATTAGCGACTTAATCATGCATTAGCGAGCTTAAAATAACTAAATTGACTCAGTGCATAGTAGAACCCTGGCTTTGCTTTCTGAGTCGTTTGAGCTTCTGCGTCCATGCAGTCGTATACACCTTTAATTTTTTAATATTATCCGTTTACCCATAAGCTTTCCAAAAGCAGTACCTAACGAAAGTCTACTGCTATGACTATTAATATTGAGCTATTGGAATATTTAACCATTAATTACTTCACTTGATATAACTCATTATCATCGCTAATAGAGGGCTTCATCATCGCTAAACTTTCCTCAGCAAAACCAACACCGGCTTCGGTATAGAAGTTAAACACTTTATCTACGCCATAGGTTTCAATTTCTTGTCGTTCATCGTCAAAGCGAGCGATAGCCGCTATTTTTCCTTGATAATTTGCGTGCCTTAGTTGAAGGGTTATATTTTTTATGTCTTGAATTTTTGGGAGAGCGAGTAAGATCAATTCCAATTTATCTATCTTTATGTTCTCCCAAAAATCAATGTTTTCAGCGTCACCACAAAAAGCTTGTATGTCGTTGTCATTTAACCAAGCTATTTTACCTTGATCTGCATCTAATCCCCATACTTGACCACTAGCCTGGTTATCTAAAGCTTTATACGCGCCCATACCGACACGGCCCATACCAATAACAACAATGGGGGCATCACAAGGTTGTATGAAATTATCTTCACTGAGTTTACTTTTTCTTTCGTATTTGCAAATAAGTGATTTATGTCGCGTAAAAATTTGATGAGCAAAATTGTAAGTGATATTAGTGATTATAAACGATAAAGATACCGCTAATGATAAAATAACCAGCCAATCATTACTTAACCAGTTATTCTTTGTTGATAGCGAAGCGATGATCAAACCAAATTCACTAAAGTTACTTAACGCTAGTGCGGTTAAATAAGAGGTTCTGCCACGTAATTTGAACTGTGTGAAAAGAAAAAAGAACAAACAAAACTTTATTGGGATAAGTAAGGTGAGTAGACTCGCCATAGCAAGCATTTCCAAAGTGGGTAATGCGGTAAAGCCAATAGATAAGAAAAAACCAATCAAAAAGAGGTCTTTAAAGCCCATCAATGATTTATTAATTTCGCTCGCTTTACTGTGCGAAGCTAAATACATACCAACGAGAAGCGCACCTAAATCGCCTTTAATACTCACTAATTCAAAAATTTCATAAGCACCAAAAGCTAAAAAGAAGCCAGTAAGCGGTATAAGTTCACCATGACCTACTTGGTCAATAATTTTATTTATGAGTGGTTTTATTAAAAAAGCACTCAACAGTAATAAAGCCCATAAGGTGGGAGATTTACCCGTAGCTACGACTAAGAAAATTACAGCAACAATATCTTGTATTACTAAAATTCCCACTGCTAATTTACCATGGCGAGTTCGCATTTCTCCATGGTCTTCCATCAGTTTAACCACACAAACTGTACTACTAAAACTTAAGGCAAAAATAATTAAGCCAATGGTGTAAAAAGATAAGTCTGTAAAATAACCAATGGCGGCAAGCGCGAATAACTTTAGTATGAGGGCGCCTAACAATACCCAAGTGACACTATGAGATAAACTCCCTAACCAAACTTCTTTTTTTAATAAATCTTTAACATTAAGTTTTAAGCCGATAGTAAATAACATTAATGTTATGCCTAGGTTTGCTAGGGTATTTATACTTTCGTCTGCTTGGAAGCCTAAAAAATTCAATAAAAACCCAGCAAATAAATAGCCAATTGAAGGGGGAAGAGAAAATGACTTTGCTGCCATACCACAACCAAAGGCAAATAAAATCCAAATAAAGTCCATTTTATTTTTCCATGATTTGTTGAAACTGCTTAGCGACAAACTCAGCAATAATAGGCTGAGCTTTAATACTTGGGTGAATGCCATCTTCTTGCATTAGGCTTGGGTCTGTTATTAAAGGCTCAACAAAAAAAGGTAATAAGTTACTGTTAGTTACAGCGGCAACATCCATAAAAACTTGTTCAAACATTTTGTTATAACGGGGCCCATAATTTGGGGTGATTTTTATTTGATAAAGGGTTATCGGAATATTTTTCTCTTGAGCGAGCTTTATCATTTGTAACAAATTATTTTTTATTTTCTTTGGCGAATACCCTCTAAGACCATCATTGCCACCAAGCTCTATCACTAAATGGTCAACCTTTTCTTTGGCTAATATCCCCGGTAACCTTGCTAAACCGCCTGTTGTAGTCTCACCACTAATGCTAGCGTTTGTGATCTTATAAGCGCTTTTTTGCGTAATGAGTTGTTCATTTAACAGGTGAACCCAGCCTTGGTTTTGTTTCATTCCATAGCTTGCACTAACACTATCACCTAGTAGTAAAATAGAATGCTTGGCTGAAAGGTTAGCCAATGCCGAAAAAGATGTTGAAGTTAAAGCTATTAAGCTTAAAAATAAAATATAAATGGGATGTTTATTCATGAAGTCAAATTCCGAAGCCATATTAAAAGTAAGTGCGTTAACTAAATCTGTGCAGTTAGAAGAGAAAACCCTTGAGCTACTCCAACCTGTTCATCTAACAGTGAATACAGGCGAAACTTTAGCGATAGTAGGTTCATCAGGTTCAGGTAAAACAACGTTGTTATCTATCTTAGCGGGCTTAGATTTACCTACATCAGGTGAAGTTTATCTTAAAAACCACCCATTACACCAGTTTAATGAAGAGCAACGTAGCCAAGTGCGCGCGGATCATGTTGGATTTATCTTTCAACAATTCTTATTAATTAGTAGTTTAACTGCACTTGAAAATGTCATGCTACCTGCAGAGCTTGCCAATTTACCTGATGCGAAAGAGCTTGGGCTTGAATTGCTGGCATCTGTCGGGTTAGGGGAACGAGCAGAGCACTACCCGTCACAATTATCAGGTGGTGAACAACAGAGAGTCGCTATCGCTCGTGCTTTTATTACTAAGCCAGATGTTCTATTTGCTGATGAACCCACGGGTAATTTAGATACTAAAACCGGTATTCACATTGCTGACCTATTATTTCAATTAAATGAAAAACACGGCACTACATTAGTGCTGGTTACCCACGATCGAAAATTAGCGCAGCGTTGTCAACGTCAAGTCGAAATGGACAGTGGTGTTTTACAAGAAGTTAATTTGAATAACATCACTGAAGATGAACGTTCAGCTGACACGAAAGCAGGCTAACTATGAGTGAACTAATCGTAAAACCATCAAAGAGTTGGGTTAAACAATCGTTACGCTTGTTACATCATGAATTTAGGCGTGGCGAATTAACCATTATATTTTTAGCCATTGTGCTCGCTGTAGGAACGGTGTTTTCATTAACGGGCTTTTCAGAACAAATTAAACAAGCCATTATTACCAACAGCGCTAATACCATAGCGGCTGATCGTGTGTTGGGCTCCAGTAGAGAAATTCCCACTGAATATTTAGATAAAAGTGACAGCCTATCACTCAATGTGGCGTCTAAGATATTACTCGACTCTATGGTGTTTTCAGGCGATAACATGTTGCTATCTGAACTTGATGTCATTTCTGAGAAGTATCCTTTGCGGGGGGAATTTCTTGTTAAAATGTCGTTAGATCAAGCCATACCAACGTCTGTTGGCGCGCCAAAGCAAGGTACGGCTTATGTCGAAGAAAGTATTCTCAGCCGATTAGACGTTAAAATTGGTGGCACGATAGAAGTGGGTGTTTTACCACTGACTATTGCGGGGGTTATTGTTGAGATCCCAGACCGGTCATACCGCATGTTTGTGGCGGGGCCTGCAATATTTTTTAATATTAAAGATATCGAAAAAACCCAGTTGATAAAGCCGGGTAGTCGCGTTTATTATCAATATCTGTTTGCAGGTGAACGAGATGATGTTGAAGCATTTGAAACCTGGGTAAAGCCGCAACTTAACGAAACTCAAAATTGGTACGATGCTAAATCAGCAAAGAATCGCTTATCAAAAGTTTTAGACAGTTCAGAGAAATTTTTATCGCTCGCTAGTATGTTAGGTATTGTACTCGCTGCAGTCGCCGTTGCAGTTGCAAGTAGACGATACGGACAACGCCATCAACCTATGGTTGCTGTATTTAAAGCGTTAGGCGCTTCAACGTCACATGTTAAAAAATTATATATGCTTAATTGGGGGATACTGAGCTTAGTTAGCATCATAGTCGGACTTATTGTTGGTTATGTGCTGATGATCGCGGGTGTTAGCGCTATTGATAGCTATCTGTCATTAGACGAGAGTCAGTTAACCTTTAAACCTTTTATAACCGCGATTATTACTGGGCTACTTTGCGCAGTTGCTTTTGCTATCCATCCGATCACAGAATTAATTTCGACGAAACCACTCGATGTTATCCGTGGCTTTAATCAAAGTGTTTTACCGCGTTTTGGTTGGCATCAAGTTATTCCACTAGTGGCACTTTTTGCGTTACTGATGTTGTTTAGCCAAGACCTAATAATGAGCTTGTCTTTGTTACTTGGAGGCATACTTGTTTCAGGTGTTTTGTTGCTCCTAGGGCGATTAATTATGGGAGCAGGGCGAAGTGCAGGCGCTAAAGCGGGTAAAGCTTGGCATTTAGCATTAGCCAACTTAAAGCGTCGAGCCAATGAAAACAGTGTGCAATTAGTCAGTTTTACTATCGCTATTCAATTATTACTGTTAATTACGGTCATGAAAAGTTCAATTATTGATGAATGGCAAGCACAGTTTCCTAAAAACACGCCTAATCACTACTTACTTAATATTGCGAACGAAGAAGTTGCTCCACTTAAAGCCTTTGCTGAAGAATTAAGTCTTGATAATCAAGGTTTTTATCCTATTTTTAGAGGGCGTTTGTCAGCTATTAATGGTGAGAAAACAGTGAGTGTTGACGATAAAGACAGGAAGGACTCATCAACAGTAAAAGAAAGTAAAGCTAAAGAAGGTGATGAAGAGAAGCCGAAAGGACGTAAAGGTGCTGGCCGAGAATTAAGCTTAACATGGCAAGCAGAGTTACCGATGACCAATGAAGTTGTGGAAGGGCAGTGGTGGCAAAAAGCTGATACCTCGCCACAAGTTTCTATGGAAAAAGGTATGGCAGAACGTTTAGACGTTAAGCTTGGTGATGAACTTACTTTTACGATAGGCACTAACGAATTCTCTGTGCCTGTTACCAGTATTCGTGATGTTAATTGGAAAAGTCGACAGTTAAATTTCATTATGATTTTTAACGAAGCCGCTGTTATCGATATCGACACCACCTATATTTCGGCGTGGATGATTGCAGAACCACAAAAAAATGAAGTTTATCGTTTTCTAAGTGAATACCCCACCATTTCAATTATGGACTTTGGTGCGATTATGAAACAGCTAACCAGCATGATCGAGCAAGTCTCTATCGCTATTGAGCTTATTTTAGTGTTAGTTATTTTAGCGGGAAGCTTAGTGTTAATCGCACAGGTACAAGCGAGTATGGAAGAGCGAGAACGAGAACTGGCAATTTTACGTACTTTAGGTGCAAAAGGTTCATTACTGCGTAATAGTATTTTGTTCGAGTTTGTTGCGCTTGGTGCTGTCGCCGGTTTAATGGCAAGTATCGCTATGGAAATAGCGGTGTTTTTCTTACAAACTCAAGTATTTGAAATGTCACCGAGCTTTCACTTCAGCTACTGGTTAATAGGTATAGGGGCAGGCGCTGGGTTTGTTGGTGTCATGGGAATGCTAAGTTGTTGGCGACTATTAAACCTGTCTAGTTTGACATTGATCCGCCGTACTATGTAAACATACTCGTTTTGTTTCGACCGAAACTTAAGTTTATTAACACTAGATTTAAGTTTCGGGTATAGTTGTCACCACAGTAACGTTTTTTAAAAGATAAAGTTAACACTATGGGATTAATAGAAAAATCAGGTGGCGCAGTAAAGATGCTGGTGGTAACAGCTGCACTTTTTGTTGTTTTTGCTGGTATAAAAACCGCCGCTAATATTTTAGTACCATTTTTACTCTCCGTTTTTATCGCTATTATTTGTAACCCGCTTATTGCGCGGGCAAGTCGCTATAAAATACCGAAAGTTGTCGCTGTACTTTTAGTGATCGCCTTGTTTGTTATTATTGCTTTGTCACTCGCTGGGCTAGTAGGTAAGTCGCTCACGGAACTTTCTTTAAAACTACCTGAATATCGCGAACAATTAAATGTGCAATTTGTTTGGGTAACCGCACAGTTAGCCGATAAAAATATTATTATATCCCCGGCATTACTCATGGAGTATTTTGACCCTGCAGCGGCAATGGGACTAGCAGCAGATATGCTGAGTGGGTTAGGTAGCGTGATGGCTAATTTATTTCTTATCATCATTACCGTTATTTTTATGCTTTTTGAAGCATCATCTATTCCTAAAAAATTACATTTTGCTTTAGCTGATCCCGAAATGCGTTTAAAACAAATTGACCGTTTTCTTACCTCCGTAAATAACTATTTAGCGATAAAAACCTTAGTCAGTATTGCAACGGGCATTATTGTCTCGCTGATGCTATGGGCCTTTGGTTTAGACTTTTTCTTACTTTGGGGAGTACTCGCTTTTCTGCTTAATTACATTCCTAATATTGGTTCTATTATCGCAGCAGTTCCTGCGATGTCGCTTGCAGTATTGCAATTGAGCTTACCTGAAGCGGGTCTTATAGGTCTTGGGTATGTCGTCATTAATATGGTAATGGGGAATATCGTCGAACCACGTTACTTAGGAAAAGGGCTAGGTTTGTCAACTTTGGTTATCTTTCTTTCACTCATTTTTTGGGGATGGTTGCTCGGATCAGTAGGTATGTTACTTTCAGTACCATTAACGATGATTATTAAAATTGGCTTAGAAAACGCAGAAGAAGGTCGTTGGTTTGCTATTTTATTGTCAGGTGACGATGATATTAACGAACTTGAACATATTGATGTTAAGAGCTAAGCCTAAATTTATAGTATATTTACTTTTTTAGGCCCAGTTTACATTGACCGTTAGATAAAAATTGCACCGCTTCTTTACGTTTTTTACCGATGAGAAGTGGTCCGTCATCCATGAACAGAAAGTTTTTCCAACAACGTTGAAAAACAGCCCACGTTGTTTCAATAACATTATTTCTAGCACTACAAAAGTAAACAACAGTGTTGTTGTCCCATGCTAAATGGGCAATCACTTCTTCTGGTAATTTTGCCTGTTCGCTGTCCCAAATACTTTCCCACGCCAATGCTTTTTGCCATGTAGTTTCTTCAAAAGGCCAATCACCTTTTTTAAAGAAATCAGGATGGTCGACTTGGCGGCTAATAAAGGTATCCCAAACAATTTGTGCCCGAGCCTGTGCCATTGGTTTTATTTTTGCTTTATCTTTATCATTTATTGGTAAGCTCTTATGTCTAAAGATCCAAGCATTTTTAAGGTCATCTAAAGGAATATAATTCATGAAGTCACTAGGGTTATTTGAGAGAGTACGGAGTCATTTGTAGATGATACACCATTAAGGTTGTGTTTTTGACTTGATAACGCGTTATTTTTTTCTATGGCTTTTAAAAGGTCATTTTAAAAATATAAAGTTTGATAAATAATTAAAATTTTGCGTTCATCATTCTCACTGTTCATGTAATATTAATGTTAATGAGCAATAAATAGTTTTTAAATATTATTTCGCTTAATACCCTATTGAAATTTAAGCCAATAAACGTTGGCCCTGATTTAAAGAAAATACAAAGAGAAGAGTAACAAAATGGAATTGAGATTTGTTTCAGAAATAACCATTAATGGTTTATCTATTAGAACAAACAATGCCGCTGAAATGGACCCCAACAACGGAAAAATAGGTAGGCTTTGGCAGACTTTTGATAAAGCGGTTCCTGTTGATTATAAGAACGGAGAAAGAGTCTATGGTGTCTATTTCGATTATCAATCTGATCATACCGGAGAATTTACGGTACTTGCTGGGTTTGACGGTAGGTTATTTCCGTCAAATCTACAATTAGAATCGATTACGATTCCACAGGCGAAGTATCTTGTTTTTACGCATAAAGGAGAAATGCCTCAAATAGCGATTGATGCTTGGACTGAGGTTTGGCATTACTTTTCTAACGAACAAGCTGAATATAAAAGAAAATACTCAACAGACTTTGAGTTTTATCCTAATGGTGAGCAAATAGAAGTACATATAGCGGTTAGGTAGCTTTATCTAGCCTGTTTACAGTCAGTAATTTACCCTAAAAAAGGAAACTTGAATGGAGTCAATAATATTGAACAATCGAAAAAGGTTATTTATATTCCTACTTGCTTTAGTGGCAGTTAATACTAATGCGATGTCAAAATTAGATATAGGGGATATTCCCCCTAATTACCTCGGTGAAAATAGAGAAGGTGTAAAAGTTAATTTAGCCGACAATAAAGGTAAAATTGTTATTATCTCATTTTGGGCATCGTGGTGTGCCCCTTGTTTGAAAGAACTGCCTATTTTAGAAGAAATTCAAACAACATTAGGTAAAGATAAAATACAAGTGGTTGCCGTTAATTTCAAAGAAAGCAGGAAACAATATCGAAGTATCAAAAAGCAATTATCCGCACTAGCATTAACGTTAACACATGATAAACGTGGTAATTTGGGGAGTAAATTTGGTGTTGAAGGAATACCTCATTTATTCATCGTTGGAAAGAACGGTGAACTCATCTATCAAAGTGTCGGTTATGGCGACTCTTCTAGAGAAAAAATAGTTAATATTTTGAATAAAGAGCTTTCAAATAAGTCGTGATCCATTTATTAAATGGGCTGTGACCTAAATATTATCAGGTGATTAACTAACACTTATGTCATGCCAATCTTAAATATTGTTTATTGGCATAGGTGAGGTGTTTTCTGTAAAACAGATTTAATTAGCGTCTACAATTAAGAGGCTGAAATCATTGTAAATACGGACGTTAATATCAGTAATATAAAGCAATAAATAATTATCCTTAATTGAAATCATCATATATATTTAAAATGTATCTTAATCAGCAAGGGTGTATAAGTGAGTAAAAGCCAACAACAATTAGAATTTATACGTTTATTATCATTAGATTCAGAAATTGATTTTACGAAAACAATGCATTTTTCTTTTGCGATGAAAAAGCTATCTGTTCTTTTAGATACCCCGTTTTTTACTTTTACTTTGGCTTATAACGACATTCAAAACAAAAAGTCGCAATACAATACTTACTGTCTTACTACAGCCGATAATCAGCCAATTGAACAGCGTATTAGCGTTAATATTGAACAAAGAGAACAGCCTGATACTATTCGCTTGTTAAGCCATCAATTAAAAGAAATAAAGCAAAGTAAAAGCCAAGTAATGCTTAGCTTTTTAAATAATACCGACTTTAGCGACACGCAAAATAATAATTGTTATGTTTTACCTTTTTTTCTCGGTGATGAGATTATAGGTGTGATTAGTTATGAGTCTGATACATCTAATGGCTTGAATTCACAATCGAGTTCGCTTTATCAATTTATTCATTATGTTTTTTCTGTTGCTTATACACACAGACAAAAAAGTATGCAGATAAACACCTTTCAAACCGTTTTAAATTTAATGCCTCAACGGGTTTTTTGGAAAAATAGAGAGTCTGTGTATTTAGGCAGTAACAAAGCTTTTGCAAACGATGCTCATCTTAATTCACCCAGAGATATTATTGGTGTGACTGATTTTGATATATTTCCTGAACAAGCACAACTTTACCGTTCAGACGACGCGAATACCATGACATCAAGAGAGCACTTAATTAGTTCAGAAGAACCTCAAACCCATGCTAATGGAAAAACGATATGGTTACGCACCTCTAAACGTCCAATTATTAATGAGTTTAATGAAGTGATTGGCATCGTGGGTACTTACGACGATATTTCTGAATTGAAAAATACCCAAGCCGAATTAAGTAAAGCTAGAGATGAATTAGAAGAAAAAATAGAAGAGCGCACTAAAGAGCTAAGCCAAACAAACAAAAAATTAGCGGTAGCATTTGAGTCATTAAAGTCGACACAAGACCAGCTGGTTGAATCTGAGAAAATGGCCGCGTTGGGTAACTTAGTTGCCGGTATTGCTCACGAAATTAATACGCCTATTGGTATTGCTGTAACAGGCGCTAGTAATTTAGAGCATAGTGCGGTGCTTATTAAAAAAGCCGTTGAAAGTGGTAAGATCAATAGAACATCATTTATTAATCAATGTAATAGTTTGATTAGCAGTAGCGATATAATCTTGCGCAATTTAGAGCGAGCATCAGAGCTGGTCAGAAACTTTAAGATGATTGCCGTTGACCAATCAAATGATGAAAAACGTACGATTAATTTCTTTAAATACCTGAATGACATTATTTCTACATTGTCTCCTCGAGTAAATGAACAAAATATTAAAATGTTTTTATCAGGAGACGAAGATTTAATACTGTTAACTTCGCCAGGCACCATTGCACAAATTGCCACTATATTGATTGATAATGCCTTAACCCATGCCTTTAAAGGTATTATTAATGGTCAAATAAAAATTAGTTTTAAAGTACAAAACGAGATGCTGATGCTCACCGTTCAAGATAACGGTTGTGGTATTGAAGTAGGAGAGATAGAGAAGGTTTTTGAACCTTTTTACACCATTAAACGACAAGATGGTACAGGCCTTGGCCTAAGTATTCTCTATAACCTAGTCACGCAAAGTTTGAACGGTAAAGTGACTTGTTTTAGTGCCGTTGATGAATATACACAGTTTATTATTGCATTGCCCATGACGATTAATGATAAAAAGGTTATTTAGTTGATATTTTTACGTATTCCTACGTCACGTATTTACCGTATGGTTAGCCCAGCATTATGAATTATCCTTAATATAAGTTTCATTCAATAACTGTTATATATGTTAGAATTTAAATAATCTTATTATTTATTATTATTAGGCGTATATCATGTCAGAACACACAATTATCGACATTTGTGTTAAACCTATAGAACTTTGTAAATTACTCAAAATTGCCAAGACGGTTGTTGGTGGCGAAGCTAAAACCATGATCAGTGAAGGTAATGTTTTAGTCAATAATGAAGTTACCATTCAAAAGCGTAAAAAAATTAGCCCCGGCGATATTATCGAATGTAACGGCAAAATTATTGAAGTTGCTTATAACCCGACCAAAAAATCAGCAGAGTTTATCAGTACTGTAGTTTCAGCGAGTAAAAGTTCAAAAAAGAAAAAAAGAGCTAAAAGTAAAGCACGGGTTATTTCATCAGAAACGGTTACTGAGCCATCGAAAAGAAAATCTACTTCACGTTAGTTTTCGTTAATACTTTACGGTAATCTAAAATAAAGGGTGATATTTAATGGTAAACAGTTCAATTCACCGTGAATTTCAAACGTAGTATGAAAAATCTCATCTCATAAAAGCCCCGTAAAACTATTCTTGATATAGTCTTACGGGTTTTAATTAGGTATTGTTAAACCCTAATAAAGCCTCCACCAGTTGCAATCTTATAAAGCTTATCTTTAACTTAGCTAACTTCTGTATTGGTTAGTGGTTTTGTTAATTTTGCCATTTTGGAGTACCGCTTGATTGTATTTTCAACAGGTACTACTTACCGTACTACTAAAAAAGTGGATTTCAAAGAATCGCATAAAATAGCTTTAGACATAAAAAAACCCGTAAACCTTTGGTTATGGGCTTTACGGGTTTTCTTAGAGGGTTATTAAACCCTAATATGGTGCTAATGTTCCCTTGGTGCGCAAACCGGAAGTAATGTTTTGAAATTGTGAGTGTTTGTCGATGCCAACTGAGCACCCGTTAGTTGACCTAAGACATTCGACCGCAGAATTGAAAGTTATTAGGAAAGCTGACGTTCCCCCCAAATTGATTTTGATAGACATTTCATGATCAAAAAAGCCCCTGCATATAAATATGAGGAGCTTTTTAAGGAGTATTTAAAACTGAATGATTTTAAGCTCTGGGTTGACAACCCTGAACAAGCAGCGCAACACTGGCCGCTGATTTTATACTTTCATAGTATGAGCTGGCATCCGTTCCTGTGCTTTTATTAATCACTAATCCTGACATCGCCGCAATTTGTTCAAG
>NZ_JACGUZ010000050.1:0-186521 GCF_014076955.1 Colwellia sp. Bg11-12
ACCGTTGATGCAGAAGAATCTGAACGTTTAGATATATCACTTGATATTATTGAAGCTGTTTTTAGTGATGATGATTTAGCCGATTGGACTGGCTTTGGTATGGCATTACAAGCTTATCAAAAACGCGCACTTTTTGTGGTGGACTGGTTACGAGACTTAACGCTACGTGCCAACCGAAAAATGATGGTGCGCTTAGTGAAAGGCGCTTATTGGGATACTGAAATTAAAAATGCTCAAAAAGATGGTCTTCAGCATTTTCCTGTATTTACGCGTAAATCTTCTACTGATGTTTCTTACCATGCCTGTGCGAACAAATTATTAGAATATAGAGATACTATTTACCCACAGTTTGCTACGCACAATGCTTACACTGCCGCTACGATTGTTGAGTTGGCCGGTGACGATAAAGAAGGTTTTGAATTTCAGTGTTTACATGGCATGGGAGATTCTTTATATGACCAAATTGTCTCAAGTGAAAACATTCAATGTCGTATCTACGCTCCCGTTGGTCATCATGAAGAGCTATTAGCTTATTTAGTCCGTCGTTTATTAGAAAACGGTGCTAACTCTTCTTTTGTCAATGCTATTGTCGATGAGTCTCAACCAGTGGAATCTTTACTGGGTGACCCCGTTGAAAAAACACAGCGTTTAAAAGATAAATATAACAACCAGATAATTAAACCTATTGCCTTATACCATGATGCAAAAGGTCTGGGTCGTGATAACTCTAAAGGATTAGACTTAACTGACATTGCCGCTATAACGCCATTAAAATCGTCATTAGATAACTGGTTTACCGATCACTTAATTAATATCGAAGATGTGCCAGCAAGTGCTATTGCGGTTAAAAATCCTGCTAATCATAGTGAAATAATTGGTTTTCACCAACATCATACTAAAGATGAAATGTTGGCTATGATCGATACCGCGCAAGCCACCTTCGCTTCATGGTCAAAAACGCCAGTTGCAGAGCGAGCAGCGCTATTGTGCCGTGTTGCCGATATTCTTGAACGCCATATGGACGAGCTCATTGCGTTATGTATTAAAGAAGCCGGTAAAATAGCCCAAGACGGTATTGATGAAGTAAGAGAGGCGGTTGATTTTTGTCGCTATTATGCTAACCAAGCGATTGAACTCGAAGAAGATGAACGCTTAGAAGCTCGTGGTGTAGTGCTCTGTATTAGCCCATGGAATTTCCCATTAGCGATATTTTTAGGGCAAGTTGCTGCGGCAATCGCTACCGGTAATACCGTATTAGCAAAACCTGCTGAACAAACCAGTTTAATTGCCTTGCGCACCATTGAACTGATGGAGTCGGTTGGACTACCTGAAGGTGTTGTTCAAGCGGTTATTGCTCGCGGAAGCGAAGTGGGCAGTGTTATTGTGCCTGACGCTCGTATTCAAACTGTTATGTTTACAGGTTCCACTGAAACCGGCACAATAATTTCACAAACGTTGGCTGATAGAGGTGGCGATCAAGTCCCTTTCATCGCTGAAACGGGTGGACAAAATTGTATGATAGTTGACTCAACTGCCTTGCCTGAGCAAGTTGTTGACGATGTTATTTCTTCAGGATTTCAATCGGCAGGTCAGCGCTGCTCTGCGCTTCGCGTATTATTTTTACAAGAAGACATCGCTGATAACGTTATTAAGATGCTTAAAGGTGCCTTAGCCGAACTACATGTGGGTAACCCAGAATACTTAAGCACTGATATCGGCCCTGTTATTGATGAAAAAGCACTTAGCGCTCTAAATGCGCACAGTGATTATATGAAAACACATGGTCAATTGTTATATCAGTGTGAAATATCTGCTGAGGTAGCGGGTAACGAGCATTTCTTCTTTGCACCGCGCCTTTATGAAATCAAAGATATAAGCGTGTTAGAAAAAGAAGTCTTTGGTCCTTGTGTGCACATTGTACGTTTTAAAGGCAATGAAATAGAAGCGGTTATAGATAAAATTAATGGTACAGGTTTTGGTTTAACTATGGGTATTCATACGCGTATTGAACATCGTGCCTTTGATTTAGCTAAGCTGTCACGCGCAGGTAATGTTTATATCAACCGTAATATGATTGGCGCTATTGTTGGTGTACAACCTTTTGGTGGTCGTGGTCTTTCTGGTACTGGGCCAAAAGCAGGTGGACCCAATTACTTAACACGTTTAGTTATTGAAAAAGCTACACCAGATGCCGAACAATTTAACTTACTACCTTCGCAGGTAGAAGCTTTAGACGGTGATGAAGAATCAGATAAAGCCTCAACCTTGTTTATGGACAAAGCAAATGCAGCAGAAAAAGGCTGGCGCTTAACTGAGTTAAATACCCGTCTTTCTTGTGTTCGTCAGCTGTTAGCTAAAATTGCTCATATCGATATTGTTGATGATTTAGCCGACAATTTAAACCTCACTTTAAAAGGCGCTCGTTCACAATTAATTGATATTGAAAAGCGTTTAAAAAAGCCAACATTCTTACCAGGACCAACGGGTGAGTCTAATGTGTTGTATTTGGAAAACCGCGGTAATATTATCTGTTTTGCCGATGCGACGGTGAGCTTTCACTTCTGGGTACTGTCTATTGTAACGGCGCTGGCTACCGGTAATACCGTTGTTAGTGTTGTTTCTGATTTGTATTATGATGAAGCAATCGCCTTTAGAGACAAGTTCCTCTCAACGGGTGCCGATGAAGGTGTTTTTCAGGTTGCACGTTTACGCCACTTATCAACGATGTTAGCGCACCCTGCCTTGTCAGGTGTTGTGGTCGACAGTCACTGTGATCGTAAGCACTTTATCAGTGAAAAATTAGCTGAACGTCAAGGGGCAATATTGCCCGTGATCAGTTCAGAGTATTTTGATAATTTAATTCAGCGTCTATTAACCGAGAAAACGATTAGTATTGATACCACGGCATCAGGTGGTAATACATCGCTGATGACTTTAGTTGAAGAAGATTAAAAGCTGATGACATAAAAAGCATGACCCATCCTAGTATGGGTCAGTACTAACTAAAAAGGGCATCATAAGATGCCTTTTTTGTTAATATTTTTTTGTATAGCGCTGATCAACGTTGTTTGTATTGTGTTGGGCAGTATCCTCTCGATACGTCAGCACTCCTTAATTTGACATGCTTGGTTGAGCGACCACTCACTCTTGTGCGCCATAACCTAAAGCTTTTTGGCTTTAAGTGACTACGCATAAACTTAATAACATCAGGTTCTTGCAAACTAAACTGATGGTCTATTGCTTCAAATGGCGTTCTATCTTCCCAAGCCATTTCTATAATTCTTGACTCTTCATCCATAGAAAATCGCATAAAAAGATCCTAAATATAATAAATAAACATAACCGTTATACGCGCTACTAATAGATAAAGACCATAGAAGCCTAAATTTTATCTATTTATTGAACGTCTGCCTATTTAGACAGCGCTAGCAATTGAGCCTATAACTTATCTAGATTATTTAATAACTGAGTTGCATGCTCTCTAATTTCAATTTTTTTCGCTAGATCCATTTTATCCCAGTTACGCACAGGAAAACTCATGCGATGATTATTGGCAAATTTATCGTAATTTTGATCAATGAAGTTCCAATATAAACTGTTTAACGGACAAGCATTAGCACCCAGTTTTTCTTTAACATTGTAATGACAGCCCTTACAGTAATCACTCATTTTATTGACGTAATTGCCGCTAGCTGCATAAGGTTTTGTCGCGATCCAACCACCGTCAGCAAAAAGTGCCATGCTGCGGGTATTGGGTAACTCCACCCACTCAATCGCGTCGATGTAAATGCCTAAATACCAATCATCGACTTGTCTAGGCTCTATACCGGCCAATAAAGCAAAGTTGCCAGTGATCATTAACCGTTGAATATGGTGTGCATAGGCGTGTTCAAGTGATTGAGATATTGCGCTTCTTAAGCACTGCATTTTAGTGTTTGCGTTCCAAAAAAAAGCCGGTAAATCACGTTTAGCGTCTAAAAAGTTTTGCTCGGCATAATTTGGCATATTAGCCCAATACATACCTCTGACATATTCTCGCCAACCTAATATTTGCCTAATAAAGCCTTCAATTTGAGGAAGTGTTATTTTACCTGCTGACGATTGGTAAGCAGCAAGTGCCGTTTGAATAACTTCCATTGGATTAAGCATTTTACAGTTCAATGAAAAGCTGAGCCGCGAGTGATATAAACTCCAAGCATAAGGTGAGGCTATCGTCATCGCATCTTGAAAATTACCAAAATTTTCTAACTGGTGTTCACAAAAGAACGTTAACAATTCTAGCGATTGTTGACGATTAATAGGATAAGTAACATGCTCAGATTCACGCCCTATCGTGTCAATCTTATGATGTTTTATCCGTTGTAAATAATCACTTGCTGGGTTGTCAAAGACCAGTGGTTTAGGAATCAGTTTAAGATCGGTTTTTTTAAAGGATTGACGATTATTCGCATCAAAATTCCAGGCATCACCTTCAGGCTTGGCGCCATTCATTAAAATAGCAAAACGCTTGCGCATAAAACGATAAAAATTTTCCATTCTTACGTGGCTAGCCGCTTGAAAATGAATGGGTAATTCATCAAAAGGCAATAAAAAATGTTCACTGTCTGCTTCATAAACAGGTAAGTCTAATTGCTCAGACATTCCGCTTAATTGCGCGCGTAATCTATATTCATCAGGACGCTGAAAAGTAAAGTTTTCACTGGCATAGCTTGAAACTAAGGTTTTTATTAGTTCAGGGAGATCTTGATATTTTTCAGTATCATCTAAGGTTAAGTAACAGACGCGATGCCCTTTATCCTCGAGAGTTTCAGCAAAATTTTTCATGGCAGCAAAAAACGCGGTGATTTTTTTACTATGATGTTTGGTATAAGTGGCTTCTTGATGAAGCTCAGCGATAACATAAACTACATCAGCATCGATATGTTCAAACCAGCTGTGCTTCGGATTAAGCTGGTCGCCTAATATAAGCCTAAGATATTTCGCCTTCATTAATTTACCTTACGTTAAGTTGAACTAGGAGATTAAGTTTTCAATATTCATTTTAGCTTATAATGATTTTTTATTACGTCGGCATCGCTCTGAGCAATACAGCACATTATCCCAACAAGCTTGCCATTTTTTACGCCAAGTAAAATCTTTTTTACAGGTCAGGCAACTTTTCTTGGGTAACATTAATTTTTTATGCATAATTAGTTATTTATAATTGGTTATTCACTTTCTTTAATTTTTAATTGTTGGGGCTTTTTAGTTTTCGTTAATTTTTTATTGCTTCGAACATGTTTGGCTAAAATACGTTGTCCTTCCTTTTTTGTAGTAAAACGATTACGAAATCCCCACAGCAGGTCGCGTGCAATCTTCCCTGTTTCATTGATATCAACCATAGGCGATGGATAATCTTCACCTAATTGACATTGATAAAGCTGCTGTTCCATTGGCGAAAGTGCCCAAGGGGTATGAATCACTTCATTGGGCAATTCAATTAATTCCGGCAACCATTTTCTAAGAAACTCACCGTCGCCGTCTTTCTCTAACGATTGTTTAACAGGATTATAAACCCGAATGATATTCGTACCAGTAACACCTGATTGCATTTGAAATTGTGGATAATGAATACCCGGTTCAAAATCAAGAAATAATTGTGCTAAATGCATAACCCCTAAACGCCAATCTACTAGCAAATGATGGCACAAAAAGCTTACCAGCATTGCCCGCATACGAAAATTTATATAGCCCGTTTGCTCTAAACAGCGCATGCAAGCATCGACTAATGGGTAGCCTGTTTGCGCCATTTTCCATATATTTAATCGTTCATCAACACTCAGTCCACAGTGAATATCAGGATACATTAAGTCATTATAGGCTTTGTTGACGGGTCGCCATTGCATTTGGTGTTCACTTTCAAATTTTTGAATAAAATGACAATGCCAATGTAACCGAGAAGCCAACGCATCTATTGGACGTTTCCAACCCCGCTCTGATCTTGTTATCAAAATAGTTTGATAGAACGCTCTTAAACTTATATTTCCCCAGGCTAAGTAAGGTGACAATCGAGAACAACTTTTACGACTTGCTTGTGGCTTAGATATATCAAAGTGATAGCCTTTACCACGACCCTTTAGGAATGATTGCAGTGTTCTTTGTGCCCATATTTCACCCCCCTTAAGCATAAATTCGTTGGGAATTGACCACGCTATAGGTAAAATAGACGCTGGCAATTTATCTATATATTCAGCGCTAACAAGTGCGGTACAAGATAGCTCAGGCTCAATTAAAGGCGATTTCATAACGTTGCGCCAGTGCTTATCCCAGTCAATTCTATTTTTCTTGCCTCGAGTTACCGCACCAAAATCACTTTCATGCCAGACTATATCTTGTGCTTGGCACCATTTTTCAACAGATTTATCACGCTGATACGTTGACAATAAACCGACTTCTTGATGACTAAATAATTTGTCTATTTTAAAAGTGTTATTAATTTCATTAAGACCCGCTATTGCATCACCCAAATACACATACACACGCGAATTAAAAGCGGCTAACTGCGCATTAAGATCTTCAATTGATTGGGTTACAAAGCGCCAATGTCGCTCGTCATAATGTGGATCATTAATCAATAAAGGCTCAAAGACATAATAAAGCAAGGTTGTTCCTGATTTAATCGCTTGCGCTAAAGGCTCATGGTCAATCAGTCTCAAATCACGCTTAAGCCAAACAATATTCACGCGAGTCTTTACCTCAACTTCTTCAATAATATTGTCAGACATTCTGACTTGTCGTTTGCACAGGCCAGTCTGAAGCATCAACAGAATCTAGTGGCTGATTCAATTGAGTCATTTGATTACTTTGCCCTGCCCACTTAGCTTGGTAAAGACCTTCAGGGTCATAAATTACGCATTGCTTTTCAAGATTAAAATGTCTGCCGCCTCGAGGATCGACACCTACACCTGCAATATATTGCCAATTCCCCCAATTAACCGCAGCATCGTAATCAATTAACTGTTCTTCAAACCAAGCAGCGCCATAGCGCCAATCAACACTTAACTCATTAACCAAACAGCTAGCGACAATTTGCCGAGCTCGGTTACTTAAATAACCCGTTTGTTTTAATTCATTCATACAGGCGTTTACTAGCGGATAAGGTGTATTACCTGAACACCATTTATTAAACCGTTCAGGATAAAATGTGGTCAAAGGTAAGTGTTCAGCAAGCCCTTTAAATTTATAGGTTTTCACCCCAATTTTAAAATGTAACCATTGAAAGTACTCACGCCAAAGTAATTCGAGATATAGACATTCAGTTGAGCTATTTTTACCACGTTGCTCTTCATATTCGATAATCGAACTCATCACTTGTCGAGCAGAAATACAGCCATAATTTAACCAAGCAGATAATTTACTGCTATTTTTCCAGCCATCTAAATTATTTCTAACCTCTTTGTAATTTGAGGGCAGAGTTGACGAAAAATAGCGCCTGAGATGTGCTAAACCATTTTGTTCACCGCCATCGAAATTATAACCACGCTTAGCTCTTTGATAAGGGGTGTTAGGTAACCATTGCGGCCTAAAAATGGTGGGTGATGGCATATTTGCAAACATACTCGGCAAAGATTGAATCGTTGGAACAACTTCTGAAATAGTGACATCAGCCATAACTTTTCTAAACTTAGAGTAACTTGCCGGTAGCTGGTCAAGTTCAAAAGGAAGTGCTCGGTGTGGAAATAAAGTGAATTGATCAACTTGATTAATTTCTACTTCAGGCAAATGCTTAGCCAGTGTATTAATCAAACTATTTTCGTAAGTCCCCGGGACACGAGTAGTAATAACATCGGTAATTTGATATTTTTCACACAGCGCGGTTAAGCTCGACAGTGTATCGCCGTAAACAATGTAAAGTTGCTGTCCTAACGTTAATAAACTCTGATTAAAATCACTTAAACAGCTTTGTAAAAAATGCCATCGTTTATCACCCAAAGGTTTTGATTGATAGTTATTAGGCTCGAACCATCTTTTGTCTACGACATATACACAAAGTAATTGTTCACTTTTTCTGGCTAAGTTGAGTGCAATATTGTCATTAAGACGAAGATCATTGGTCACCCAGTATAGAGAACGTTTCATAGATATAATTCAGATGGTTAAAAAAATTATATACGAATAAACTCAGCGATTAGATCAACACTGTTGAGTGATTATAGGCGGGGCTATATGATGAAGTGAGGCACTTTATCGCCCACTCAATTATAAAAAGAAGAGATTGTAGACAATAATAGTATAGTCGGTTAGTTGAGGCTAACGTTAAGTGGATAAGAATTATTAACGCGTTTAATAAATAAAAAAACCTCTGCACTGCTGCAGAGGTTATTCAATCAATTAAGCATCTTGAACAGGTTCATCCCAAGAAAGATGATGTTCACTTAACACAACCAAGTTTTCACTATTGATCAAGCGTTGTGAAGCACTATATCCGAGGATATTTTCAACCGTTTCATTTGGACGGCTTGAAATAATTGCTGTTTCATCTGATGAGAAATTACATAAACCACGTGCTATTTCTTCGCCTTTTTCATCATAGACGTGAAGCACATCTGCGCGTTCAAAGGTGCCATGTATTGAAACAACATCATGACAGGTAAATCCTTCGTCACCACCAAACAAGGCATCAGCTACTTCTTGTTTTATCACTAAACTGCCGGCCATTTGCAATCGGTCTGTTAACCAGATATTCCAGGCTGATGAAGGTGATGAGTGAGCAATACACTTAGTGTGTCTGCGTTCACCGCGCAATATTCCGGTAACAGGAGCTTCCATAGTCCCTCTCGAAATTATAGTAGTACAACCAGCATTTTGCGCCATATTAGCGGCTTGTAACTTAGTCAGCATACCACCGGTACCTAAAGAACTGGTACCGCTTGCCGCTTCCATATAACTACTAACATCTTCGATAGACTCAACGAAAACCGCGCCTTCTTCTGAAGGGTCTCGGTCATACACGCCATCGATACAGGTAAGAATAAACAAATATTCTGCGCCAATCATCTGAGCAACTTTAGCAGCAAGTCTGTCATTATCACCCACACGAATTTCTTCCGTGGTCACTGTGTCGTTTTCATTGACGATAGGCATTACGCCTTGTTTTATCAAACGATGAACAGTGTTTTTGATATTTAAAAAACGACGTCTGTTTTCTAAATCATCTAGGGTAACTAAAACCTGAGCGATATCAAAACCATACTCAAGGGCAATTTGCTTGTAAGCATGCATTAATATCGGTTGTCCACAAGCAGCTGCGGCTTGCTTATCTTGGACACTGGCGTTTTCAATAGTGCAGCCAACCGTGTTTAGACCTAATGCTACCGAGCCAGAAGATGTTAGTACAACTTCGTAGCCTTGTTCTCGTAACAAAGATATGTCACTTAGAAGACCATGCATAAAAGCAAAACTAGGCGTTAAATTTTTAACATTTGCTAAGAGACTCGAACCCACTTTAATAACGATACGTGGCTTGCTTCGAGAAGATTTATCAGTTTTTTGTTGTTCAAATGAGGGCAAAATTACTCCGTGCTCTGATTAATTAAATTAAATAGCGGCTTGAATCGTTTACAAAATTGATTCAACAAATTGCAGCTATTTCCGTGATATTTTATTGTCGTATTAGAGTTATGCTTACTACTTATAAAGTCAGTTTTACTTGCGAAGGTCGCATTAAAAGTAGTAGATAAAAAATTACTGAAACGTCGGTTAAAAACGTTAGAATTTGACGGCAATCGACAAATGAGTGCAGATATCATATACTAAAAAACATATTTTTTCAATTGAACTCA
The DNA here is from genome assembly GCF_014076955.1 of Colwellia sp. Bg11-12. Lineage (NCBI taxonomy): Bacteria > Pseudomonadati > Pseudomonadota > Gammaproteobacteria > Alteromonadales > Colwelliaceae > Colwellia > Colwellia sp. Bg11-12. The sequence continues at coordinate 9,822 of NZ_JACGUZ010000050.1, forward strand.
AGATCACCTCTTTGAAAAATATCGTTAAGGACTTTTAAAAGTTCATACTGAACACCTGCAAAACGATCTGCATTTCATTCAATGTAAGCTAAAAAAATCAGGAGTTTCATGTCATTACTTATGATTGGTTGTGGTAAAATGGGCGGTTCATTATTGACTCGTTGGGCAACCTCTACAAATCACACTATCACTATTATTAATCCTTCATTAGTTAAAGCACCTCAAGGTGTTATCGTCAAGCAAGCGATTGACGAGTTATCTGACCAGCGTTTCGACATTATCGTTATTGCGATAAAACCGCAGCTTATTGAACAAGTATTACCCTTGTATCGTCGACACCTTGCTGATTCAGGTTGCATTATTTCGATTGCGGCGGGTTATTCAGTAGCTTCAATAGAAAAACTGATTGGTGAGCAGGCCGTTGTGCGAGTGATGCCAAACCTACCCGCTCAAATTGGCCGAGGCGTTAGTGGACTTTACGCAAACTCACGTTGCAGTGATGTTCAAATTGACAACGCTGTTGCGTTAACAGATGCGGTAGGATATACCCATTTAGCCGCCACCGAGGACGAGCTAGACCGAGTAACTGCAGTTGCAGGAAGTGGGCCTGGTTATGCATTTGAAATAGCACGCTGCTGGATAGAGTCGGCAATAAAACTTGGCTTTTCTCCCCAAACTGCTAGAGAGTTGGTGTTAAACACACTCGGTGGTTCAATGGAGTTGGCTTTAACCAGTAAAGAAGATATCGAAAATTTACGTAATTCAGTGACCAGTAAAAATGGTACGACAGCTGCTGGGTTAAATGCGCTTATGCAAGATAAAAAATTAGAATCTTTGTTTGAGTCAACCGTTTCATCGGCTTATCAACGAGCAGTAGCCTTGCGCTAATTTTTACCTCGTCAGCAATGACGTGCTCGAACATTTATTGATGAATATTACAGCTATAAATTCTTTAAACTGAACTTTTACTATTGCTTTTGATATTAATATCAGCGATAAAAATAAAAGTCATATCATTCAATCAAGTTAGTTGAATTTGATCAAACAGTTTAGTGTTAAATGAACAAGTAAAAGGAAGACATTAATGTCAAATACCCCTAAGAATATTTCTATCGAAACAATGATCACAACCCTTGGTAAACAAGCAAAAGCTGCTGCAAAAGTGCTTGCTTGTGCAACGACTGAACAAAAAAACAAAGCATTAACGATTGCCGCAAATGCGTTACGAGAAAATATGGATGCATTACTTAAAGCTAACGCGCTGGATGTTTCAAGCGTCAAAAAAGCTGGCAAAGCCGACTCATTTGTAGACCGACTAGAGCTTAACCCAGAAAGAGTTGAAGGTATGGCTGTCGCGTTAGAAGACATTGCCAAATTAGCCGATCCTGTGGGTCGAGTATTAGCCGAATTTGATCGTCCAAATGGTCTTAAAATAACTCGTGTGGCAACACCTATTGGCGTTATTGGAATGATTTATGAATCACGTCCTAATGTTGGCGCAGATGCTGGCGCGTTATGTCTTAAATCAGGTAACACAGTAATTTTACGTGGTGGCTCTGAAAGCCTAAATTCAACGCGTATTATTGTTGAATGTATGGCAACAGGTTTACGTGCAGCTGGCTTACCGGCTAACTGTATACAATTGGTTGACACCGATGATCGTTCTGCCGTTACCGCTTTACTGCGCTGTGCTGATTATGTTGATTTAGTTATTCCTCGAGGTGGTCGTGGTTTAGTTGAGCTGGTAAGAAACGAGGCTCAAGTACCAACATTGTTGCATTTAGATGGCAATAACCATATTTATGTAGATAAAGATGCCGACTTGGCAAAAGCGTTAAGCATTATTAAAAATGCTAAATTACGTAGAACCGGTGTCTGTGGCGCTACTGAAAGTTTAGTTATAGACCAAGCAATAGCGACAGAATTTTTACCACAACTCGTTGATACATTAGAGGGGTGTGAAATTCGTGGCGATGTTGCCGCTCAAGCCTGTGATCCCCGTATTAATGCAGCGACTGATGTAGATTGGGATACTGAATACCTTGATGCCATTATATCGGTTAAAATAGTACAGAGCCTAGATGAAGCACTTGATTTTATTGAAGAGCATTCATCTAAACATACCGATGCTATTATCACCGAAAATGACGATACTGCGGAAATTTTTATGCGTTCTGTTGATTCTGCAGTAGTAATGCATAACGCTTCAACTCAGTTTGCTGATGGTGGCGAATTTGGTATGGGCGCTGAAATTGGTATTGCTACCGGTAAAGTTCATGCACGTGGACCGGTTGGTTTAGAGCAACTAACCATCTTTAAATATCGTGTCGCGGGTCAAGGGCAAACGCGTCCTTAAGCGTTTTAAATCTAACTATTTAATTAATAAAAGCATGATTTAAAGTATACACAACATCTACCGCTCATTAATGCCGCTGTAGATGTTGTGTTGGCCGACCACTCTAAGCCAAAGTTAGAAAAGCAAGGTATCTGCTTTTAATCACCCACTATAAATGCCAATTAGAGTTCCTATTAATTTTCAACCACCGATTTTATTACCTGAATATTTAATCGCTTAGCAATACGATTTAAGTTTGCTCTGTCGGTCGATAAGTTTCTTGCCGCAGCTGCCCAGTTGCCACCTTCTTGTGTTAATATTTTTCTAATAAGCTGACGTTGAAAATGCTCTGTTTCTTCGCGGAGGTTGATATTAGTGGTTACTTTATTTTCCTGAACAGGTTCATTTATTGGCGAAGATTTTTCGTTTAAAGTATTCGAGAGTGAACCACAATCATTGCGGTCTATCGCAATAATCGCTTTATGCTTTTGCCGTGCTCTTGCTTTTAATGCGGCTCTACTGATGACATGCTCTAATTCGCGAACATTTCCGGGCCAGCTATATTGTTCTAAATGAGAAATGGCATCTGCTGTTATTTTTAGTTGTGTTATCCCTAACTTTTGTTTTGTTTGTTCAACAAAGTAACCACTGAGTAGTTGTACATCTCCTACTCGTTCTTGTAATTGAGGTACTCTGATCGGATAAACGCTTAATCTATGATATAAATCTGCTCTAAAGCGTCCAGCTTTAACTTCTTCTTTTAAATCTCTATTGGTAGCAACAATGATGCGAACATTAACTTCTTCAACATTATCTTGCCCTACAGGTTGAATTTCATTGCTTTGTATTGCACGCAAAATTTTACTTTGTGCGGCAATAGGCAGTTCGCCTATTTCATCTAAAAACAAGGTGCCACCATTAGCTAAAGAAAACTTACCAGCACGGTTTTTTTCTGCTCCCGTAAAAGCCCCTTTAACATGGCCAAAAAGTTCACTTTCTATCAAGTTCTCCGGTAAAGCCGCACAGTTAACATAAACCATAGGCCCATGTTTTCGTAACGACTTATGATGAAGCGTACGAGCAACCAACTCTTTACCCACACCTGTTTCACCATAGACCAAAATATTAAAGTCTGACGGTGCAACAATATCTATTTCTTGTTTAAGCTGCTGCATGATCTGACTTTCACCGATCAATTCGCCGCCATCGCGTTTCCATGCTTCTTCGGTTAGCTCGGTGACTACCCGTTTAGAATGATCTGCTTGATTTTCTAATTGTTCAATCAAAAAAGCCGTATTGAGTGTTGCTGATGCCATTGCGGAGATGACCGCTAAAGTACGTTTGGGAATATCTTCAAAAATATGCGGCGTTAAACTGTCTATAGTTAATAAACCTAATAATTTATCATCATAATAAAGGGGTAAGCCCATGCAGGAATGTACGGGTAAATCTCCTGTACGGTCAACTAACAAACCATCATAGGGATCAGGTAATGGAGAGTCTGCCGCAAATCGAATCGGCGATTTGGATTGACACAAAGCCATAAATCTTGGATGTTCAGCAACACGAAACCGCCTCCCTAAAGTATCTCTGCTTAGCCCCTGTAATGCGATAGGTTTAAGAATATCGCCATGATAAGACAACAAGGCAACTGCATCACAAACAATGGTTTTTCTTACGGTATCTAATAGTCGGTCAAATCTATCTTTTGTATTTAGGCTACCTGCTAGGTTAAGTGCTAATTCGATAATTGCACTTGATGATATTTGGCTCATATTTATCTCCTTTTCAACTAGCACAATAACACTAACGTGTCATTAAGACTACAGAAAGAAAGAGTCATATAGACCTAAATATAGGAGTAATAAACCCTAAAACATTGATTAATAATCATTAAATTTATTGGCATTGAGTTTGCAATTTAATAACTACGCAAATATGGAGTCATGTATGTATTCACAATTTACTATCGCTGATCAATTACCCTTAATACCGAATGCGTTGAATTTTCAAAAGTGCCTCATTTTAGGAAATTATCTGATGATATTTTCTTTTCTTGTGGTTACATCAAGTATTTTTATCACTTTTGCTTTTGATGAACTATTCGCCATGTCAGTGCAAATATCTGCACATATCGCCACAATTGTTTTTGCTGGCCTATTAAAAATTGGTTATGTACTGCGCTGTGTTGCTTTGCATGGCTTTGGTAAAAGGAATTTTTAAAATGCTTGTTATTCAAGACCCAGAATTAATGCAATTAATGCAATTAATGCATGAACAAAAATCACTTAGTTGGCATAAACAGCTAAACCAACCGCCTATTTTTGAATTGCCCTTTAAAAGTTACTTTTTATTCTTGATTTTCGCGATAGTTATTGGGCAGATTATTTAAATGATTAATTCATCTTTATAAAAAGAGGCTAGCACAAAATTCACCTGCACATAAAGATCAAAGGCACTTTTCCTTTGACTTTCCATACGATTCAATTGAGTTTTAATTAGGAATAATAATGTTAACTGAACAACATATACCGATAATAAAAAGCACTATCCCGCTGTTAGAAAATGCCGGCCCCGCCTTAACTAAATACTTTTATCAACGCATGTTTTTACATGCACCTGAGTTACAAAATATTTTCAATATGTCTAATCAAGCGAACGGCAAGCAACAAGTTGCGCTTTTTGAAGCGATAGCGGCCTATGCAAAAAATATTGAGAATGTCGCTGTATTACAAAGCGCGGTAGAAAGAATTGCTCAAAAGCATACCAGTTTAAATATTCAACCTGAACATTATCAAGTGGTGGGTCATCATTTGATAGAAACGCTTCGCGAACTGACTGGAGATGCTTTTAGTATTGATGTGGAGGAAGCTTGGACTGCAGCTTACCAATTTTTAGCGCAAATTTTTATCGATAGAGAAGCTGAACTTTATCAGCAAAGAGCGGCTAGCATCGGCGGTTGGCGAGATGCTAGAGCATTTAAAGTTATTGATAAAATTGTCGAATCTGATCTGGTAAAAAGTTTCATTTTTTCTCCCGTAGACCAACAAGGTGTTATTAGTTTTTCTCCGGGTCAATACTTAGGTATTGAAGTAACCCCTAACAAAGGTGAATATAAAGAAATTCGCCAATATTCATTATCAGCTCAGCCCAATGGAGAAACTTATCGTATTTCAGTTAAACGAGAGGCCACCGTTGTTCCTGGTAAAGTGTCTAATTACTTACATGACGATATCAATATTGGTGATGAAGTTAATTTATACGCGCCAGCAGGTGATTTTTTCTTTGTTAACCGTAAAAATCCAGTGGTATTAATTTCTGCGGGTGTAGGTATTACCCCAATGCAAGCCATGTTAGAAACGTTAGCTGAGCAAAACTATGAACAAACTGTACATTATTTACATGCTTGTGAAAGTAGCGGACAACATTCTTTTGCACCACGTACCACAGAAATAATAAAGAAGAATGACTGGCAGCAGCATATTTGGTATCAAACTAAAGAACAAGAACAGCCACATGTTTCTCAGGGTGTTATGGATTTCAACGAGCTGGCTTTACCAATACATAAAGGTGATTTTTATCTATGTGGGCCTACTAGGTTCATGCAATTTGCAAAGCAACAATTGCTCGCATTAGGTGTAACAGAAACTCGTATTCATTACGAAGTATTTGGTCCACACCAGTCATTGTAAATAAGCTAGATTTCAGGCTTGTCGAAACTTGACCGTTCTTGCGGCATTTAATATTTAGTGAAATTTGAATTTGCGTTTGATAGAAGAAGTGTTAATAGAAATATATTTTATTTTAATTTTTTAAAAGACCGCTTGATTATTTATTAGATAATCAAGCGGTTATTAGAATAGTTGAGTTGACCGTATAAGCCGGGTTTTGTATCTCTTTCGAAAAAGAGTGACAATCATTCGTCTAGGCCTTAAATCGCTCTAAGGCTCAAGCAACCTACCCGGTTTCCACGCGAGCCGCGCTTATATTATTCAAACTTGCGCCTAAATAATCATGAAACCCTATTTGGTCTTGCTCCGGGTGGAGTTTACCCTGCAATTACTGTTACCAGCAATCCGGTGCGCTCTTACCGCACCCTTTCAGCCTTACCTGTGAAGTTCCTAAGAACAACCATCGGCGGTCTTCTCTCTGCTGCACTTGTCGTCGGCTCACGCCGCCCAGGCGTTACCTGGCACCCTGCTCATTGGAGCCCGGACTTTCCTCCCCCCTATCTGTATATCTTCAGTTTGCACCTCTGATACTTTGATAAAGCAGCGATTGTCTGGTCAACTCGCCGCGCATTTTACCTGAATTTTTACCGATAGCCAATTGATAATATATTTAGTTTATATTGTTTAATTCATGCGTCGCGAGTTACTTCAACGAAAGTGCTATTTCATATAACGCATTTTTCTTCACGCCATAAATTTCAGCGGTAATGGCACAGGCTTTCTTAGGTTTCATTTCTTCCAACAATAACTTCAATGTGTCAATGGCCTTTGCCGGAATTGCGTTTGCGTCTATTTTATTACCTTCGATAATTAAAACCATTTCACCTTTTAGCTGATTTGGATCTTCTTTTAACCACGCTAATAAGTTACTCGCTGTATCTGAGTGAATGGTCTCAAACGTTTTAGTTAACTCACGAGAAATAACCACATGGCGTTCACCCCCTAACACTTTTACAATGTCTTCAACGGTATCAATCGCTCGACGTGGTGCATCATAAAACACCATAGTGCGTGGTTCTTCTAATAAGTTCGCTAACGTTGCTTGTCTAGCGCCGGACTTTGAAGGAAGAAAACCTTCAAATGAAAAGCGGTCTGTGGGTAAACCCGCCACAGATAAAGCAGCAATTGCTGCACAAGCGCCAGGTATAGGTGAAACGGGTAAATTAAGTTGTCGGCAATGACGCACCAAGTGAAAACCAGGATCACTGATCAATGGCGTGCCCGCATCTGAAACCAGTGCAATGCTTTTCCCTTCTTGTAAAAGTGTTGCAACATAATCTTGGCGTTGACGTTCATTATGGTCATGCAATGATAGTGTTTTATTTTTTATAGAATACGTCGATAATAATCTTTGAGTATGGCGAGTATCTTCACAGGCAATAATATCCACATGCGTTAACACATCAAGTGCGCGTTGACTGATGTCGGTTAAATTCCCGATCGGTGTGGCGACAATGTAAAGCGTGCCTGATTCTACAAATACTGACGACATAATGAATACTTAAGTTGAGACTGATGAAGATGAAGTTTATTATAAAGCTAACTAATAAAGTACGGATTTATCGCTGGTGAGCCAAACTAATTTTTTGTTTTCAAATAAAAGCACTTTTTATCGCATAACTTCTCTTTGTTTTGTGGTTTTACTAACCGCTACATTAACGACGAGTTGTAGTACATCGAAAAAAGTAACAAACAAACAAGTAACAGATGCTCCATTTAAAAAATCTCTGGAAACTTCTGCTGATAAAATAACAGCACAACAACTCCTGTTGTTTGCACAAACACAAGATTCAGATCAAGCGATCGCTACGCTAACCCAAGCAAGTGAAAAGCTTATAACTGAAAACAGTTTTGAACAAGCGTTATGGTTATCACAGCAACTTGCTCAATTAACACAAAGCGAAGCACTTAAATATCGCTTAGCGTTAGTCAGTGCAAATGGTTTCCTTGAAATAAGCGAAGTGGCATTAGCTTTTAAGCAGCTAGAAATTGCTGAACAACTTTCAGCTGACAATGGCATTAGGCATCACGAAGACTACTACAACTTGTTTGCAAAGGTTCAAAAAAGTCGAGCCCTAGAAATTAGCTCGCTCAATGCGAAGCTGCATTGGTTTGCTATTAGCCCTAGCACCAATACCGATGATATTCATGCGCTATGGCAAGCATTAAGTTTACTGTCTACTTGGCAACTCGACCAATTAGCGGACTTAAACCCACCTCACATTAAAGGTTGGCAGCAACTGTTAACTTATGCACATAAATTTGGTGGTGACATTGACCGTTTTGATCGTTACTTAACTCAGTGGCAACGAGATTTTTCAGCCCATCCCGCGCAAGCCATCATCGAAAGCTTAAGAGCAGGCGAATTAGCCACTAAGCGAGTTATTCAAAATATCGCGATTATTTTACCTCTGTCAGGTAAACAAGCAGTTGCGGGAAAAGCAGCCCAACAAGGTATTTTAGCGGCTTATAATAATATACCTCATAAAAACTTAAGCTTTATTGATGCTGACACGCTTGATTGGGCGCTCTTAAATGAACAGCTCATCACCTTAGATAGCCATTTTGTTATCGGTCCATTGCTTAAAGACAATGTTGACAAGTATCTCGCTCAGCATGAAATATTAATCCCCAGTTTATTACTAAACACCCCTGAAAATGTCTTACTTAATACCGAACAATTTATACTATCAATGCGCCCAGAAGACGAAGCTTTTCAAGCAGCAACCACACTAAGTCGTAAAAATTATCGTGCGCCGGTGGTACTAAGTCATCGAGATACGGCAAGTCAGAGAATTGCTCAAGCATTTACCCAGCAGTGGCAACTTCTCAATGGTTATTTACCTGAAGTGGTTTATTTCGAAAAAGGTAAAAAAATGCAAGAGCAATTAAAGGCAAGTTTAGAAGTTGATCTAAGCCAAGCTCGCATTAAAGATTTGAAAATTAGGTTAAAACAAAGCATAGATACAGAATCAAGAAACCGTAGAGATATAGATATGTTTTACTTAGTAGGGTCTCCTGCACAAACTAAATTACTGAAACCCTATATTGATGTAAATACTAGCCCCTTTGCTAAAATCATCCCTGTGTATGCAAGCTCTCGAAGCCATAGTAGTAAACAGGACTCAAGTCAGCATAACGACCTTCGCAACCTTATGTTTACTGAAATGCCTTGGCTTTTAAGTAGCCAGCAACAAAATGCTCAGCTAGCTCAGTTAAGTAAAACCCTTTGGCCAAGTCGTAGTGACTCGTTACAACGAATATTTGCCATGGGTTACGACAGCTTATATTTAGTTGATAAACTACCATTAATGAAACAAAGACCTTATATTCGTCATTACGGTCAAACAGGTATCTTAAAATTAAATAGTAATAATACACTGACTCGAAGTTTATTATGGGGTATTTATCAAAATGGTGAGGTCTCTGAAATTTCCATGGACTAAAAAGGTTACCACGCGAGAAACAGGTGATATAACTGAAAAGGTTGCCGCTAAATATCTTGTGGAACAAGGATTGATTATCCAAGAAAAAAACTTCTATAGCCGCATGGGTGAAATTGATATAATCATGAAAGACGGCAACACTTTTGTCTTTATAGAAGTTAAATATCGCGCTTCAGCACTGTTTGGTGGAGCGATTTCAGCTATTTCGGACCAAAAACAGCAAAAAATTAGAAAAACAGCCGCATTTTATCTGCAACAATGTGGCTTAAACGAATATAATACTTCTTGTCGATTTGATGTTATTGCTTTACAAGGTAATATAAACAATCTCGATATTACCTGGCTAAAAAATGCCTTTTAGAGACAATAAACGGAGCGAGTTTCATTTATGTTAGAACGGATCAAAAGTAACTTTACCGAAAGTATCCAAACCAAAATTTCCGCCAGCGAGTTATTAGCTGGTCCTATTGAGCATGCAGGTATGATAATGGTGCAAAGCTTATTAGCGGGTAATAAAATACTAGCTTGTGGTAACGGTGGCTCAGCGGGTGATGCACAACACTTTTCAGCCGAGTTATTAAACCGTTATGAAACTGAGCGTCCACCATTGCCAGCAATAGCTTTAACAACGGATACCTCTACCATTACTTCAATTGGTAATGATTATTCCTTTGATGAGATATTTTCTAAACAAGTGAGAGCACTTGGTAATAATGGCGATGTTCTTCTAGCAATTTCAACCAGTGGTAATTCTCGTAATGTGGTAAAAGCCATTGAAGCAGCAGTATCACGCGACATCCCAATTATTGCACTTACCGGTGGAGATGGTGGAGATATCGCGGGTTTACTCGGTGATAACGATGTTGAAATACGCGTACCATCATCTCGTACTGCACGAATTCAAGAAGTTCATTTAGTAGTGATACACTGTTTGTGCGACATTATTGATACCACCTTATTTCCTCAAGATGTGAATTAATATGGCTGCTAAAAAATTATTTATAACGCTTAGTGCTGTTTTATTTTTACAAGGATGTGTTGCCGCAGCTGTTGTTACTATTATTGGTGGTGCATCTGCCGCTACTGATGAACGCAGCATTGGCACACAGCTCGATGACCAAAAAATTGAATTTGAAGCGTATGCCAAGCTTTCAAAGCATGAAGCACTTGATGATAATACTAACTTACAAGTGATCAGTGTTAACCGAAGTGTACTTGTTATAGGACAAGCGCCAAATACTTATTTACGTGATTTAGCAATAAAGTCGATTAATGAAGTTAAGCAAATTATCCAGCTGCATAATCAAATTCGTATCAGTAACACCACATCGGTCACCACTAAAAGCAACGATGTTTGGTTAACGTCAAAAGTCAAAACCGCACTGTTTGGCAGCGATAATATTGATGCAACTAATATTAAGGTTGTTACTGAAAATGGCGAGGTTTTTTTGATGGGTTTAATCAGCGAAGCACACGCAGATGAAGCAGTAAATATTGCGCGTAATGTCAGTGGTGTAAACCGCGTTTTCAAAATATTTGAGTATATTTAACCTTCAAATATTTTAAATATGAACATAAAAAAAGCTTCACAAGTAAATACTCGTGAAGCTTTTTTATAAGCAATAATTTATAGATAGAGTTACTTAATCACTTTTAAGCTAGGCTTACCTTTCGCTTTTGGTGATTTCGCTTCTGAATTAGTTTTGTCAGTACTGGTGTTATCTGAGGATACACTTGATAGCCCTACAGGTTTTACAGGCGTTATATCTTCGCTCAGTTCAGGTTCAGGGTGCTCAATAGCTAGCGATGTACCTGCTCCATTCTCTTTTGCGTAAATAGCAGCAATCGCGCCGTAAGGCACAACAATGTGCTCAAGCTTGCCACCAAAACGTGCACTAACTTCTATAGCATGATCCCCAAGAGAAATAGACCCCACGGCTGACATTGAAACGTTCAGCACAATTTGCCCATCAGTGACATAAGCCATTGGCACCAACACACCGTAAACACTTACATCTACTGCAATGTACGGCGTAAGTTGATTATCAGAGATCCACTGATAAAAAGCCCTAACAATATAAGGCTTATTAGAAGTCATTTCTGGAGATGCCAAGGCTAAAACATACCTAAACGAATTTCACGTTCATCTTCAGTTAATGATGCTTGAAATGATTCGCGTTCGAATAACTTCAACATGTAACCTTTAAATTCTTTAGATCCTTCACCATCAAGCTCAATACCTAAAGCAGGTAAACGCCATAATAATGGAGCTAAATAACAATCAACTAAACTGAACTCTTCACTCATAAAATACGGTGCTTCATTTAGAATGGGTGCAACACTTAATAAGCTTTCTTTAAGTTCTTGACGAGCTTTGCTTGCAGCTTCTGCTGGGCCACTCATAATTATTTTTGCTAGACTATACCAATCTTGTTCAACACGATGCATCATCAAACGGCTACGACCACGTGATACCGGGTAAACTGGCATTAATGGCGGATGAGGGAAACGCTCATCTAAATATTCAATAATAATTGATGCTTCGTATAATGCTAACTCACGATCAATTAACGTTGGTACTGTGCCATATGGATTTAAGTCGAGTAAATCTTCTGGTAAGTTAGCCAAATCAACTAAATGAATATCAACGCCAACGCCTTTTTCAGCGAGTACGATGCGTGTTTGATGACTATACATATCATCAGCATGAGAATATAAATTCATCACTGAACGCTTGTTTGCTGCTACGGCCATAATGCCTCCAAAAATCTGTAATAAAAAACTAACAAAGGGGGCCAAAGCCCCCCGTAAATAAAACGCTGTACATTAACAATAATTGTTAGTGTACATCCTTCCAATATTCAACTTTAAGTAAGTAAGCAAAAATAAGGAAAATAAATAAGAAGCCTATTACCCAATATCCCATCGCTTCACGTTTAAGCTTGCTTGGCTCACCGGTGTACTCTAAGAAGTTGGCTAAATCACGAACAAAAGCATCGTATTCTTCAACGGTCATAGAACCACCCGTAGCTTCACTGAGTTTACCATGTTCGTCCATCGTACGAACACCTTGTAAACCCTGTAAAACATGAGGCATACCCGCATTTTTTAATACGGTATTATTAACGCCAAATGGACGTTCAGGATCAACGTAAAAAGAGCGCAAGTAAGTATAAATATAATCAGGCCCTGGTTTTAAACGCGCCATTAACGTTAAATCAGGTGGTGTATTACCAAACCATTTAGCCGCATCTTTTGCTGGCATAGTATTAGTAATATGATCACCCAATTTTTCACCAGTATACATGTAATTAGCAATACCATCTGCTTCACTAATACCTAAATCATCAAAAGTACGATTGTATCTTTGGTACTGTAACTGGTGACAACCTAAACAATAATTGATGTAAGATTGAAAACCACGTTTAAGTGACTCTTTATCACTTAAATCATTACCCGCTTTGTCTAAATGAACACCACTGCTAGCAGCAAGGGTTAACATTGGCACAAGCGCAAAAATCCCGAAAGTAAAAGCTCTAATAAATTTATTCATTATCCTGATACCCTCTCTGGAACTGGCTTAGTTTTTTCGTTCTTGCTGTATACCCATAAGGCAATAAAGAATCCAAAATAACCAAACGTAGCAATAGTACCAATTAAGTTATTAATGGGTGTTGATGGCAACGTACCTAAAATACCTAAGGCAATAAAACAAACAACAAATTGTATTAAATTAACGGTATGAGCAGTACAACGGAACTTAATAGATTTAACTGTGCCGCGATCAAACCAAGGCAATAAGAATAAAACTATAATTGCAGAGAACATGCCAACAGCGCCTAATAGCTTATCAGGGATAACACGTAAAATGGTATAGAAAGGACCAAAGTACCAAACAGGAGCAATATGCTCTGGTGTTTTCAAGCCGTTTGCAGGTTCAAAGTTTGGCGCTTCCATAAAGTAGCCACCGCCTTCTGGTGCAAAAAACATTACCCAACAGAAAATGATTAAGAAAATAACAATCGCTACTAGATCTTTTACGGTGTAATAGGGATGGAACGGTATTGCATCTACAATGTCGTATTTTTTAGTATATTGCTCATGGAAAGTAAATTTACTTTGCTCTTCTAATGGCACACTGCCTTTAGGTTTTTTAATATCGGTGCCTTCAGGGTTGTTCGAACCCACTTCATGAAGTGCAAGAATATGTAAGAAAACTAATACAACTAAAACCAGTGGCATTGCAATAACATGTAAGGCAAAGAAACGGTTTAAGGTAGCGCCTGATATAACGTAATCACCACGTATCCAAAGTGTTAAGTCATCACCTATAATTGGAATAGCGCCAAACAGTGAAATAATAACCTGCGCGCCCCAATAAGACATATTACCCCAAGGTAATAAGTAACCCATAAAAGCTTCAGCCATAAGCACTAAAAAGATCAACATACCGAAGATCCAAAGTAACTCACGAGGCTTTTGATATGAACCGTACATCATGCCACGGAACATATGCATATAAACAACAACAAAGAACGCTGACGCCCCTGTAGAGTGCATATAACGAAGTAACCAGCCATAATCAACATCACGCATGATATATTCTACAGAAGCGAACGCACCTTCGCCTGATGGCTCATAGCTCATTGTTAACCAAACACCCGTTAACAATTGGTTGACGAGTACGACACTCGCTAAAACACCAAAGACATACCAAAAGTTAAAGTTTTTAGGTGCAGGGTATTGTCCAGCGTGCTTGTTTACTGCGTCAGTTAACGGTAAACGCTTATCAATCCAGGCCATAAAATTTGCAAACATTATGCTTCTCCTGCGCTAACACCAATTAACAAAGTGTCTGCTGTTGGGAATGAATGTTCAGGAACCACCAAATTTGTTGGTGCAGGAACGCTTTGAAAAACACGACCAGCCATGTCAAATTTCGAACCGTGACAAGGACAAAAGAAACCGTCTTTAACTCCCTCAACAAACTCTTCAAAATCACCTTTATGGTGAGTAGGCGCACAACCTAGGTGAGTACAAACACCTAAAGCCACCATGAATTCGGGTTTAATTGAACGATATGCATTCGTTGCATAAGTAGGTTGTTGAGGCTCTTCTGAACCTGGGTCTTTCAATTGACCGTCATGCGCCGCTAAAGTTGATAATATTTCTTCAGTTCTACGGACCACATAAACAGGTTTTCCTCGCCATTCAGCGCGGATTAATTGACCTGGTTCTATTTTACTCACATTGACTTCAACCGGAGCACCAGCAGCTTTCGCTCTAGCACTAGGGTTCCAAGAACCAATGAAAGGCACAGCCAAACCGACAACACCAACACCACCTACTACCGAAGTAGCAGCAGTTAAAAAGCGTCGACGGCCGTTATTCACGGGCGCATTGCTCATTCAAAATCTCCAAATAACATTGTTTCAAACAAATTCGAATAATTATTCTCACAGCTACAGTGAGCTGCGAGAGGAAATAATTTCCAATTGTTTGCCCAAACTTGCGACAAAAATTTTTCTGATAATAAAGAAATACGCACTTTTTTACAAGTAAAAATAAGCGAAACATCAGTTATATATCTTTATATCACTGACTTTACCACATTAGACACTCCGCTAAATACGAAAGATTATTATTTAAAAATCGCGGATAAAAAAATAGTTTCTCATTAGCTATTTTATCGAAAAGACTAATTGTAATATTTTGGGAGGTATTTCTGAATTGTAGATATAAAAAAACCGACATGAAGTCGGTTTTTTGAAAACGTATAAGGTAAATATTAACGTTTTGAAAATTGTGGCTTTTTACGAGCCTTGTGTAAACCAACTTTCTTACGTTCAACTTTACGAGCATCACGAGTTACGAAACCAGCTACACGTAGAGAACCACGTAAAGTTTCATCGAACTCCATTAATGCACGAGTAATACCGTGACGAATTGCGCCAGCTTGACCAGAAATACCACCACCGACAACAGTGATGTTAAAGTCAAACTTTTCTACCATTTCAACTAATTCTAATGGTTGACGAACAACCATACGAGCCGTTTCACGACCAAAGTATACAGAAATGTCACGCTTGTTAATTGTAATTGCACCGTTACCAGCTTTCATGAACACACGAGCAGTTGAGCTCTTGCGACGACCAGTACCGTAATATTGATTATCAGCCATTGCTTAAAGCTCCAAAAGTTGTGGTTGTTGTGCAGTATGCTTATGTTCAGTGCCCGCGTAAACTTTAAGCTTACGGAACATTTCACGACCTAAAGGACCTTTAGGTAACATACCTTTAACAGCAAATTCTAAAACACGCTCTGGAGCTTTTACAATTAACTTTTCAAAGCTAATTTGCTTAAGACCGCCTGGGAATTCTGTATGCGAGTAGTAAATTTTACCCTTCGCTTTATTACCAGTTACTTTCACTTTCTCAGCATTGATAACAACGATGTAATCGCCAGTATCTACGTGAGGAGTATATTCTGCTTTATGCTTTCCGCGTAAACGGCTTGCAATTTCAGTAGCGATACGACCTAAAGTTTTATTTTCGGCGTCCACTAAGAACCATTCGCGTTGTACGCTTTCTGGTTTTGCTACAAAAGTTTTCATTAAAAAACCCAATATTTATTATGTTACTTTAAATGATGAATGTTAAGAATTAACACCACCGGTTAAAAAGACCACGCTCTACCCCTTCGAGTATCGAGTCCATCGCCACTACTTTTCACAAAAGTCAAAAACAGTAGGCATTTGTAACGCAGGGAGCGCGGATTATACAGAAGTTATCCTATAAGATCACGTATAAATCACAATCAATTGCACTTTATTTACACTTTTATCCGTTAAATAATAAATCCTAGGATAAATATTTTAAAATTGAACTTACGGTAAATGCTTACTTGCTAAATAATCATGGGACTGCATTTCTTGTAAACGACTTAAACAACGCTTAAATTCAAAGACTAGACCGCCGTGACTGTATAAATTTTCCATATCGACTTCTGCAGAAATTATTAATTTCACATTGCGCTCATAAAATTCATCAACCAGCGCAATAAAACGACGTGCCGCGTCTTCGCGTTCAACACTCATCTGCTTTACGTTGGCTAATAGTACCGTGTGATATAAACGACTTAATTCCATATAATCAGTTTGGCTACGTGCTGACTCACACAATACTGAAAAATCAAAATGCACAATACCGTCAGATTCTTCAATCGCAAGAAGTGGACGGCCGTTTATTGCTATATCAACGTTTTTACTTCCTGGTGTCACAGAAAGTTTTATAAAGTATTCAGCTAAATTCTCACTGGCTTGTGCATCAAGTGGGGAGTGAAAAATTTCAGCTTGCTCTAAAGTACGTAAACGATAATCAATTCCGCTATCAACATTAACCACATCACAGTGCTGATTAATAAGATTAATCGCGGGTAAAAATCGCTCACGTTGTAAACCATTACGGTAAAGATCATTAGGAATAATATTCGACGTTGCAACGAGTGTAACGTTATGAGCAAACAGCTCTTCAAATAAAGATCCGAGGATCATTGCGTCGGTGATATCAGAAACAAAAAATTCATCAAAACAAATGATGCAGGTTTCGTCAGCAAAACGTTTCGCTATTATTTTTAAGGGGTCAGCTTGTCCTGTTAAAGTTTTTAATTCTTGATGAACCCGATGCATAAAGCGGTGAAAGTGAACACGCATTTTATTTTCAAAAGGCAGACAATCATAGAATGTATCAACCAAGTAAGTTTTTCCGCGACCAACGCCCCCCCAAAAATAAAGTCCCTGAATGGTTTTAGTTTCCGATTGAGAAACAATCCGCTTCCAGCGATTGAGTACTTTTTTAAATCCTTTAACAGGTAAAGGTTTATTTTGAAGATCTTCGTACAAACGCTGTAAATTTTTTACTGCATTTTCTTGCGCCTCGTCATATAAAAAATCATCACGGGTTAAATCTTGATTATACTTATCTAAAGGTGAAAGCTTGATCATTTCTTGGCCACTTATATTTTGTTACACAGAGTCTTTGAAGGACTAATGGAATATTTTCTTGAAATTAACAAATTCGCAATCATATTCATTAGGTAAGCGCGAACAGAAGCGCTATTATACAAAATAAGTTCATATATTTTTACTAATTTTTACGAATATAACGAGGGTTTCACACTATGGATATAGTTTTAGCAATTTTTCTTTTAATCGTTGGTACGGCAATGGGTTTTGTTGCTAGTCGCTTTTTATCTGCCTCAGTCAAAGACAATCAGAAACTCAGTGAACGTGTCAGTAATAGTGAAGCCGCTTTAGCACAATATAAACTAGACGTTGCCGAACATTTAGATGATTCGACAAAACTATTAGATAAAATGAATAGCACCTGTCAAACAGCAATGAAACAAATGGAAAAAAGTACGCAACTGCTAAAACAAGCAACACCTTTAGAAGTTGACGGCATGCCATTTTTCTCAAAAGAAACCCAAGAGCAACTTGCTCAAACAGTATCGCTGCGCCATAGCAAAGCCGAGCGTAAAAATGAAGAATCAGGTACTGAGCCCCCACGTGACTATTCAGATCAAGCCAGTGGTCTTTTTGCTGACAAGAAACAAAGTGTTACAAATGTAGGGTAAGGCTATCTTGAACTAACATAAACAGCTTAGGTCTTCAGTTAGGTATATAAATTACATTAAATCATTATATTTATAGAAAGGTTGTCTCATTTATGAAAAAACTGTCTGTTTTAGCAACAAGTATTTTATTATCGGGCTCTATTGCCGTTGCCAGTTTGCCCGTCCACGCAAATTTACCTTTTTCCGTTAGTGGTCAACAAATGCCAAGTTTAGCGCCCATGCTAGAAAAGGTAACACCAGGTGTCGTGTTAATTTCTGTTACAGGTACCCATGTAGAAAAATCAAAAGTACCAGAAGCCTTTAAATTTTTCTTTGGTAACCCCAATCAAAATGAAAACCAATCAAGAAAGCGAGAATTTCGAGGTTTGGGATCAGGTGTCATTATCGATGCTGAACAAGGTTACATTGTTACTAACAGTCATGTAATTAATGAAGCTGACGAAATTCAAATAACCTTAAAAGATGGTCGTCAAATTACAGCGAAAAAAATTGGCTCTGATGCCAGTAGTGATATCGCTTTACTGCAAATAGAAGCCAAAGACTTAGTAGAAGTAAATCTCGCCGACTCAGATAATATACGTGTTGGAGATTTTGCTGTCGCTATTGGTAGCCCTTTTGGTTTAGGTCAAACCGTAACCTCAGGTATTATAAGTGCCTTAGGACGTAGCGGATTAAACGCGCAAAATTATGAAGACTTCATTCAAACTGATGCGGCTATTAATAGTGGTAATTCAGGTGGGGCATTAATTAACTTACAAGGAAAACTTGTCGGTATTAATACGGCTATATTAGGTCCAAATGGTGGAAATGTTGGTATTGGCTTTGCTATACCGAGCAATATGGTCGACAACATCGTTAAACAGCTCATTGAATTTGGTGAAGTACGCCGCGGAGTATTAGGTGTATTAGGACGCAGTGTTAATGGTGAAATCGCTGAAGCTTTAGAGCTTGAATCAAGCCAAGGTGGTTTTATTGAGCAAGTAGAAGCTGATTCAGCAGCAGACGAAGCCGGTATTGAGTCTGGTGATGTTATTACTAAAGTTAATGGGAAAATGGTGAAGACCTTTGCGGCAATACGAGGAAAAATAGGCTCGATTGGCGCAGGTAAGAGTGTCGAATTAACCGTGATTAAAAAAGACGGCTCTGAAAAAACCTATAACGTTACCCTTAAAAAGCAAGAAACAGCCAAAGTCGAAGCAGCAAGCATTCACAAGATGTTAGATGGCGCTGAGCTTGAAAATAGCGCAAATGGTCAAGGTATTGATATAAAATCAGTAGCAGAAGAAAGTCCAGCAGCTTTCATTGGCCTTCAAAAAGGTGATATTATCAGTGGAATAAACCGCACACGTATAAAATCTATAGGTGAATTACGTAGTTACTTAAATGATAATAAAGGTGTTTTTGCAATAAATATTATCAGAGGTAATAGCACATTATTTTTAATGATCCGCTAACACTAAAAAGTAAACATCAAAATTAATTTAAAGGCTCTTTATGAGCCTTTTTTTATGAGTAATACTATTTTCAAACTATAAGATTTAATTAAGCTTATGCTATGATTAACGATATTACATACTTATAATAAAAATTAATTTTGAACATAATCAACCTAATAAAATATATTGTTCGCCCGGCCAGTTACGGTGTAATGATAGCTGTTGCTTTACTCCTATTAGTACCCGAGTTACGCACGAATACTTTGCAAGTACTTCAAAAAAATCAACAGCAACCCCAACAGCCTCTGTCTTATGCAAAAGCTGTAAGCACCGCTAGCCCAGCTGTGGTGAATATTTATTCTGAAGAAATAAATTCAAACCCCGTATATCGAGCAAAAGCAAGAAGACCTACTAACTTAGGGTCAGGTGTTATCATGCATGCCGATGGTTACATTTTAACTAATTATCATGTAGTGCAAAATGCTGACTTAATCACGGTGTTACTCCAGAATGGCCAGCAATTTCCTGCAGAATTAATTGGCTTTGATGCTGAAACTGACTTAGCCGTACTCAAAGTTGAAACAAGCAATTTACCCGTGATCCCCCAAAGAGCTAACTTACAATCACTTGTTGGTGATGTGGTTCTTGCGATAGGTAACCCGTTGAATTTAGGGCAGACAGTCACCCAAGGAGTTATTAGTGCAACAGGTCGTAGTGGTTTAAGTGTTATTAATTACTTAGAGTTATTACAAATGGATGCCGCAATCAATGAAGGTAATTCTGGCGGTGCACTTATAAATACTAACGGAGAATTAGTCGGCATTAATTCAAGAAAGTTCACCAATAAAGAAAGAAGTATTCAAGGTATATTTTTCGCCGTACCTTATTCACTCGCCCATAAAGTGATGATGAAGATTATTACCAATGGCCGAGTTATTCGTGGTTATTTAGGTGTATCTGTTTCACCATCACAAAATACAATGAAAGGGTTTGCTATTGATACTGTTGAAGATAACAGCCCCGCATTTAAAGCTGGCTTGAAACCAGGCGACATTATTTATGAAATAAATAATGTCGCGATCAATTCATTTCCTCAGGCCCTAGACATTGTTGCAGAAACAAAACCCGGTACAACGCTGCCTTTTAAGTTAGTTAGAAAAAAACAGTTATTAGAAGTGTCGGTTACCATTGCTGAAAAGCCAAAAAGTTAAGCCATAGGAAATTTAATCAGATAAGCTAAGCCCTTACCCACTTGGCTTTTAACTGTTATTTTACCTTTAATCGCACTAATAACTAGGTTGTAAACTAAGTGTGTTCCTAAGCCACTGCCCCCTTCTCCTCTTTTCGTCGTGTAGAAGGGTTCAAAAAGTAACTTAAGCGCTTCATCATCAATACCTATACCATCATCTCGATATCTAATAATAATACTTTCTTTCTTTTTATATACTTCGATGAGTACTCTGCCTTTAGCGCCTTTGGCAAAAGCATGATTGACAGAATTTAAAATTAAGTTACTGAATATTTGTGAAATAGCTCCTGCATTAACATTAACGGATAATGTTGAGTCACATTCAACATCAATCGTTATTTGGGTTTTTTTTAATGTTGGTCTTAATGATAAAATAATTTCATCAATATATTGAAGTACATTAATATTTCGTACCTCATTAGATGATTGATCTACGGCCACTTGCTTAAAGCTATTCACTAGCGATGCACTACGCTGAGTATTCGTGGCAAGAATCGTCAGCACCTCTTCAATATCTTCAAAAAAATTCATCAATTGTAGTTCTGTAATTGATTTATTATCGACCGAACGCTTTACTATTTTATACTCTTCTTGTAAATGGCTAACACCCGTAACACAAATACCTAACGGGGTATTAATTTCATGCGCAATCCCCGCCACAAGACCACCCAGTGAGGCCATCTTTTCTTTTTGTATCAGTTCTTCTTGCGTTATATTTAATTGTTTAATCGCTCGATTTAAATCTCTATTTTTTTGCTCAAGTAGACGATGTTGCTTAGCCATTTTTAACTGAGATTCTTTTCGCTGCTGGCTATTTACCACTGTATCAATAGCATTCGCCACATGTTGCGCCACAAAATTAAGTAGCAAAAGATCGTCTTTGTTATAAATAATATCTTTATCGTAACTTTGAATCACAATTAACCCATGTAAAAAGTTAGCTGAAATCATCGGTGCCCCCATCCATGAGGTAAAGTCTGTTGAACCAATAACTTCCTCTATTTCCCCACGCGCAATAAGCTTATTTATTTGCGTAATATCTAATAATTGCGCTTTGCGGGTTCTGATGACATAGGAACTAACCCCCTTGCCCATTAGCCACTTTCTGCCAACAAGATCGTGCTCGTCTTTTTCATCAATAAAGTAGGGGATCGTTAAACTGAAGTCTTCTTCACTATATAAAGCAATAAAAAAGTTCTTTGAATAAACGAGTTCAGCAATGATGTTATGAACGTTTTGATAAAATGAATCGAGATTATTATTGTTATAATCTATCGACGCTATTTTAAATAGCGCATGATGAAGCTTTTCAGAACGCTTCCTGTCAGCAAGTTCTTGTTCAAGCTGCAGGATATATTGTTGGCTATTTAATGCATTAAGCTTTGAAGTGGCACTATTTTCAGGAGTAGACAATGGTAAACCTCACTTAATGTCGTTGTATTAAGTTTAGTAAAATATTGAATTAAAGAAAGTGAATAACATGAGGTTTTTTTATATAAAAAAAAACGTTAATACAATTCAGCAATACACCACTGATTTCGGCCGTTATTTTTCGCCTGGTACAATAAAGCATCAGCTTTTTTCATAATACCAGCGACAACAGCTGACTCTGATGACTTCACAACAACGGCCCCCACACTGACCGTTAACTGCTTAGACACCCTAGAGTATTCATGTTTAATCATTTTGTCTTTTATGGCTTGAGCAATATTACTGAGCAAAATGTCAGCGCTTGCTTTATCACAATCAGGTAAAATTATAACAAATTCTTCACCGCCATAACGCGCAACAAAATCTCGTGGTCGTAAACAAATTTCACGTAGTGCCTGTCCAACTTGTCTTAAAGCTACATCGCCAGCACCATGACCGTAGTTATCGTTATATTGCTTGAAGTAGTCAATATCGATAAGGCCCACTAATAACGTCGTGTTATCTTGCTTGTTAGCAGCCACTTCGTCTTTTAGAACAACATCCATTTTACGGCGATTATTAACCCCGGTTAAAGCATCAATATGGGCAATTTCGTCTAGCATTTTTCGTTGACGAATTAACTCTAAATGCATCATCACTCGTGCTATAACAATGTTCGATTTAAAGGGTTTATAAATATAGTCACAGCCCCCTAAATTAAAACCACGCTCTTCATCGTCGTCATTGGCTAAACCCGTGATAAAAATCACGGAAATATTCATCGTTTTAGGATCATTTTTTAAAATATCAATAACCTCAAAACCAGATAAATCAGGCATAACCACATCTAATAGAATAAGATCAGGCACATGCTTTATAGCTAATTTTTTCGCTTGTTGACCGTTTTTTGCAAAAATAATTTTTGCTTGTTCTTGTAACAATTCTTTCAACATTTTACGATTTGCTTTATCGTCATCAACAATTAATATGCTTTGATCTAAAGTTTTCATGCTTACGATACCAGTTTATTTTTTAATGCTTCGATACATTTTAATGCGCTAGCGTATTCAACATCTTCAATTAATTCGACAATACTATCAACGAGACTGCCGAGATCACTACCTTGAGTATACTCTGCCAATGCTGGTAATAAATCTTCTACTTCAGCATTTTCTTGCTCAAGTAAGTGCACCATAGAATTAAGTAACACAGTCAGCAACTCTTTATTAATCGACACCTTAGGTTGTTCACCCAAAGAAACGCTACTATCATGATCCGTTAAAGTTGTTAAAGCCGACAATATTATTTGATGTTCGTTAATGAGTCGCTTCATGGGCGACGCACAGTTTTCTGGTTGCTCTTTTATATGACCTTCTAATTCAGCCGACAAATCAGCTAAATAATAAGCACCAATATAAGCAGCATTTGATTTTAAAGAATGAGCAAGTCGATATAATGTATTAAAGTCTTTATCTTGGTAAGCCTGCTCTAATTCCATAGGCAATACTTTTGTACTTTTATAAAAATCGATGACCAGTTTCTCATAAATATGCTGTCTGCCGCCCATAGCCAACAAGGCTTTTTTACTGTCTAAACAGGTCAGTTTTGTAATACGTTCCATTAACGTCTCGCTAGGTGGTTCAATAACTAACTCAGCAATATCAGACGATTTTTCTGTGCAATGATCATTCTTATTTTGCACCCCATTAATTTTATCACTTAAGTATTTTGCCATCAGGCTAAATAGAGCGTTGGGATCTATGGGTTTAGTAAAGTATTCATTCATGCCTACGTCTAAACATTTGTTCAGTTCATCAGGCATCGCGTGGGCGGTCATAGCAATAATAGGCAGCGCGTTAAATCGAGCTTGTTTTCTAATTTCTTGTGTTGCGGTTACACCATCCATTTCAGGCATTTGTATATCCATCAAGACAAGGTCATAGTTTTTATTGGCTAATTTTTCTAAAGCAATTAAACCATTACTCGCAACATCAACCTTAGCTTTGGTATCTTCTAAAAAGCCTAACACCACTTGTTGGTTTAATTCATTGTCTTCAACTAACAATATATCTGTTGATGAGAAATCCATTAAACTCGCATTTTTCATGCTATAAAAATCTTCATCAAGATCAATTTTCAATGCGTCCATCATGGCCTCTAAAAGCACCGTAGCATTAACGGGTTTTTCTAAAAACCCATCAATACCAGCAGAACTCGCTAACGGCATAGCATCATTTTTATCGAAAGCAGTTACCATTAATACGGCTCGAACGTCGTAAAGGTTTTTATCATCTTGTATGGCTTTTGCAAAGGCAATGCCATCCATATTAGGCATACGCCAATCGGTAATAACTAGGTCGTAAGATTGATCATTACTTTTTGCTGTGGCTAACAGCTCTAATGCTGTTTCTGCACTTTCAACGGCAGTAATTTCACAATGAAACTCTTGTAATAATTCAGTGATCACACTTAAACAAAGCTCGTTGTCATCAACCACTAAAATATTGAGTCCTTTAATAGCATCAATATTTTCCAATTCACTCACGGGTAAATCGCTTTTTTCACAGACGATATTAAAACTAAATTTACTGCCTTCACCTAACGTACTCTCAACCCAAACTTCACCGCCCATTAAGCCGCTCAGCTCTTTACAAATTGAGAGACCTAAACCCGTACCTCCAAATTTACGAGTAATAGAACTGTCCGCTTGCGTAAACGACTGAAAGAGGTTGTTCATTGTAGCGGTTTCTAAACCGATACCGGTATCAGAAACACTGAACTCAAGTGTTAATTTGCTATCGTCATCTTTAGTTAATGGCTGATTAGCCAAACCGACTTCAATAAGAATGTGACCTTGGTCAGTAAACTTTATTGCATTACTCACTAAGTTCACCAGAATTTGCTGCAAGCGTATCGGATCAGACTTAATATGTTTTGGCACATCTCTGTGCACTTTTACAATAAGTTCTAAGTTTTTAGCATGCGCACGCAAGGCACAAATATTATTGGTTTTCTTAATCAATCCGCCCATATTCATGGTGACAGATTCTACCGACATTTTACCCGCTTCTATTTTTGAGAAATCGAGAATATCGTTAATTAGCCCTAAAAGCGCTTGCGAGGCGTCTTGTGTTTTCCCAATTAAATCTTTCTGATGGGGATCTAAATTTGTTTTAAGTGTTAAATAACCTAAACCAATAATAGCATTCATCGGTGTGCGAATTTCATGACTCATTTTTGCCAAGAACTCGCCTTTCGCTTGCATCGCATGTTCAAGTTCAACGGTTCGTTCAGCCACTTTCTGCTCTAAACTACGATTGATATCAAGTAAGGTTAAATGCGTTTCTACACGAGACAACAGTTCGTGCTTCGAAATAGGTTTCGTTAAATAGTCATTACCGCCAGCAGCAAAACTTTCAACTAAATCGACGACCTGATTTTTAGCGGTTAAGAAAATCACCGGTAATTCGTTCACTAAATAAGTTTCACGAAGCTTTCTACACACTTCATAACCTGAAACCTTTGGCATCATAATATCAAGTAAAATCAAATCGAACGGACGTTCTCCTTCAGGCAGACCTTCACTCGCTTTTTCAATAAACGCTAATGCTTGTTCGCCGCCATTGGCCTGAAACAATTGATAGTTAAGTGGCAATAAATAATTATGTAGCACTTGGCGATTAATCGCATCGTCATCAACAATCAATACCCTAAAATCACGATTATCTTTACTTGCGATAGAGCCACTTGCAGCTTTATTGAATTCATTGTCGAGGGGGAAATATTCTATGGTGTCATCTAACGCCTGTAAACGTGACAATTGCTGTTTAGTTTGCTCGTTTTTTCCATCAAACAGGGGCGACGATGCACCAATTTCACTGCCACCAAGCGTATAAACAGGTAAAGTAAAACTAAAGGTACTCCCTTTATTAAGCGTAGAGCTTACGGTGATTTTGCCACCATGCAATTCAACTAACTGTTTAGATACCGCTAAACCTAAACCTGTACCACTGGCACCGCGTGTTTCATCTCCTGATATTTGTTCAAAAGATTCGAAAATGGTTGATAAATTTTCTGCGGCGATACCGATACCGGTATCGGTAATATCAATACAAACAAACTGTTGCTCGTCACTTTCACTATTACCAACGAGTTGGGCTGAAACAGTAATAGTGCCTGACTCGGTAAATTTAATCGCGTTACCGACAATATTAAAAAGAATTTGCTGTAATCGGTCTTCATCTGCCTCTACCGCAGGAAAATCGCTGGCAATATTATTGACTAGCACTAAATCTTTGATTTTTAATGTTGCACGAGATAACGTGAATACCACATCAATCATGCTGTTAATATCAATTGCTGAAGTGTGGATCTGCAAACCATGGTTTTTTAACTTAGAGAAATCTAAAATATCGTTCACTAAGTTAGACAAACGCCGACCACTTGCCACTACCATAGATAAATCGTGATTGGCTTTATCAGGTAATTGCCCTGCCACACCGTCGATTAACGATTCAGCTAAACCAATAATACCGTTTAAGGGCGTACGTAACTCATGGGAAGTATTGGCTAAAAATTCATCTTTCAATTTATCAACGCGGGTTAAACGTAAATTAATGGCTTGCTCTTTTAAACGTTGGTAATTCAAACGATAAATATAAGAGATTAGCGCGCCAATACCGACAATAAAATAAAAAGTAAACGCCCACCAAGAAAGCCATGGCGCGGGTAACACCTTAACGTTTAATGACTTTCCTTGTTCGTTCCAGTAGCCGTCACCATTACTGGCTTTTACCCGAAAGACATAATCGCCTGCTGGTAAATTGGTGTAAGTGGCTCGGCGGTTTTTTGCATCGGTATAAACCCATTTTTCATCAAAACCTTCAAGTGTGTAAGCATATTTATTACTCATTGGCTCAGAAAAGTGGAGAGCTGAAAATTCAAAAGTAACTAATTTTTCATTATGTGAAAGGGTGAGACTATCGAGTTGATTTATCGCCTGTTCAAGGCTAAAAATATTTTCATTCACAACACCGATGTTATCGTCAACGCTTGACGAAATAACCGGTACAGATATATTATTTAATAAAAAATCGGTCAAACCAACATTAGCGATTGTATTATCATTCTCAATACTTTCAGGAAAAAAGTGGCTAATGCCATTGACCCCACCAAAGAACAACTCGCCGGTTTTACTTTTATAATAAGCGCCCCCATTAAACTCATTCCCTTGTAAGCCGTCATAAACATCGTAATTTTTAAAAGTTTCTGTTTTAGGATCAAAATGCGAAATTCCCTTATTGGTACTTAGCCATAAGGTGCCTTGGGGATCTTCTAAAATGCCGTATACACTGTCGTTAGCCAGCCCATCTTGTTCACGATAGTGGGTAAATACCCCTGTAGATTCATCATATTTGTTAAGCCCCCCCCATGTACCAAACCAGAAAATATTTTGCTTGTCTTGATAAATGGTCATTATTTTATTATTAGACAAGCTATTGCGATTATCAGGGTCATGCTTAAATACGATGAAATTTTCTCTATTTTCTTGATATAAATTTAAACCATTATCTGTGCCAACCCATAAACGGTTTTTCTGATCTTGATATATGTCCCAAACTGTATTATTGCTAAGGCTATTTTCATTTCCATCAGCAACGAAGCGGTTAAATTTTCCACTTGTTGTGTCGAATTTATTTAATCCCCCACCCCAAGTACCAACCCATAATTTATTTGCATAGTCTTCTTGTATAGATAAAATTGAATTATGACTAATACTAGAAGCATCGTTCGCTTGGTGTTGATAATGCTTGAATTCGCTTGAATTATTACTGAGTTTATTTAAGCCGCCATCGTAAGTACCGACCCATTTATTATTTTTACTGTCGACATAAACAGACAAAACATTATTACTGCTGATAGTACTAGCTTGATTAGCATCATGGGTAAATGTAGTGAAAGTTAGCGTTTTAGGATTATACCTATTTAAACCACCAAAAGTGCCATACCAAAAATAATCGTAATTATCCTCAGCTATAGCAAACGCTAGGTTATTACTCAGACTATTAATATTAGTGGTTGAATGTTGAATATGAGCAAAGTTAAATTGATTAAGCGCTAATTTATTAAGCCCTCCACCATAAGTACCTACCCATAAATTATAATTTTTATCTTCATAAATATCGGTAATTTGATTAAAACTTAAACTACTTGAATCACTATTATTTTCTTCAAAATGAGTAAATGACTGGATCGCTGCAGTATATTTATAAAGCCCTGAAAAAGTGCCAATCCAGAAGTCATTGTTACTGTCTTGGTAAATATCATGAATATTACTATTTGCCACACCATCTTTTACTGGAAGGGTAATAAAATCAATAAATTTTTTATCGGTGGTATCAAATATACTAATGCCTAGGTTAGTTCCAAGCCAAACATCTCCATTTTTAGCTAAAAGTAAGGCATTAACTCGATCAGCGTTAATATTGTTCACTTGATTATTCTTATCGCTATAATAGGTGAACGTTTCTATTACGGGGTTAAACTGAGTGAGCCCCCCACGATTGCTCGTTAACCACAACATCCCTTTTTTATCTTCTATAATGGAATGAAAGTCGTTATATTTAGTGTTCTTTTTTTGATAAATAAAACGTTTAAATGTTTTTGTTTTTACATTGAATTTATTTAAGCCGTTCTTGGTTGCAATCCAAATAGTGTTATTACTATCTTGAAAAACACTATTTATATAATTATCACTGATACTATTTTCTTCTTCTGACACACTAAAATAATGTTTAAATTTTTCAGTTTTAACGTTAAAATAATTTAAGCCGCCTGCACTGGTACCTACCCATAAACCACCTTGCTTATCTTCAATCAGAGCCGTTATAAAATTGTCTGAGACTGTATCAATATTATCAGGATCATGGCGAAAAGCCTTAAATTGATAACCATCATAACGATTTAAACCATTTACTGTTGCTACCCAAATGAAGGCATCCTTAGTTTGAAGTACATCATTAATAGTATTGGTAGACAAACCATCGACATCGGATAAATGGCTAAAATGAATAGTTGATTCACTTGCATATAAATTAATAGAAATTAACAAATAAAACAGACAGAATATTAAACGCATAGCAATTATCTTATTTTTATTATGGTGCGGGAATTATTAGACTTTGAATTAAAACCAAAAAGAATCAAACAAGCAAGGATAATGTAATAATAAGGGAAGCATAAAACTATCTTTAACATTTTAAATTATCTTGAATAATCCCTCTTGTTTAGTTTTTATTTTAAGGCTAAGCTAATTCCTCCCTCAATATAAGCAAAGTAAAGCTAGAATATTCAAGCGATTAATTTAACTTGTTGAGGAATAGACAAACATATAATTTACTACTACTTGAGGAAAAAGTATGAGCACTAATACTGATAAACTGCATGAAGCAAACGTTATTGATAAAGAAAAACTAAATGACGATCATAAAAAATCGATTGAAAGTTTATCCAATGAAGAAGTTGAACAAGTCATTAGCATTTCAAAAAAATTAGGTGATATTCCACATACTACTGGCGCACCTTTTTAGATCCCCTGATTAAAGAGCAATTTATAATAGTTACCTTATTCATTGCTCTGTATTTGTAAACTGTAACGTGGAATGACCAATGACAGAAAAACTTACCCATTATCAACGTATTCAAGAAAGTATAAAATTTATCAGTTTAAAGGCATTTCATGCCAACAATGACTTTAGAAATCATCCGCAGTTTTCAGACATTTGTATTAACTTTATTCATATGAACCACAGTGTTGCTAGAGCAACTATTCCAATGATGGAAGAAGTTATTCGCTGCGCAGAAGCTTTACCTAACGACCCCTTATCTGCGCCTCTTATTGCTTATATGAAACAACATATCGTGGAAGAAAAAGATCATGACGAATGGTATGTAAGAGACCTTGGGATTTTAGGTATGAGCCGTGAAGAAGTATTTTCACGTATACCTTCACCAAATATTGCCGCGATGATCGGTTCACAGTATTACTGGATTAAACATCATCATCCTATCGCGTTCCTTGGTTATATGGGATCACTTGAAACTTATCCACTCAAAGAAGAACACGTAAATGGCATGATTAAAGATTCTGGAATGCCAGCGGCAGGGTTTGATACCGTAATGTTGCATGCAAAAATTGATATTCATCACAGTAAAGACATTATCAATTTAATTAATACTTTACCGTTAACCGAAGAGCACATGAGAATAATAGAAATGAGCGCATTTCAAACCTTCCGTTATATTGCGTTGATGATGGAAGATATTTGTAAATCGGCACCTAAACCTTTAGCAACAGCATTTTAACGTTCGAGTACTCAGCTGATGACAGGAAAAGACATGGAAGCCTTGCATAAAAGAACCGTACAACCTGATATTCATGATCATCGTGATCACCAATTTTGTCTGCATCACGGTGACAAATCGCCCCAGTACAACCATATAACTTGCCCAATTAAATTAAAAGCGCAAATGGCTGAAGATATTCTCCCTATGGTAGATTTACGCAAAAGCCTTACCTCAGAGATAATCAACCAAGGGTTACTTAATTCATGTTCAGCCTGTGCTATTGCGGTAGCGGCTGAACTTTATTTAATCAAAGATAATCAGCCTTTTATTAATGAGAACATCAGTAATATCGATGCTTCACAAATGTTCATTTACTACAATGAGCGCGTAATAGAAGGTAAAGTTGATTTAAATGCCCCAGTTTTTATTCGTAACGGAATTAAATCTTTGTTTAAAAACGGCATTTGTTCAGAAGTCTCTTGGCCTTATCCTGAAACAACATTCCCCAAAAGCATTAAAGATATTATTAGAACAGGCAGCGTTGCAGAAATTACAGCAGCGATAGCAAAAGCACTAAAAGACAATGAAACCGAGTTACATGCTGCTATTTCACAAATCCCCTCTGTGCAGGCACTCACACAAGCGAAAAAACATATTATTACCCGTTATTGTAAGCTAACGCTTGATAATGGCTTGATTGACTTTAAATTGTCTTTGTCGAAAGGCTTTCCCGTTATTTTTGGCATGATGGTGCCGAGAAGTTTTTATTTAACGCCGGCAAATGGTGTTTTTACCCTGCCACCTCCTGATGAAATTAGGCTTGGGGGACATGCGTTACTAGCGGTTGGTTATGATGATAATAAGCAGCACTTTATTGTTAGAAACTCATGGGGCGAAGAATTTGGCGATAAAGGCTATTGTTATATTCCTTATGATTTTTTTACCGGTAAATATCAAACCAGCCAAACAGGTCAGATTAAAGACTTGCAAGATAATACCTTTAGTTTCTGGTGCCTCACTCATGAGTAATTCATTAGTCATTGATGAGTAAGGTCATAATATCTCGTTAATCACAGTCAGCCGTTATATAAAGCGCCTGTGTTCAACCAAGAGAAGTGCGCTTTGTTTGTGGTACTTGCCTGTAATATTGATAATCTGCATCAAGATATTTAGGATAATGCCTAATAGGCATGATGGCTGGCTTAGCTAAATAAAAGCCTTGCGCGTAAACCATGCCAAGCCTTTGCAATAACTCGAATTCTTCAATGGTTTCTATTCCTTCAACAATAACCTGCGCCTTAGCAGATTGTGCTAAGTCAAAAATAGCTTTAAGAAATTTGCGTTTAAAACTGTCTTGATGGCAGTTTTCGACGAAATAGCGATCAATTTTGACAATATCAGGGCGAAGCTGGCTCCATAACTTTAACCCTGAATACCCTGCCCCTAAATCATCAATAGCCACATCAAAGCCAAATTGACGATATTTCGCCAGTGCCTCACTGAGCATAGTGTCATTAGGCACCGGATATTTTTCGCTGAGCTCGATAACAATTTGATCGCAACGCAAACCCGCTTGTTGAACAAATTTGATTGTCTCGCCTTGCGGATGATGCTTACTTAGCAGTACCAAAGGGCTAATATTTAGGAACAATTTCCCCTGTAATTTCAATTCAACAAAGCGAGTTATTGCCTTATCTCGGCAAAGTATTTCTAATTCAGAAATTAAGTCGTACTGTGATGCAAAATAAAAAAGTTTATCCGGTGAATACAATTCAGTGTTTTCTGGCCCACGCGTGAGTGCTTCATAGCCGAGGATAATTTTTTTTTGTACATTGAAGATGGGTTGAAAAACGGTGGTTACTGCTTTGTTTGCTAATATTTCTAAAAGTTTATTTTTCACAGAGTACTCCTTAATTGCTGGAGTGTAGGTGAATACTATTACATTTTTATGACAGGCCTTTTGATCCTATTGATTTCCTCATATTATCAAAAGGCAAGCCCCCTGAAATCTTATAAATAAGCAGTCGAGCGATAACCTAGGTACGATTTCAATTTGATAGTTTATAAATGAGTTAAAAACGTTACAATTTTTTATTTGCTTAACCACTGAGCTTCAATAAGATGTATGGGTGAATAAATAGCGTTGTAGAAAGAGGAGTTCAGTGGTGAAAGAGCAATTAGACGTTAAGAACAGTATAGATAGAATAGTGACCTCTACTTTTGGAAAATTATCCAGTGGTGAAACTACACAACAGTTTACGCTGAAAAATGAAAAGGGAACGACGGTCAGTATCACTGATTTTGGCGGTATTATTACGTCGATAAATACCCAAGACAATAAGGGGATTTTTGCTGATATTGTTTTAGGTTACGACAACATTCAAAGCTATGAACACGACCCTTATTATTTAGGGGCTATTATTGGCCGTTATGCAGGAAGAATAGATCAAGGCACTTTTAGTATTGACGACGAAGCATTTCAGCTTGCGTTAAATGCGCCTGACAGCCAACTTCATGGCGGAGAAAAGGCGCTTAACAAACAATTATGGCAAGCTAATACTTTTCAAACAGAGACGTCTGCAAGTGTTGAACTTAACTATACTAGCCCCGATGGTGATGCTGGTTTTCCTGGCACCGTTACTTTTAAAGTAATTTATACTTTAGATGACGATAACCAATTCACCCTTGAATATTTTGCCCACACCGATAAAGCCACCATAGTCAATTTAACGCAGCACAGTTATTTCAACTTGGCTGGCCATGACAGCGGCAATATTTTAGATCATCAGGTTTATATTAATGCCAACCATTTTTTACCGATGTGTGAACGGGTCTATCCCACGGGTGAACAAAAGCTCGTTACCGATACTGCTCATGATTTTACCAACGCTACAGATTTACGCACTTTGGGCGATGAAATAAACGGTGAAGATGAACAAATAAAAATTGGTTTGGGTTATGACAATTATTGGCTTTTAAATAAAGAGTCTTTAGGGGGGGAAGTACTTGCAGCACAAGCTATTGAAAAAATCTCTGGACGTTGCATCAGTATTTATTCAGACCAACCTAGCTTAATTTTATATACCGCCAATTATATTGACGGTAGCCAAATAGGTAAAGACCACTACCGTTACCAGCCACGCGCTGCACTTTGTTTAGAAACCCAACGCGCCAATAGTTTGCAGAAAGGCTGTTCTATCGACAATGTATTGTTAACGCCTGAAGAGGATTTCTACAGTAAGACTCGCTGGGTATTTTCTTGTCTTTAAAATGAAAGTCACAGATAAAGAGGATCGTTAATCCTTTTTATCTGCTAGTCATCACTTAACGAGAAACATGATCAGTGCGCCAACCATTGCGCCAAATAACCCCGCAAATAATATTTGCATATTTGGGTTAAAACTATTGTCTTCGTCGTCTAAAAGCGATTCATCAAGTGCTTCAGGTATAACTATCTCAGCTTGTGTTATTTCAAAAACTGACGAGAGTCCAAGCACGGTATCTTGAGAAGCATTACCGTAACGTTCTACGCGTTGCACCGTTCTTAAGCTAATAGCACAGGCATCCGCTAAATGTTGCTGGGTCCAGCCATTGGCCGTACGAAGTTCTTTTATTTTTTTAGCATTAACATCCATCTTATTCACCAAACAACATAAAGAAAACGTTAACCGCTAAGAAACCACAAAGTGCACCCGCGACAAAGCAACTTGGGATGAACCACCAAAGTATATCTTTATTGAGTTGGCGACTTTTCTTTAACGCTTTTTTAAGTGTTTTTACATGTACGCCATTTTTGATCAACGTACAGTGAGTTTCACCCGTAAGCATATTAACAACATGTAATTCGACTTCATAAAGGTCATCATCCATAGAAAACTGATGAATAGATTTACGTCTGAACGACCATTTTTTAGAGACTAAGGCATCATCAACATAAAGTCGCTCTTTGCCATTAACCGCCGAGCAATTCAAATAAACAGTATGTTCACCCTCAGTAAAGCTATAGTTAAAACCTTTTCTGAAACTAACCGTTCCTTGAAGCTCTTTCTCTTTATTTGCTATGTTCTGGTCTTTATTATTTTCTGTATTCTTTAGCATGATGATCCCTTTGTTTGTCGCTAATTAAGTGAGGCTAGTAAAACTTTTCTAAGCCGTTAAGTCTGCGTCAATGAAGCGACAGTCTCTAAAATGTCATATGACAACACCTGTGTCATATCAACTAAAGCATTGAAAATATTAAATAACATAGAACAATACAAAATAAAAGAGGGCAACATAATTGTTGCCCTCTTTAACTGAATATAAAGTTTTATCTAACACTTATTAACTATACGTCTAATAAGTCTCTAATTTGCTGAGTGATTTCATCAATTCTATTAATATCAACCGGTGCAATAAATATGGTGTCGTCACCAGCAAGTGTCCCTAAAATCCCTGCGGGCTCACCTAGGCTGTCTAACATTCTTGAAATCAAGGGTGCGCCACCAATACCCGTTTTCAAAATTATTTGCATATTATTGTGCTTAACACTCACAACAACTGACTGAATTGATTGTTTAGATTTAGGTACGGCAAGCTCGTCGGGTAAAATATAAACAACCTCGGTGTTGGCGTTACGCATTTTAACCGCACCAAGTTTTGACAACAAACGAGATATTTTCGCTTGCGACATATTTTTAAAACCTTGCTTATCTAAAGCATCTGCTAACTGACTTTGCGAACCGTAGCACTGATCTTTTAATAAGGATTTGAATGCTAAAACTAATTCTGCTTCATTTTTTTTACGGCTAGAGATCATATCTGGGTCGGTACAGTAGTTACAATGAATTTTATTTTAAGCGATTAACGCTATATTCACCTAGACAAATTTATAAAAAGTCACGTTAACTTATTAGCGCCCCCTAAAAAAAAGCTTGAATACCCGTTTGCGCGCGCCCCAAAATTAGGGCGTGTACATCGTGCGTGCCTTCATAAGTGTTCACCGCTTCTAAGTTCATCATATGTCGAATAATATGAAACTCGTCACTAATACCATTACCACCATGCATGTCGCGGGCATTGCGGGCAATTTCAAGTGCCTTACCGCATGAGTTACGCTTTATTAAAGAAATAGCTTCTGGCGATAACGACCCAGTATCCATTAAACGTCCTACCTGTAAACAAGCGAATAAGCCGGTGGTAATATCGGTTTGCATATCCGCTAGTTTTTTCTGAATAAGTTGTGTTGCAGCTAGTGGCTTACCGAACTGTTCGCGGTCTAAAGTATATTGGCGAGCGCCATGCCAACAGAACTCAGCAGCACCCAGTGCTCCCCAAGCAATGCCGTAACGTGCTTTGTTTAAGCAACCAAAGGGCCCTGATAAACCTTTAACATTCGGGAGGATATTTTCTTTAGGCACTCGCACATTGTCCATCACAATTTCACCGGTAATCGATGCGCGTAAAGAAAATTTACCTTCAATTTTAGGTGCCGACAGACCTGCCATGCCCTTTTCAAGAATAAAACCACGAATAACACCCTCGAGTTTTGCCCAAATAATAAAAACATCAGCAATGGGTGCGTTGGTGATCCACATTTTATTACCCGTTAAGCAATAACCACCATCGACCTCTTTAGCCCTTGTAGCTAAACTTGCAGGGTCTGACCCCGAATTAGGCTCAGTTAGCCCGAAACAGCCAATATATTCTCCTGTTGCAAGCTTAGGTAAATATTTTATCCGTTGCGCTTCACTACCATAAGCATGAATAGGATGCATAACCAATGAAGACTGAACGCTCATCGCACTTCGATAGCCACTATCCACTCGCTCAACTTCTCGGGCAATTAAGCCATAGGTTACATAATTAACCGCTGAACAACCGTATTTTTCTGGCAAGGTGCACCCTAATAAACCCAGGTCACCTAATTCTGTCATAATGCTGGCGTCAAATACTTCATTTCGATTTGCTTCGAGGACGCGAGGCATCAATTTTTCTTGACAATATTGATGGGCAGTATCACGGATCATCCGCTCTTCTTCACTCAATAAAGACTCAAGTAGTAAGGGATCTTGCCAATTAAAAGAGGAACGTTGCTTTGATGATGTGTTTGACATGAAGTTAACCTAAGGCTGATTACAATTTATCACTAGAGCATAATCAACTTTTAACCAAAGTTAAAATATTCTTTCTCTTGGCTAGCCATAGTCAAAAGCTATACATGAAAAATTTTCTCGTTATAGCTTTGTAACTGTGATGTTAACGTTTAAGATAACACCTCGTGTGTACTTGCTTACAATTTTTAAACATTTTTAACCCCTATATATCCGACAAAACTCAGTTACATTTGATAACATTTAGTCAGACAAAAAATAATAAGAATTTATGAATAAATCATGACAAAAAACGCTTAACTCACAAGCGATTAATAGGGTAAAAATAATGCTCAGAAAAATTTTAATAGGGTCTAAAAATCAACTATTGGCTTTATTTATAGCCTTGATATCTGTATCGGCTTTAGCGGCTGATCCCCAGCATAAAAATGAAACCACCGTGTTTGACAAAACGTTCAGTTGGCAAGTAATGGGCGGGATTTCTGCTAGCTATGAACAAGGTTTTTTAAAAGGAGATGAGCAATCAGAATTTAGTGATTATCTCAATCTTTCACTGTTAATTGATGTTTATTATAAAGGCTTTTTTATTCAGTCGAATCATCGCCGCTCTGATGCCGTATTGTTAGGTGGAGAAGTGGGTTATGAACTGATTGTTCAGGAGAGTTGGGAACTTGATATTCTCCACAAAACTTACTTACCCGGTTACGACCCCAAAACCGTAATAGAGAATAATAACCATGATATTCCTACTTTAGCAGGACTCAAAGAAAGGGACTTTGGTGAAGGTTTTGGTCTTCGTTATTCTCATTTCTATGACAATGCCATTTTATCTGTTGATTTAGCCGCATTGAGCACTAATGGCTGGTTAGCTGATATTTTTTATAGCAAGTTAGTCCCTTATCGAAACTGGGACATATACTTTGGCGCCGGTTTTACGCATTATTCTGAACAAGTTACCAATTACTTTGTCGGTGTAAAAAAAGATGAAATATCTGCGGTACGCCCCTTTTATAAACCCGGTAGTAGCTACAAAGCTCAATTAGAAATTTTTGCTCGCCACCCCATTTCTAAAAAATGGTCATTCAGTGCTGGTATAACACAAAGTTATTATTCAACAGCCATTAAAAATAGCCCGATAACAGGTAAGCAATACTTAACAGAAGTGATGTTAGGGGTACTCTATGTATTTTAAACTTAGCAATGGACATGCTAAAAAATGGTTATTATTAAGCTGTTTATTTGCCAGCTTCCAGCCTAGTCTGGCTGCAGAGTTAACGAAGAAAGATCAAGATGAGCAAGCCGATAAAGTAAATAAATTGTCACTCAGTCGCGTCTCATTTTCAGCACAACCGGCAAATTGTATTGCTTTGCGACACGGCAGAACTTGTTATGCTAACGTAAAACTAACTTGGTCTAGCGATATTAAAGAAAATTATTGTCTCTATATTAAGCAGCCTGAAGTGGCGCAAGAAAAGCGACAACGCATACAATGTTGGGAAAATAGCATGGGTAACCAAATTATTTTCAATTTTGAGTCAAACAAAAAAATTGAATTCCAGCTCATGTCATCAAAAGACAATAACGTTATTGCAGAAGCAGCAGTAGAAGTAAGCTGGGTACACGAAGCAACCCCAAGAAAACGTCGCTGGCGTATATTTTAGTGCCAACGTAAAAGGGATAAGGAAAGAAAAAATGACCAGTCGAATCTTATTAGTAGAAGACGATTTAACATTAGCTGATTGGGTTTGTGAGTATCTTCGCGAGCAAAATTTTATTGTCGACCATGTAGCTCGCGGTGACTTAGTGATGGACGCTATGGCAAAGTTTCAACCACAATTGGTATTGCTCGATATTATGTTACCGGGTTTAAATGGTATTGAGGTCTGCAGGTTAATTCGCCAAGAAAGTCAGCTACCTATTATAATGCTAACAGCAAGAGCCGATGAGTTTGATGAAGTTATTGGCCTAGAAGCTGGCGCTAATGACTATGTGATAAAGCCTGTTCGTCCACGCGCCCTTCTTGCTAGAATAACAGGTGCTTTAAAACATAGCGCTCCCATAGAAACGTCTACGCAAATCATTACCCATGGCTCACTTATTATTAACGGTGAAGCTAAAAGAGTCACTTATAAGAATGAAGAAGTTGAATTATCAACCAGCTTATTTGCTTTTTTAACCTTTCTTGCCAGTCATGCTGGAGAAGTGGTTGACCGAGATACGGTATTTAAAGCTTTAAAAAGTCGTGAATACGACGGACAAGACCGCCGCTTTGATGTGATGCTTTCAACGCTGCGTAAAATATTTAATGACGATCCGCAAAAGCCACAAAAATTCAAAACGGTTTGGGGCAAAGGTTATTTATTTGTTGCCGACGCTTGGGCTGAATAAAATAAATGAAGCGCTTATATATCAGTATGGTAGTTGCGGTTTTAGGCGCATTATTTATCATTAGTTGGGGGCTCGATAAACTTGTCGCTAAACAAGGTGATGAGTATGAAAATACTGAGTTAGTGATTTATCAAAAACTCATTGATGGTTTTGAACAACAACTATCAACTATAAAAGCCGAGCAATTATTAGCAAAAACACGTCAATTAGCACAGTATTATCAGGTTAATGTTTCACTTGAAAATACTGATAATATTGCCCTACCACAATCTTTACTCGCACAACTTTCACAAACAGGTGGGTTACTGCTTGCATCTAACGACGACGCCTACTTATTAAGAAAAGTAACCTTACACCCAGAGATACTTATACATTTACAGTTACCTCAGCTGGTGCCTGAAAATGAACAAGAAAACCTTTTATTTACCTTAATTCTCTACCTAGGTATTTGTGGTATTTTACTGCTGTGGCTATTACCTTTAACACGTCGGCTTTACTTACTTACTTTTGCAGCGGCCAAAATAGGCGCAGGCGATCTTTCAGTACGCGTGCCTTATAACCGTTTGTCTTATATCAATACCTTAGAAAGTAGTTTTAATCATATGGCGGCGCGTATAGAGAAGCTGGTCGCTGATAATAAAATTCTTGCCCGAAGTATTTCTCACGATATTCGTACACCGATGTCGTGTTTACGATTTGGTGTTGAAGCAGCTTTAGACTGCGATGATTTAACAAAGAAAAATAATTATTTGTCGCGTATGGAAAATGAATTAACGCGTATGGAAGATATGACCACCGCTTTTCTAGACTATGCGGGCATGGAAAGGCAAAGCTTTCACTTAAAGCCTGAGTTAATTGATGTGAATAATTTAATTGAGCTGGTTACTAGTGACTGTCAATCATTAGCTGAGCAACATAATATTAAGTTAACCTGTCAGTCATTAGCCTCAAAGAAAACCTATTCGTTAGATTTTCATTGGTGTTATCGTGCCGCATTAAACTTAGTCAGTAATGCTATTCAGCATGCAAAATCACAAGTAATACTGTCAATAGTCATTACTAACCAAGGGTTTGAAATAGCGGTAGAAGATGACGGTGACGGTATTCCAAAAGATAAACGAGATGTTATATTTTCTCCTTTTATAAAACTCGACAGTTCGCGTTCACGAGAACAAGGACACTTTGGTTTAGGGCTTGCGATTAGTGCTAAAGTTATGGATTGGCATCAAGGAAAAATTAAAGCAGATGTCGCCACTCACCTTTCAGGTGCACGCTTTAGTTTATTATTTCCAACGCAGAACAATACAGATAATTCAAAATAATCGCCATTTCACCGACGCTTAACTATGCTTGTTCTTGAAATAAGATCATTATTAAAACAAGGAACAAGTTATGTCATCATTACTTATCTTTAACTTTGATGGTACTTCTAATGAACCAAGTGACGCTGAACAGAGCATCAACACCCAGGGGACCAAAAAAGACGACAATATTACCAACATAGTTAAGTTTCATTTACTGTGTGGCGGTAATTTAAAAAGTGCTGCTGGCCATGAAAGTGGTTGGAAAAACAGTAAACAAAAATGCTTCTACTATCACGGTATTGGTACTTATGGCAGTGGATTACGACGAGCTATTAATGCTTTAATTTCTCCAGAAAAATCAGATGTTGCCAATATTCTCAACCAAGCAAAAGCAGACTTTATTCAACATTTTAAAATTGGTGATGAAGTACTTTTGACAGGGTTTAGCCGAGGAGGAGCACTTGCAAGGCGCTTTTGCACTATTATTAGCCGTGATATGCCCGAGCTTAAAATCTATCAAGCGATTTTTGAAACGGTTGCTTCTATTGGTTTACCTAACTTAAGTAAAAACGATCGTCCTCATTCTGATGTTATTTTTGAACATGGCCATACACTAGCTTCTACTGTAGAAAAAGCCCTTCATATGGTTGCACTTGATGATAAAAGAAAAGCCTTTCAGCCAACACTAATGAACCTTGATGAACGTATTTTAGAAGTGTGGTTTGCCGGAGCACATTCAGATGTTGGCGGCGGCTATTATCGCGATGGTTTATCTGACATTACTTTACGGTTCATGCTTAATTGGCTTCAAGAATTACCCATTAAATTAACTTTAAAAACCATGGATGACATTGACTTTACAACACTTTTACCTGAAAAAACTAAATATAATATCAGCATTGATGATGTTATTATTACACCTAATGTTTTTGGTAAAAATCATCAACAAGACCGTCTTCCCGTTGTTAACTGGTTTACCTTAACCGACCGACGTTGTTGTGTGATTGCCCATGACGAAGTTGTCAGCACCTTACCTATAGTACATCACTCTGTTGCGCAAAGGATCAATGGCGATAGTGACTATCGGCCCGATACATTAAAAGGCGTTCCACATGAAATTATTTACCCCAGCGAAGAAAAAATAGCGGCGACAGGGGTTAAAGATCATATTGTATTCGCGCAACGAAATTTAAAAGTACTCGATATGGGTAAATCAACCACCGTCAGTATATTCGCTTATGAGCCTAATAATCATACCGCACTGATGCTTGAAAAAGGTAAAACGTATCAGTTTATTGTTGAGAAATTAGTAAATAACAAACAGCAGCAATGGTTTGACGCCACCATAGCTTGCGATGCTAATGGCTGGGATAGAGCTGATGTATCCTTAGGATTAAAAGAGATTGCCATTGCCGCAATGGCGCCGTTTAAACGTTTTCCTGATGCAAAGTGGTTTACGTTAATTGGTTCAATAGGAACCGCAAGTGA
Source organism: Colwellia sp. Bg11-12 (assembly GCF_014076955.1). Taxonomy (NCBI): domain Bacteria; kingdom Pseudomonadati; phylum Pseudomonadota; class Gammaproteobacteria; order Alteromonadales; family Colwelliaceae; genus Colwellia; species Colwellia sp. Bg11-12. The sequence goes on from NZ_JACGUZ010000050.1 coordinate 51,681, forward strand.
CGATGCTTTCCTCATTGGTACTGAGTTAACGCATTTTACCGCCCCTAAATCTGGAGAATTTTGCGCTTATGCTAATGACTTAGTCCGCTATTACGGTAATAACTCAGGTAAATTATTACTGACCGTGCGATGCATTTCTGCATAAAGGTATGTTAACTTAATTAAAGACAACAACATTTCGTGAATATGAGGAAAGCTTTAACTTCCCATATTTGCGGCTTTCTATTAATATAGCTATTGATTCCATCTCAAAAAATCAACCAATAACATTCTAAAGTGAAGGACTATTTTGTCTTTGAATTTATCAATGACAAACGCTAGCAGTAAATAATTATGACTAAAGTTGTTAACAACGAAACCTTAAACCAAGTTTTAACGAATTACCGATGCTCTATTGATAACTGTACAGTATCTCCGTTAGGGAACGGCTTAATTAACAGCACATATCTAGTCAGTAGTAACAACGCTAATTTTGTTTTACAGCGAATCAATAAAAACGTTTTTAAGAAGCCCGCAGACGTTATTAATAATGCTGAGTTAGTTAACAAACACCTACTAGCAAAAAAACAAAAGAATTTATATTCGCTATCTCCCATTTGGCAAGTCGCTACTATAAATGCAGAAGCGATGGTTATTGATGCGAGCAATGAGTATTGGCGAGCTATTCAATACATACCCAATTGCTTTACCGTTGAGGAAGTTGAGACGCCAAAGCAAGCGAGACAAGTAGGATCAGCTTTTGCGCAGTTTACTTCTGCATTAAGTGATTTCCCTGCCGAATCGTTAGTCGAAACTATCCCTGATTTTCATAATTTGTCTAAGCGAATTAATCATTTAAGAGCGGTCATTAAAGCTGATCCAAAGCGTCGCTTATCTTCATGCCAAACGTTAGTTGATTTTTGCTTTGCACAACAAAATTTTATTGATGAAGTAGAGCTTTTAACACAACAACTTCCAATACAAGTTACCCATAACGATACTAAAATTAATAATTTATTATTTTGTGCCAAATCGAATGAACCACTAGCTGTGATTGATTTAGACACTTGTATGCCGGGATACCTCATGCACGACTTTGGCGATATGGTCAGAACCTGTTGTTCAAACTTACCTGAAGATGGCAAAGATTTAGCTAATATGTCGGTTAGTTTTGATATTTATAGTGCATTAGCACAAGGTTATATTGAAGCCTTTGGTGATAAAATGTCTGAACTTGAGCAGCAAAGCTTAGCCATTGGTGCACAATTACTCCCATTTATGATCGGTGTTCGGTTTTTAACGGATTATTTAGATGGGGATAACTATTTTCATGTTGAACATGAAGGCCATAACTTAGAGCGAGCCAAAAACCAGCTTAATCTTTATCGCTTATTACATGAAAACCATGAGAAACTGAATAAAATAACTCATCATTCCTCCCTTGCCTTAATTTAGTGCAGCACACTTTCATCTCTTAATATGATTAAACAAGTGACAGGTAAATAACCTAACTTAAGTTATTTACCTATTTAGCATTAAAACGATTAACCTTTTGAATGTAAATGAGTGGCGCTTTTAATGAATTCAGCGAGCAAGATTTACACTCACGTTAAGGTTAGCAAGCCTTTACGTATGAATAACTTTAAAAACCTGGCTAAAGGAAGGTTTAGGATAAATGTCTATTGCTAAATGTAACTCTTTCGCAATATCACTAGAAGAGATAACACCACGAATATGATGATGCTCTCTATCAAGAACTAAGCAATGACGTAACCCATAGTTTTCTAATGCCGCAACAACATCATTAACAGTGGCTGTTTCTATTTCCTTAAAGTCAAACGCATGTAACGTATCTCTTGCAAGCATCAAATCACTGACTAAGACCTCATGGCGATCACGTCCTTTAGCAACCTCTGAAACTATAAGGCGTTCGGTTAACTCTTCGGTACTAATTATCCCCATAAAATCATCATTTTCTGAAACAACGATTTTCATTGTTACATGGGTTTTTCGCATTAAGTTTAAGGCTTCCGCTGCGGTAGTCGCTCCTTCAATAACTAATGCTTTATGCGCTTTAAAGTCAGTAAACACCTGTTTAGCTGGAGACATTAACGTTGTTTGTTCAAAATACTCGGGAGAAATAATGTTATCGACTAAATCTAAATCAAATAATTGTAATTTTTTCATAATAACCTCTAATTTTATAAAAATAATACGGCTTTAACAGAACGATCAACTAACGATCAATCGTGTTTTATACCTAACGGAATGTTTAAGTTCGCTGCTAAGCTGATCAAATGCGGGTTGAAAAAATAGCGTTTATACAATTAATCAGTTCAGTGTAGAACTAAGGTTTCACTCTTTATCAAATAGAATGTTAATCCTATGCTTCATGACAAAAAATGCTTGTATCATCAGAACAGTCTTCTCAATAAATGAGCGACATGACGCCAAAAAACAAGACGAAAATTGACTTAATGATAAGTGGTGAGATTTATACAGTGATAGAGGGAGGAGCTCTTGGTTGCAGAGATTGAAATTTATTTTTTAATATATTTAGATTTTTGTTCGCTAGGTGTTTAGATAGGTGAGTTAGTTGAAGTATTCTATTATTTCTATCGGTATCTGTAACTAAAGAATACAACTCATGTTCTGAATCTAATTGAATATCAGTCACTACATCAAGAAATAACGTGCTAGCAGTGTTAACTTTTATTTCATCAGCAACACTATAACCCAACTCAATAGTTGAGTAAGTTACAGAAAATAAAAATATTGTAAAAATAAATTTATACACAAATTTCTCTGAGTTGATGACTACCTATAATAATATTGAGTAACAAACATATTTTTCAAGTGAGTAAATGTAATTATTTATTTCGATTGTTTTTGGTGACATCCTCCTCATTAATATTTAGCCGCTACTTTACCGGTGTTATTTTATTCATATTTTCATTTAACGTGCCATTACAAAACGAATACAACAACCTAAAAGCTTTGTAGAATACCTATCCAAACACCATTGTGATTGTTTGTTTTTTCCCCTACACTAACTGTCAAAATAAAATAATAATAACAAGAACAACAATGGCTCAGAATAGTAAATTCACTACGCTGTTTGTTAATTACACCGCTAACATCAAGCGCTATATCAATAAAATTGTCAGTCCTGATGATATTGATGACATTATTCAAGAAACGTTTATTCGTACTTATGAAGCGGATCTCAAAGAAGAAATAAAATACGCCCGCAGTTTTATGCTTAAAACAGCTAAAAACCTTGCTTTAAATCACGTTAATAAGTGGGATAATAAATACAACGACCCGCTTGATGATTTTTCTGACCCTGTGGTTGGATTAACCTCGTTAAAATTTGAAGAACAGTTTGAGAGCAAAGAACGTTTCTTATTATTTTGCCGTGCTACCGAGCAATTATCTGACGTTGTACGTAAAACATTCATATTAAAAAAGGTTTACGGCTTTAGTCAAAAAGAAATTGCTAACTATTTAAACCTTAGTGAAAGTACTATTGAAAAACATGTCGCCAAAGGTCTATTAAAGTGCGCAGAATATATGGAAAGGGTTGAACAAAATAGTACACCAAAAACTTCAGTCTTAAAAATTAACGCACGTTCAATAACAAAATAAAGTATTAAATAAGAAAGAATATTGTATGACAACCATTAAACCATTTACGAGTAAAGACGATATCAAAGCGCAAGCAAGCCTTTGGATAAGTAAAATCGATCGAGGTCTTTCTCTAGAAGAAAAACTTGCCTTACAACAATGGGCCAAGCAAAGTGATTTTTACCGTAACTCTTTATTTTCTCTCGCGGCATTTTGGGATGATTTAAGTGTGCTCAATGAGTTAAGTGCTCTATTTCCTCTAGAAAAAACAATGCCAGAAAAAAACAGTTTTATCGCTAGATATGCTATCGCAGCGAGCACAGCCTTTATTTTGTTATTTGCTGGGAGTTTATTTATGAATATCTCTCCTTTTTCTGATGCAACTAACGACAAACAATTTGTCGAAGTAAGAACGTTACAAACACTCATTGGCCAACAAACGCGGTTTTCACTGTCTGATGGTTCAAGAATAAAGCTTAATACCAACAGTTTAGTCAACGTCAGCTTTTCAAAAAACAACCGCTTATTAACGCTTATCAAAGGCGAAGCTAGTTTTGATGTGGCCAAAGATAAAAGTAGACCCTTTACCGTCACGGTAGGTGAAAAATCATTTACGGCTTTAGGCACTATTTTTAATGTACAAAAAAAATCGAATGAAAATATGGAACTCGTTGTCACTGAAGGTCGTGTACTGATAACAAAATCAAGCGAACCATTAAATAAAATAGCAAACATGCTTACGATTTTACCTAAGGAAGCGTTACCGGGTGTATTAATAACATCGGGTGAAATTGCGACTATTGAAAATAACACTCAAACGTTAAATCAAAAAATATCATTTGAAAAGATTCAACGTGAACTCGCATGGCAGCAAGGTATGTTGGTCTTTACCGGTGAACCACTTGATGAAGCATTAGCAGAGGTAAGCCGCTACACCACAACAACGTTTGAAATTGATGATGATGCCTTGACTAAAATAAAAGTGGCAGGTTACTTTAAAGCGAACGATATTGACGGATTACTTAAATCTTTGAGTAGCAATTTTAATATTCAATTTGAAAAAATAAATAACACCTCGATTCGCTTGAGTTTACATGCTTCAAAATAATTACGCGTATTCCCTATTTTCTAACTCAATATATTTTTTATAAAATATTATAGAGGAAATTTCCTTCTGAACTGTTTATTACATCTGCAAGGTTGGCAAAAGTTATTTTGTCGTTTTCAACTTTCTGTATTTCAGCCGTTAACAAGCGTAACCCTGTTTATATGCGCTTGTATTTTATTCACGTCTGGAGCATTTGCCGAAAGCTTGATCAACTTTACAGTGAAGAAACAACGTGCTGATAAAGCGCTTATTTCGTTTGCGTTGCAGGCAAATAAAACAATTTTATTTTCCTATGATTTAACAAAAGATCATGATGCAAATGAATTACAGGGCGAATACTCGGTAAAAGACGGCTTACAAAAACTTTTACAAAATACCGACTTAATCGCTGTTATAGATAACACTGGTCAACTGAGCATAAAACAACATAAACATCTCAGGAGTGATATAACAATGGATAAAAAGACAATGCTCAAAGCCGCTTTAGTACCACTTTTACTAAGCGCAGCCAGTCAAACTGCACTGGCCCAAGAGCCTGCTCAGGTCAATGAACAAGAAGTAGAAAAAATTTCAGTTATTGGTAGCCGTGTTGCAGGTCGTTCTGCTGAAGATTTACCTGTTCCTGTAGATATCTTATCTGCTGAAGCGTTGCTTAATACAGGGCAAACTGAAGTGGGTCGAATGTTACAAGCTATTGCCCCATCGTTTAACTTTTCTAGCTCGTCAATTAGTGATGGAACTGATGCCTTGCGCCCAGCAACATTACGCGGTTTAGGCCCAGATCAAACGTTAGTATTGATCAATGGTAAACGTCGCCATCAAGCCAGTTTAATTCATATTAATACTTCTGTTGGTCGTGGTACTGCTGGCACCGATATGAATGCCATCCCTGCTGCCTCTATAAAGCGTATTGAAGTATTACGTGATGGTGCTGCTGCACAATATGGTTCAGACGCAATTGCTGGTGTCATAAATATTATTCTCAAAGATCAAAGCGAAGGCGGAAGTGTTGCCGTTTCTTATGGCGAGAATTCAGCAGGCGATGGTGAAACGACTAATATTGATATTTCAAAGGGTTTTTCATTGGGTGATAGTGGCTTTCTTAATACCACGTTAAACATACGTGATAGAGGCTATTCAGATCGAGCAGGTTTACATGGTTCATGTCAGTTTTCAGGCTGTACGCAACTTGATAACGGAGATTATTTATTAGGTGATCCGCGAGAAGCTACCGCAACACGTGAAACCTTTCGTATAGGTGATGCAGACTCTGATCAAATAGGGCTAACCATCAATACAGGTTACGATTTAGCCGATGGGGAGTTATATGGTTTTATCACTTATTCAAGCCGTGATAATGAATCAGCCGCTTTCTTTCGTCATAATGCAAACGGTGGAGGTAACGCTCAACTTCAAGATGGTGATGCAACCATTCCTGCTGGCTTCTTACCTAAAATCAATACTCAAATAAAAGATATTTCATATAACTTTGGCTATAAAACCGAATTTAATAATGACTCATCATTAGATTTATCATATACCTATGGTGAAAATAATATTGATTACACCACCCAAGATACGATTAACTCATCCTATGCAAACTCATTAATCTACACTTCGGAATTATCCGCTGATGATATACGTAGTTCCATTCCCCGTGAAGCCTTTGCTTACGGATTAGAACTGACATTACAAACGCTTAACATTGATTATACCAAAGCTTTTGATTGGTTTTCTTTAGCAATGGGCGCTGAACTGCGCACTGATGAATTTAGAGTTAGCGCCGGTGATGAATACTCTTATCGTGATTATGATACCGACGCACAAGGTAACAGCTTATATGCTACCGACCGAAGTGCAGGTACTCAAGGGTTTGGCGGTACGGCGCCGTTGCAATCTGTTGATGAATCTCGTGATGTGATTTCATTTTATATCGATACCGAAGCAGAAGTTACCGATGAACTGATTATCAGTACCGCAGTACGTTATGATGACTACGACGGTTTTGGAGATAGCACTAATTTTAAACTTGCTGCTAATTGGTCAATTACTGAAGATGTCTCATTACGTGGCGCTATGAGTACAGGTTTTAGAGCTCCGTCAATGCAACAGCTTTATACAGATAATATCAGTACCCAATTCCAAACTAATCCAAATGGTGGTGACCAAATTGCTGTGCAAATAGGTACTTTCCGCAATGACAGTATTTTAGCGCAAGCCATTGGCATTCCAGAGCTCAAAGAAGAAGTGTCCACTAATTTTAGTATCGGTTCTGTTGTAAAAGTTACTGATGATATTAATTTAACGATTGATTTCTACTCTATCGATATTGAAGACCGTATTGTGTTGAGTAATTCATTAGGTCAAGGTTTATCACCAGCACTTGATGCCGCATTAACCTCTTCTGGAGCGGGTGCGGGGCAATTCTTTTTAAATGGGGCAGACACTGAAACCAAAGGTGTGGATATTATCACCACTTGGAAGACAGAGCTTATGTCGGGCACTTTAGACTTAACGTTAGCTGCAAATTTCTCTGAAACAGACGTTACCGATACCTATACACCAGAAGGTAGTGCGTTAGGTGGGATTTCACCTGATGATGTTTTTTCTGAGCAAGCGATTTCTATTATTGAAGAATGGCAACCTCAAGACCGCATTAGTTTAAGTGGCTTATATAAAGTTGGCGATTTCACTATTAATTTAGCCTTTAATCGTTACGGTGAATACACAGTGCTTGACGGCGAAAGACAAACCTACGGTGCTGAAGTATTAACTGATTTACGTGTAAATTATCAGTTTAACGATGAGCTTTCATTTAACTTTGGTGGCAATAACATTTTTGATGTTTACCCAGATAAAAATGAAATAGGTAATTCTCGTTCAGGTACCATTGTTGACGCAAGTGGCAATGTTATTGTGAGTAGCCCTGGGGTGTTTACTTATTCACGTCGCTCAGCACCTTTTGGTTTTAATGGTGCTTACTTCTACGCGGGTGCTGAATACCGCTTCTAGTGCTTGGTAAGTGAGTATAATCAAAAAAGCAAAGTGCATGCACTTTGCTTTTTTTATCAATATAACTCACTTAACATCAATAATTAACTTAAAAGTAAACCACTGCTCGTTATTTGATTTATTGATCAGGGTCTAAACCGTGCTTAATTTTCTCTATTCGCTCTTGATGGCGATGATGCGCTTTTAATGCCGCAATAGAAAAAGCACCAACAATAGCAATAATTGGTATTAATAATGATAATGTCGCAGGGTTAAGTAGCGTTTCTATCCATCCCATTTTCAAGTCCTTTCAAAATATTTTCGTGGAGCCTATTCACTATTCTTCGAAATACGTGCCCCAACCATCATAGTCAACTTTACATTGCTTTGCTAACTCGAACATCTTTGTTGTTTCTTCAAAAATAATTTCTTCGTCAAGTGGCTGTTCAGTAATAATATCAAAAGCGAAAACTTTATCGCCATTTTCTAACTCAGCTTCTTCAGGGTCTTCTATTTCTAAACCCATTTTGAAAGCAGCGATAGCCGCTTTCTCTAGTACATCAAAATCTGAACTAGAAAAATGATGTTCAATAGTATGATGCACCTCTTCGTTGGTACCGTCTTCTATCAGTGTATTAACCAAATTATTGGTATGCTCTTGCCATTGCTGTAATTCTTCATCTATCATTATTTTCTCAATTTTTAACGTTCTTGTTTACGATGAGCTCGTTTCCAGACTCTTTACTGAGCTCTGCAATCTTAACAAGCATTTTTTTATGTGCGCTATTAGCAACTTCTCTAATACTTTCTTTAGCATCATTATTAAAATATATAGGATCTAATAGTTCAATAATCAATTTACCATTGTTCCAACGCCCTAACTTTATTTTTCCGTGGCTGTTACTTACACAGACCGGGATAATAGGTACATTGGCTTGTTGTGCTGTTCGAAACGCGCCGGTTTTAAAAGGAAGTAACCCTTTACCATTACTTCTCGTTCCTTCAGGAAATAACCAAACAGAGAGTTCTTTTTCAGTAATTTTTTTCGCGGTTAACGCAATAGTGTTCATCGCTTTACTTGAATTTGAACGGTCAATTAAAATGTTACCTGTTAACCAGTACATTTGTCCGAAAAAAGGGATCCACTTTAAACTTTTCTTACCAACGCTCACCGTAGAAGGCTGAACAGCAGCACCAACAGTAAAAATATCGTAGCTGTTTTGATGGTTACAAATATAAACGGCCGGCCCCACATTTTTAATACTTTCAGGTGTTCTTACTTCAATACTTAAGCCCAGAAGTGTCGAAACTTTACTCATATAACGCGCAGTATGAAAAACATTATTTCGATGAAATGGCCGTAATATGCTATAAAAACATGCCACAGTGGAAATAAAAACTAAAGCAAGTGTCATTAAAATAAAACGAATTACAGCTAACAAATTTATATCCTAATTATTATATATCGGCGCAGTATACCTTATAGATGTTCGACTGCACTACCCTATTTACAGAGTCGCCTAAGCAATGGGACTATCAGTAACTTCACCACCTAATCAAGTTGTGGTGGTAGCCTCTAAAAGTGCCGGTTGTTGTATTTTTATATGCGCCACGTCATCAAAGATGATGTGCTTTGTATAATATTAATTTCCGTCATAATATTATACAAAATATTCACTATATTTATCTATTTTAACCTTTACTGTTAAAGTCGATTTAAGGGGATATTTAAAGACTTCTCATTGCGCACTCATCTTTGTTAGCGCGCTATTTGAATTTCTCGATATTTCATATACAGCACTTTGAAGCGTTCATACTCGAAAGCCGAACCCGAGGCGTAATACCTAAACGGCAAATTAGCACGAGTATTAATACTTCCCAATAATGAAAGAAACATTTCTTCTTCTGCTGTCATACCGAGTTCATCGATGACAACTTGCAAAGCAAACATATCTATCGAAGTCCCCGCAGCATCACGTAATGAAGATGGTCCTAATAATGGTAGAACTAAATAAGGTCCGGGATTAACTCCCCACACTCCCAGTGTTTGACCAAAGTCTTCATTTTGCTCGACCAAGCCTATTGATGTCGCCACATCAAATAACCCCAAAACCCCCACGGTGGTATTTACCGCAAAGCGACCCAAAGTTTCAGAAGCGACGCTGGGCTTACCTTGTAAAATAGCGTTAATAAAAACAGGGAATTCGCCTAAGTTTTTAAAAAAGTTACTAATACCTTTCTCAACAAGATCAGGTGTTACCGCTTTATAACCTGCAACAATTGGTAATAGTACATATTCGTCGGCTTTAGCATTGAAGTAATACATCCGGCGATTAAATCCTTCCCAAGGATCATCATATTGATTAGTAACCGCTTTTTCTTCATAGACCGAAGACAATTTAACCCGTGGTTTTTCAACATTGTCTTCTAATTCAGGTATAGATGAACATGCAGAAAGTAGCGCAATCAATAAAATAGCGAGACTTTGTGTTAATAATTTAAAAAACGCCATCATTGTTTAGCACCTTGAAATTGACTATTGAGGTACTCAACGAAACTGACTCTGTCGATGTTTCCACAGTGTCCGCCACGAGGAAATATTTTTGCCCTCAAACCAAAAACATCTTGTAAATATTCCACTTCACCTTTAGCTAAAATAATATCATCAGCATTAGTCACTAAACTTATTTTGTCTGAATGGCGTAAATAGTTTTCTATGTTTTTTAAACTCAGCCGAGCAATCAGTGCCTCGCGCGTTAAACTCGCATCGCTTTCTTGTTGCCAAGGTACCAGCACTTTTTCAAAGTACTCTTTAAAGGTAATAACACTTGCTCGATACATAGAATGAGTAATACTTTCAAATTTATTAATCTTATGATTTTTATATATAATACCACCAACGTTATAGCTAACATCTAATGCAAACAACATATCTGTTGACGACATCCGAAACGATGCACCTATTAACAGTTTTAGTTCCTCTTCTGACAAATTAGCATCTCTAAATAAAGCATAGATAGCACTTTGAGAAAATGAAGATGACTCTTGCTCTGCATAACTGTCAGCAAACCTTAAAAATATATCATCAAGCATCGTTGAAGCCGCATCTGGACCACCTTCTTTTAAATCTAAATAGCTATCAAGTATGTTAACTGAGTTGTATAAACTAACAGGAGGATTGATCAGAACGACTTTTTCAAAGTTAAAAATCTGTTCACTTTCATCAAGTTGAGCAACATAGGCAGAATGAGCCCCACCCAAGCTATAACCTGTTAATGAAAAGGTGGTGGCGACAACATTGTCTTCAGTGATAACTTGCTGATAAACCTTTTTCATTATGCGATAGAGGTTTTTAGCATCTTGTTCTAGCACACCTGGGAAATCAGTACTCGAATCTAAGTTAATGATAAAATTAGAATATGTCGGCGAAGAAAGAGATATGACATGATAGCCTTGTTGATATAAGGTTTTTTGTAGGCTAATCATCTTTGCACTATTGTAACTTGCTCCGGTACCAGCAATGACAAAAGCTAATGGAGCTTTTTCTTCTTGCTTTACTAATGAATATTTCATTTTAGTGCTATACCAAAACACGTCAGGAATCGACGCGACAGAACGCAGTGCTATTTCTTTTTCAATGGTGGGAATTTCTGTCGGTAATGCAGCTTCAGCTTCTTGACAATACCCTGTAACCGTCGCTTGATATTGTGTGTATTCAATATCACAAGTCTCTGCTTTTACTTCGAGTGGCGGTTGGGGATTAGCACTACACGCTGTTATGAACAACACAATAACTATGCTTTTAAATCGCACGACTTTCCTTATTAATTCAATATTATATGCTTTTATCTCTGCATATAATTATAACTGACTATTTACGGTGCTCCAAAAAAGCAAAGGATGCCGTTAAGCTAACTCAGCCACTAAATTGTTAAAATAAAGCGTATTAATGATCTATTTATATTTTATCAATGCCACTTTATTTCTGTTTTGTTCTGTTGCTCATTAACTTTAATCCTTATAAATATCAATAAATAAGATAATAAAATAATATTCCTATTAAAAATAACGCCTTTTTTATAATACTTGCCTATAGTTAAAAAGAGCATGAAGTCTTAATTTTTCCAATAGGTTATTTAATGAAAATATTTATAAAATTAATCTTATCAATGCTATTTATAGTTGGTGTATTATTTAATGCACACGCTTATAGCGAGGAAAAAAATTCCAATAGCATTATTGATGGAGCATTAATTAGCGACTGGGCCAACTCGGCATTAATTTTTAATTCATTAAATCAAGCCTATGATTTAGAAGCATTAGGTTTCCCCATTTCAAACGAAAATATCAGCCCTACAAATACACCATTAATGAACAAGCTTGAAACGCATCAAGTTGCGGTCATTTTTGAAAATGACGCATTTAGTGCCCAAAGTGGTTTTTTAACCAAAAAAGTCGACCAAGTCAGTGAGCAAGCTTTTTTTATTCAAGGTAGCTATAGGGTGCTACAAGAAGAAAATTTCACCTTACTCGTCACCGCAAAAATAGAGTCTTTGAATGAGCATTCCATTTATCAGTTTTATAGTAATGACTTTGTTTCTCGCGAAACAGCTGCCACAAATGCCACTGGTTCAAAATCTTATGCTAGGTTCGGCATTTTGGGGCAGTACTCAATCAACAGTAATTGGTATTTAACTGGCGGACTAACCTCTACAGCTCATGAAGAATCATCGAATAGCTTGCCCGTTTATAATATGCAAAAAGAACAAGTGGCTGTGTTTGGTACAACCTATACTTTCTAACCGTAAATCGTTGCAAAAACAGAGTAAAAAGGCGCTATCATAAAATGATAGCGCCTTTTTTAATTATACTATTTATATGGAAATTTTAGAGGGTTAGAACAAGCTTTCATCTAAATCAAATAGCGTATCACAACCGGCTTTAATAGAGGCTGCGAGTGACAAACGACGTGGCAACAAACGTGCAAAGTAGTAGCGCGCTGTTTTTATTTTACTTTCGTAAAATTCATCACTTGAACCTTCTTGAGCCAAAGCTGATTCAGCCATTTTTGCCCAAACAAATGCCATTGCTGTGTAACCAAAGACATGTAAATAATCATTAGCTGATGTACCCAACTCTTCAATATTGCCTTGAGCGGCTTTAAGAATATGCTGGGTTAATTCAGCTAAATCAATATTGGCATCTTTTAACGGCTGGATAAATTCTTGCATATTAGTTGCTGATGTTTGCTCAATGTAAGTGTTCACTTCATTGATAAAAACCTGCATTAATTCGCCTTTACTTGCCGAAACTTTTCTCGCTAATAAATCCATCGCTTGAATGCCATTAGTGCCTTCATATATTTGTGCAATGCGAACATCTCTCACTAACTGTTCTTGTCCCCATTCACGAATATAGCCGTGGCCGCCCAATATTTGTTGACCTGCAACGGTATTATCAAGACCTAAATCGGTAAAAAAAGCTTTTGCTAAAGGTGTCATGAGTGCAGACAAACTCTCGCCCTTGGCTTTTAATTCACCTTCACCATAAGTTGCCATATCAAGTGTCATTGAAATATACGTAGACAATGCTCGTGAACCTTCAGTTAATGCCTTCATGTTCAGTAACATACGACGTACGTCACCATGAACAATGATAGGATCAGCTGCTTTTTCTGGATATTTAGCACCCGACAGTGAACGACCTTGTAAACGTTCTTTAGCATATTCTAAAGCGTTCTGGTAGGAACGTTCTGCCGCACCAATACCTTGGATGCCGACGCCGATGCGCTCAAAGTTCATCATGGTGAACATACAAGCTAGACCCTTGTTTTCTTCACCGACCAAGTAACCTTTTGAACCATCAAAATTCATTACACAAGTTGCAGAAGCATGGATACCCATTTTGTGCTCAATTGATCCACAAGTAACATTGTTAAAGTCGCCTAAGGACTCATCTTCATTAACTTGATATTTAGGCACTAAAAAGAGGGAAATACCACGAGGTCCCGCTGGTGCGCCTGGTAATTTCGCCAGTACTAAATGGACAATATTTTCAGTGATGTCATGTTCACCAGCGGTAATAAATATTTTTGTACCTGTTACCGCAAAGCTGCCATCTTCTTGAGGAATAGCTTTGGTATAAATCAAACCTAAATCAGTACCGGAATGTGGTTCAGTTAAACACATCGTTGCCATCCAGTCGCCAGCATATAAGCGCGTTAAATAACGCTCTTTTAATTCATCTGTCGCATGTTTAGCAATAGATAAACCGGCACCTGCCGTTAATCCTGGATATAATGAAAAAGCAATATCAGCTGAACACAGCATTTCTTCGTGTAATGCAGTAATGACTTTAGGCATACCCATGCCACCAAATTCAGGTTCACCACCTAAACTTGTCCAACCACCGTCAGAATAAGTTTTAAATGCCTCTTTATAACCAGGAGCAGTTGTTACCTTTCCTTCATTAAAGCTCACACCAATTTCATCGCCTTGGCGTGAAAGAGGTGCAATTTCTTGTTCAGCTATTTTGGCACATTCTTGTAAAATGGCTTGTGCTGTCTCGCGATCAACATGTTCTGATAAACTAGGCATTGACTGCCACATTGCTTCCATTGAAAAAACATCATATAACAAAAAATTCATATCTTTTAATGGTGCTTGATAATCAGCCACGGTATTCTCCTCGTTTTTTATGTTACTACAAATAACATTAATTTAACTTTTGAAACAATCATTTCAAACATGCGTTTGAATATAGCAAAATCTCCTTAAAAGTAAAGCGTCAACGATTAAATATTCCGTTATCGCTTTGCCATTGGTATGAAAAGTAAAAATGCGTTAATGTTAGATTAGATGATATTTTTGTTAGTGGTTTGATTATTCTCGATGATTCGCGATATTTTAAATAAAATTCTTTGCATTGCTCTTTACTTTTTTATGCCTTCTTTGGCTTTTGCCGATCAACTTGCCTTTTCAAAAATAGAAAAAGGTGACAACTATCAATTTAATTATCAATGGCTCGACTCTCAAGGTGACACGCAAAACCTGCAGTTTATACTGACTAAGCGAGCATTGTTTGATCGTTTCAGAAATTTCAAAGTGTTTAAGCCTGAGATGGCAAAATTCTCAATTAATAATGCGCTACAAAAAAAGCTGCGTGCAGAGCCTATTAATGACGTAATGATAAATTTTAGCAAAAATACCGATGACGGTGAAATTGTCATAAAAGGTAGAAATAACCAAGCAATCAATTCAGCTTATGCCAAAATATATCAACTTAAACAGACGTTAGGTGATGAATACCTAGCTAAAAATTATTATCATCAATTTATAACTCACGATCAAATAAACGCTGTAAAACCCAATCATGGCCAATTTGCCAGTATTTCTAGCATCGATTTAAAGTCAGTGAAACCCATAATTCTTGAGAAATTTTCAATAAGAAATATTCGAAAAGTGACTGATTATGTTCTAGGGTTTGTACAAAGTATTCCTTACGCAACGTTAGAATCAAGGGTAACCGCTTCTGGTGCCGGATTTAATCCGCCATTAAAACTATTATGGGAAAACCAAGGAGATTGTGACAGTAAAGTAACGCTAACGGCTGCGATTCTGCGCAGTCTGATGCCACGTATAAAAATGATTTTAGTCTTTATTGATAATCACGCTTTATTGGGTATAAAAGTACCCGTGCAAGCTAATGACCAAACCATTGTTATTGATGAAATAACATATGTGCTCGCTGAGCCAACAGGCCCGATACTATTACCTTTAGGTGAAATAGCACAGGTATCTGAATTGGCCGTAGGTAATGGGCATTTCACCGCAGAGCTATTCCATGCAAAAGTAAAACCTCAACCCCAAAAGACGATTGAACAAAAAGACACGGCAATCACTGATGAGCAACAATAATTAAGTCTTTTTATGAAGTACTTCTAAAATACCAGAAAGTAATAATTCAGCATTAATAGGTTTTGCCATATGCTTATTCATTCCTGCCGCAAAGCTTCTTTCTTTGTCTTCTTGTCGAGCGTGAGCCGTCATAGCAATAATGGGTAAATGATCAAATTCTTTTTGCTGTCGAATTTTACGAGTTGCTGTTAACCCATCCATCACTGGCATTTGAATATCCATAAGTACCACTTCGATACCTTGATCTTTACTCGCCAGAACATCCAATGCCTCCTTACCATTTTCGGCAATAATAACATCAGCTTGCATCATTCTTAGTAGTTCTTTTGCGACCAGCTGATTCACTAAATTATCTTCAACGAGTAAAACAGTAATACCTTTTAAATTATTAATCTTTTGTGGATTTATTTTATCAGCAAGCAATTGATTATCGATACTTTTTACCACAAGTGATTTGTTGTCAACCGCCAAGAAGAGCTTACGGATAAAACTTCGGTAAAGGGGTTTTTCTAGTAACACATAAGGAAGTTTCAATGTTTCAATTCGTTCGATTATCTTCGACGATATTCCTTTCGCCATTTGATGACTTATTGCTAATAACACTTGATTATCAAGGCAGGTTTTATATATTTCTTCCGGGTTTTCATGAATATCTTCTTCGTCAATAATCATAGCGACATGTTTATCATTCTTGTAATTTTCAAGTGCTGAGAACGACGTAATATTAACGTGCTTTATTTGATATGCTGATAAGCTTTCTTTTAACGGTGCAGATAAACCTTGAGGAAAGCTGCATAACGTTAGCGCTAATGCCTCTTTTGATGAGCTGTCTTGGACAACGTTAAAAGGGAGGACAAAATTGAATATAGTCCCAGTACCTAATTCACTTTTCAGTGAAATTTCACCCGATAAAAGATTAACAATTTGCTGACAAATAGACAAACCTAATCCTGAACCACCATACTCGCGTGTCATTGACTCATCAGCTTGACGAAACGCCTCAAATAAATGCCCTTGCTTATCTTTAGCAATACCTATGCCGGTATCAGCAACAGTGAAGCGAACAAAAACGGGTGAATGAGCAAGTGTACTTTCTAAAGAGTCGGTGGTTGAATCAACCCTTTCAACACTGAGTGAAATTTCACCTTGATGGGTGAACTTCATGGCATTATTCAGTAAGTTTGTCAGTACTTGAACCAGTCTCATACCATCAGTTAGGACAATATCGGGAACATCAAAATCAATATTAATTTTCAGAGATAATTGCTTTTCGCTTATCATACCGATATTCAGTTTAACCGCTTGGTCAACAATTTCATCAATACTCTCTGGCATTTTTACAATAGACATATTCCCCGATTCTATTTTAGCTAAATCGAGAACTTCATCAACCAAGTGTAACAATGATACTGATGCCCCCTCTGCATTTAATAAATGTTGCTTCTGCTCATTAGTTAACCGTGTTCTTGCTAATAAAAATAACATACCTTTAATCGCGTTAATGGGCGTACGTATTTCATGACTCATGTTGGCTAAAAACTGACTTTTTGCTTGGTTAGCATACTCGGCTTGGTTTTTTGCTTGTTCCAAAGCGATATTCGCTGCATATTGCGCAGTAACATCTCGAACTAAATTAATAGTACCAACAATTTCAGCTGTCTGGCTGTAAAGCTGATTACTAAAAACTTCATAGGTATTAGATGAAGTTTCAACGACCTGCGCTAATCCTTGATCAGTTTTTCGGGTTAACGACGCCGCCGACATTGAAACTAATGATTGCCCTAACTCAAGACAGACCACTTCATCACTAGACTTACCAATAAGATCTAAGGAGGCCGCTTGAACAAAAGTTTCAAACGCTTTGTTATAACCAATCATTGCCCCATCTAAATCATTAAAAATAATATAATCTGGAATAGCATCCATCACCGAACGCAACAAAGCATAGTCACGTTGATGTTGTTCACTTTTAAGACGTAGCGCTTGAGTTTTCTCATTAACCCGCGTATCGAGAATAATATTTTGATCTTTAAGTTGCTGTAATAAAGTACGATTTTGTCCGAAAATATCTTCAACAATTTTAAACCAGTATGACCAGTCGGCAGGCGGCTTTACTTTACCAGGATCGCCCTGTGAACAATGCTCAATATGATTGATAAATTCTTTAGTCGGCTTCATAAAAGTTTTTCGCGTAACAACATAAATGATACTCATAAACGCAAATAGCCCTAAGAATAGCAAAATCAGCATCACAATAAAGCGGTTCAAAATAGGCGCAGTAAAATCTTGATAAGGCTGATACTTAAGTAACACCCAACCGTTTATAGGTAATTGATATTTTTGAATAAGCCATGAGCCCACTCGATAGCTATTTGGTAATTTATTGAGGCGCTTATAGGAATAATTGATGAGTTGCTTTGGTGCAATATCTTGCCAAGTAATTTTCGTTGATAAAGCTTTATTATCCGCTGTTTTATGAATAAGTATGTTGTTTTTTTCATCAATGAGCACAAGCCCTTGATTAGGTTTATTAACCTCAGGCAAGCCATCGCTTAAACTTGATAGGCTAAAATCCATTAGCACCGCACCTGCTAGTTTTTTATTGCGATAGACTGATGTCCCTAATGAAGAGCTTAACCCCTTCCCTGCTGAATCTAAATAAGGTGGCGACCAAAAAAAATTATTCTCTCCCGGCAACAAGGTTTTAATGCTATTAATATTGTTATTATTAAGGTTATGTTCTGAAAATCGCCAACTATCACGTCCTATCCAAGGGTAAAGACTGACAAATTGATTTAAAGACACATAATAAAACCAAGTCGATTCTTTAATTGAATTTTTTGCAATAATAAAAGCGGGTGTTAATGCATTAGCCATTGCTAATTCCTGCTTTTGTAACTCATCAAAATCAGCAACCTGACCTATTCCTGTTATACTTCCTCGATAATTTTTACGGTGTGCGAATGAGTCTCGACTATTTTTCTTTAAATAGAACTCATTACCATCTTGTGCAAGTGGTGGTGTGGTGGAGAGTAACTCTTCAGGAAAGGAAAGGTGATAATTTGCAAACTTTTTTATTCCTGCGATGCTTTTCAATCCCAAGATAAGAGTGTTTTCTAGCTGTTTGGCACGTGTATTTAACGTGCGAAGTTCTCGAGCTTGATAGGAGTCTAGCTCAACAAAATATCGATAAGAAGCTATCGAAACAGCAATGAATGTTATAACAATAAATACCGCTAAAACAGAGCGATTGTAACGACTAAATACCTGTTCTTTAGAATACTTACCAAACAATGCAACAACCTTATATTTATTCTGATAATTTGTTATTCACTTCGAGTAAGACATCTTACTGAAAATATTCTTTGATAACTAGTCTGCAGGCTAAGTCGTGCAAATATCACTAACAAAAAAGGCTCAAAAATGAGCCTTATTCATCTTAATATCTAAACAACTATCACCCCTATAAATTTTCCTCTGCAAAAGAGGCTAACCGACTTCTGACCACACCATTTAAGTTGATTGTTGAGCTACCCGAAAAATCTTTAAAGCGTTCAACAATATAGGTCAGCCCTGACGTAACAGCGGTTAAGTAATTACTATCGATTTGCGCAAGATTACCTGAGCACACGAGTTTTGTCCCTTCACCACAACGTGTGATAATCGTTTTTAACTGCGATGCTGTTAAGTTTTGACATTCGTCGAGTAACACCAAAGAATTCTGAATACTTCGACCACGCATAAAATTCACTGATTTAAATTGAATGTTGGCTTTTTCCATAATGTAATCAAGACTACCATTCATATTTTCATCTTGTTTATGTAAGACTTCTAATGAATCTGTTATTGCCGCTAGCCAAGGTGCCATTTTCTCTTCTTCGGTACCGGGTAAGAAGCCAATAGATTCGGCAATTTCAGGGGTACTACGTGTTACGATAACTTTATCGTATAAGCCACGTTCAATGACTTGTTCAAGCGCTGATGCCAATGCTAATAATGTTTTACCACACCCCGCTGGGCCTGTAAGAATGACTAAATCTATTGTAGGGTCGAGTAAAGCGTCCATTGCCATACCTTGGTAGATGTTTTTTGGATGAATACCCCATGCCTGTTTCGCCATTAAACGTTCTCGGCTCAAATCTGTTACCGCAAGTTTGTCATCGTCCCAACCAATGACCTTACCCGCAAAGTGTTCGCTCTCATCAATAAGGTATTCATTCATATAAGTATTGGGGAGTACATCACGTTTAATATAGTGGGTGGTATTTCGACCTTCTGTTTCGCTTTCACACTCTTTGACATGTTGCCAAAAATCCCCCTCAAACTTATGATAACCTTTAGTTAAAAACTTAATATCATCAATAAGTTGATCTGTTCGGTAATCTTCAACATAAGCTAAACCTGCCCCTTTAGCTTTTAAACGCATATTAATATCTTTAGTCACTAACACCACTTTATTGGGCGATTTTTTCTCCTGCATATATAAAGCGGCATTAATAATACGGTTGTCATTTTCATTGAAAGATAAGCAACCTGTTTTTTGCTCCAACGTATAATCATTGAAAATAGATAAACAACCACTGGGATGTTCTGCATCATTTTGAGGCAATTTAACACCCGCGAGTACTTCTTCAGGTGTGGCGTCGACAAGTACATCTTCAAGTGCACGTATAGCAACACGGGCATCTCGACTAACATCTTTTTGGCGGTCTTTAATGGAGTCTAATTCTTCAAGGACGGTCATGGGGACGACTACGTCATGCTCTTTAAAGGAGAGGAAAGCAAAGGGTTCGTGTAATAAAATATTTGTGTCTAATACGTAAATAATTTTTTCTTCATTCATACAAAGATCTCCGATCTAAGTTAAAAGAAACAGAAGAATCGGTATGTAAGCTAATCACCGAGTATTCAGCTGCTGACTAAAAAACCAAAAACAGTAACCATCACCTTATTACCTGAATGATAATTCTACTTTGCCAGCTAAATTTATCACTGGCAAGTGACATCTTAAGATTATTTATCCTCAGACAAACTTTATTGAACCGTTTTATAAATTCTCTGCATTTTTTGGTGATCATAGCTATGATTAACGTTACTATAGCGCCCTTTTTTAATGCCATCTTTGGCGTGTTCTGTTGCACAAGTTTTTTATAATCGTGCAAGATTTTAATTTTGGAGTTTTTATATGGTTTTTTACCCTGGTCAACGATGGATAAGTGACGGAGAGTCGGATCAAGGATTAGGCACGGTCTTAACGGTTGAACACCGATTTGTATCAATTCTATTTACCGCTACCGGTGAATCACGCCAATATGCCATAGCAAACGCCCCATTAACCCGTGTTATTTTCAACCAAGGTGACAACATTCCGAGCCATGAAGGCTGGATGTTAACCGTTGACAGAATTGAAGACATTGATAATTTACTGACCTATCACGGTAAACGCCAAGATAATGGTGAAGAAACATCACTAAAAGAAGTGATGATTGACCATTTTATCAAATTTAATAAACCACACGATCGACTGCTAAATGGTCAAGTTGACCGTCTCGACTGGTTTCGTTTACGTAAAGACAGTTTAAAACACCAACACACTCAACAGCAATCTCCCTTGATGGGCTTAAGTGGTGGCAGAGTCAGTTTAATTCCTCATCAATTATATATCGCTGAAGAAGTCGGTTGCAGATTTGCGCCTCGTGTATTACTGGCCGATGAAGTAGGTTTAGGTAAAACGATTGAAGCAGGTTTAATTATTCATCAGCAACTCGTAACAGGTCGCGCCAAGCGTATTTTGATTATTGTACCTGAGTCACTGATGCACCAGTGGTTAGTTGAAATGTTACGACGCTTTAACTTACATTTCAGCATTTTTGATAGTGAACGCTGCCAAGAAATTAAAAACTCGGGTGAACAAGAAAACCCATTCAGTACTGAGCAACTGGTATTAGTTAATTTGGATTTTGTCACACAAAACCCAGAATGGTACGAAGACTTGATCGCAGAAGACTGGGATTTAATGGTTGTTGATGAAGCTCATCACTTAAATTGGCATCAAGATAACCCCAGTATTGAGTATTTATGTGTTGAACAATTGGCCCAAAGTATCCCGGGTGTTTTATTATTAACAGCGACGCCTGACCAACTCGGTCATGAAAGCCACTTCGCTCGATTACGCTTACTTGACCCTGATCGTTTCTTTGATTATCAAAAATTTACTGAAGAAGAAAGCCACTATACTGAGGTTGCTAATGCTGCCAATGCCTTAGTTGCTAAAGTTGCTTTATCTGTAGAACAGCAAGTTACGCTGACCGAGCTATTAAAAGAAACAGATATCAGTAAACACCTGGTAAATATTAATCTCATCGCTAAAACGGATAAAGAAGCACTTGAACAAACAGCTTCACGTGAGCAAGTACTTACACAGCTACTTGATCGTCATGGCACAGGGCGTATTCTTTTTAGAAACAGCAGAAATACCATCAAAGGTTTCCCTGAACGAGAATTACATTCAACACCTTTATCCTTGCCTGAAGCTTATCAAGACCACATTAATGAATTTTTGTTGTCAGACAGTAGTGAGAATTTAAAAGCGTTATCACAAGCAAAACATATTTTTACACCTGAAATTATGTTTTCGTTAAATAGTCATGAAAACTGGACCGATATTGATCCCCGTGTTGACTATTTAATAGAGCTATTACAAACCCTAAAGAAAGAAAAGCTACTGGTCATTTGTGCACATGCTCAAACAGCTATTGATTTAGAAGCCGCATTACGTGTAAAAGAAGGTATTCGAGCGGCTGTTTTCCATGAAGGTTTGAGTATTTTTGAACGAGACAAAGCGGCCGCTTATTTTGCTCAAGACGAAGACAGTGCACAATGTTTACTGTGTTCTGAAATTGGCAGTGAAGGGAGAAACTTCCAATTTGCACATCATTTGGTGTTATTTGATTTACCTCAAAACCCCGATCTTTTAGAACAACGTATTGGCCGTTTAGACCGTATAGGGCAAACACAAACGATACGCTTGCATGTGCCTTATTTTGCTGATTCGGCGCAAGGTTTACTTTTTAACTGGTATCAAAATGGTTTAAATGCATTTGAACATACTTGTATTACGGGTCGTGCTATTTTTGATGACTTTGGTGAGCAATTATTTGATTTAGCTTTAGCGGCACAATGGCAGTCTAGCGCAGCTGAAAAATTAATTGATGAAAGTCATGCTAAGCATTTAACCCTTAAAGCTAATTTAGAATCAGGACGAGATAAGTTATTAGAATTGCGCTCTTCTGGACAAGGCCGTTCACACGAATTAGTCAAAGAAATATCTGCACTAGATCAACAAATTGAATTGCCACAATTCATGTTTCAAGTACTTGATGTTTTTGGTATCACCCAAGACGACAAGTCAGATAATGCAATTGCTTTACAGCCCAGTGAACATATGCTTTGTGGTAATTTCCCTTGCTTACCTGATGATGGTACTACCATCACGTTTAATCGGGATACGGCATTAGCCTGTGAAGATTATCATTTATTAACATGGGATCATCCTATGGTCCGTGGCGCTATGGATTTAGTCCTTAGCGATCAAACCGGCAACTCCAGCATCGGCTTATTGAAGAACCCTGCATTACCTGCAGGTACATTTTTCATCGAGTGTATTTTTACTGTTGAAGCAACTGCGCCAAACCATCTACAACTTGGCCGTTATTTACCCACTACCCCCATTCGTGTGCTTGTTGATAAAAACGGTAACGACTTGGCGGATAAAGTCAGTGAGAACGTTTTAGATCAGCAGCTCGCACCGGTTAAAAAGCAAGTCGCTTTGCAATTAGTCAAGGCGTTGAGAGAGCAAGTAACACCTTTAGTGGCTAAAGCTGAAGGACATGCTCAACCTCAAGTTATTAATATTCAAGCTAAAGCACTTGCAAATATGCATAAAAATTTAGATGAGAAATTTCAACGATTAACCGCATTAAAATCAATTAATCCTAGTGTTCGTCAACAAGAGTTAGATTTTATCAAAGTACAACAAAATGAATTAAGTCACTATATTAGTAAAGCACAATTAAAGTTTGAAGCGATACGCTTAATTGTGGTGAGTAACTAATCATGTCGACCAATAAAGAAAAACAAACTGAGCTACAAGCACAACAAAAAGTTGTGCGAATGGTTCCAAATCCTGACTTTGTTTATTGCCCTCCAATGTCTCCTTATCTTGATATCATTTATCAAGATAATGATATTGTTGTGCTTAATAAACAAAGTGGCTTACTCACTGTTTCAGGCCGTTTGCCCGCTCATAAAGACTGTTTACAAAGCAGAGTTAATAAAGTCCTGCCTACGGCAACCGTTGTGCATAGACTCGATATGGCAACATCAGGTATCTTGATTATGGCATTGCACAAGCCTGCGCATGTAGCAATTAGCCGGATGTTTCAACAACGAGAAACTAAGAAAAGTTATATTGCGCGAGTATATGGTCATATGAAAGCAGAGAGTGGCTCGGTTGATCAGCCACTTATTTGTGACTGGCCAAATCGTCCTCGACAAATGGTTGATCATGAACGTGGCAAACAATCACTGACTCACTACAAAGTTTTATCTCGAGATACCGATGAAAATGCTGTGCCAAGCACTTTAGTAGAATTAACCCCTATAACAGGGCGTTCTCATCAATTGCGTGTCCATATGCTATTTTTAGGTCATCCTATTCTCGGTGACCGATTATACTCACACGAAGAAGCAGTTACCGCTAGCCCACGTTTATTGCTACATGCACAAATGTTAGAACTAGCGCATCCTGTAAATGACAAGACACTCACTTTCAACGTTCCTTGTCCTTTTATTTGATGCTAAGCTCTTTCTTGTTAAGAAAATAAAGTTTCTGCCGATAACTTATAAAGCACCTTTTAACAAATTATCGGTAAATTTTTCCCCTTCGATCTTTAAGGAACTTATGTTAAACCGTTTTTTAACTTCGTTAATCATTCTTTGCTTATTCACTTTTAGTGCGGGTAATAGTTATGGTTTACGCTATCAAGAAGAAACTAAAACTGAACAGAAAAAAACAAAAGAGAACAAAGCAGCAACCAAAGAAGGGGAAGATAAGCCCGATGATACAGACAAAATAATCATTAAAAAGCGCCCTGAAATTTTTGCCCCTATTAATGCCCTTCTACAAAAAGAACAAGACCTGAGCCATTACTTAGCCGCTGAAAAATTGACACCTATGCTCGCTGGAGCTCAAGACTTTATTACCATCATTAATGAAAATACGGCAAGCAATCAAAAGGGGGTAATGATATTACTGCCTGACTGGGAAATGAGTGCAAAAAGTAGTAATGCGTTAAATTACTTACAAAGAATGCTACCAAATCAAGGCTGGACGACGATTGCTATTCAACCTCCCAGTAGGCCAGTCGATTACCCTTCTAATGCATTGAAGCTACCGCTTCAACTTGAAGAAAATAACAAACACTTAATTGAACACCAAGAAAAATTAACCTTAATGATGACTGCAGTAATGGAGAAGGCGAAAGATTATCCTGGAATATTTGTTGTGGTATCACAAGGTAGTCATGCAATATTACTTGCCGACTTATACGCCGCAGGAAAGCTTCAATCACCCAGTGCATTGGTAATACTTAGTGGGTATATGAATACAGCAGTTGATAGCCTCTCATTTGCCAAGTCACTGGCAAAAAGTCAGTTTCCTGTCTTAGACCTCTACTTATCAAGAGAGCATCAATTGGCAAATACCGATGCAATACTTCGTAAAGCACAAGCGACAAAAGAAATGAAAGTGTATTACCGACAAACTCAATTACATAATAACCAAGTAGGCTATTATCCTGAGAAGCAACTATTGAGGTCAATAAACGGTTGGCTTAAATCAATTGGTTGGTAAAATGATCACCCACAGTCTGCAGTAGTAAAGAAAGACAAGATAAGAACAACAAACAAAAAGGCCTGTTGAATATATTTATTCAACAGGCCTTTTTTAATCGTTTATGCTTAAAGAAACGACAACTTAGTCGCCATTCATTTTAAGTTATTATAGTTTAAACTCTTGCACTGATTGCTGTAATTCTTCAGCTAACTTAGCCACTTCATTACTTGATTGAGCTGTTTGTTGCGCACCTGCCGTGGTTTGCTCAGCAATTGCAACAATAGACTCTAAGTTCTCACTGATTTCATGAGCAACAACACTTTGCTCTTCTGCAGCAGAAGCGATTTGAGTACTTTTGTCAAAGGCTTCATGAACCGAGTGAGTGATCGTTTGCAGTGCTTTCTCAGCTTCTTCACTTTGCTCAACACAATTGGCCGCTTGTTTTTTACCAATGTCCATAACACTAACCGCACGTTGAGCACCACTTTGTAGTACCTCAATCATATTTTGTATTTCTTGTGTTGATACTTGTGTTCTACTGGCAAGCGTTCTTACTTCATCAGCAACAACCGCAAATCCACGACCTTGTTCTCCCGCTCGTGCAGCTTCAATGGCAGCATTTAATGCCAGTAAGTTGGTCTGTTCAGCGATACCACGAATAACATCAAGAATGCCGCCAATAGAAGCACTATCTTGTTGTAGTTTATTAATAACTTGCGCAGCTTCATCCACTTCATCAGCTAATAGTCCAATGGTTTGACGATTACGTTCAGAAATAATTTTGATACGTTTCGCTTCATCATCAGCTTGTTTTATTTCACCCAGCGTATCATTAGCACTTGATAAAACACTTTGAGAAGTACTGCTCATTTGTGTTGTTGCTGAGGCAGCTTGTTCAACCTGTGAACGTTGCTCTGCAATCGCAACCGTACCTTGTGCTGTTACCGCTGAAGTTTCTTCTGCAGCAGTTGCCAGTTGTGTTGATCGACTGACAATACCCTGAATAAGGGTACGTAAACTATCAATTAATAAATTACAGTTACGTGATAATTCTGCAAATTCATCATTGCCACTTTCATCTAATTTATGTGACAAGTCGCCAGAGGAAACAATGTTTAGCATTTTATTCACAAGGCTTAATGGGCGAGTAATACTGATAAGGGTAAACCATGCAATAGTAATTGCGGCAGCAATTGAAAAAATCATAATACCAATAGTTTGTGTCGTACCATCAGAAACTTTCTCTTGAACAAGGTGACCTGCATCTTTGGCAGTTTTATCTGCAAGGTCTACTTGCGTTGCTAATATAGCATTGGCTTTTTTGATATCTTTTTCAGCAGCATCTAAGTTGTCTGTTGCCGTTTGTAAGGCTAATAGCTGTTTTTCTTTATGAGAAAAAATATCATCGTTAGAGTTAATGAGGTTAGTCAATTCACTTAAAGCCACTGATAAATCATCTGCTACGTCTTCTGCGCCGTTATTAGACAATTCAGAAATAATATCTATAAATGATTTTTTAACATCTACAAAAGCATTAGTAATTTGATTACCAACTAAATCTACTGATGATCTATCAAGTAATCCTCTGTATTCAAGTGCCGAACTTACAACACCGTTAAGCAGAGTTTCTATACTCTCACCTAAACTAACTGCTCGCTGTAGTTTAGTGTCAGCTAGGTCATGGTCCGCGAGATCTAATAATAACGTTGCAGCATCATCCGCTTTGTCTTCAAGGCTACTGATTTTTTTACGTAACGTAAGCGCTTCATTAATGCTCATTTGTCGATTACTGAAAACTAAGCCAATTTCTTGTTCAAGTTGCGCGTAAACTGAATCGACTTTACGTAGATTAGACAATAATGAATTTTCATTTTGGACAACAGTTTTTAATTTTTGCAGCTCTGTTGAAAAACCTTCTTTTTCTTGGTTAAAAGAAGCGAGGTTAGTACTAAGTGGCGCTAACTCTGTTTGGTAGTATGCACGTAAAGTAACATTACCTATTTGCGTTAAGGTCGTAGCAAGTTTGTTACTGCCTTGTAAGGTGGGTATCGCTAGTTCACTTTGCTGAACTGTAGAGCCTTTAATTATGTTTAAATTCCATAAAGATATGGCACTAGTTATTACCAGCAAAACTGCAATAATGGCAAAACCACCCATTATTTTCATTGCTACCGTTAAATTCATAAATATCACCGTGTAAATAGATAGTATTGAGTACGAGTGTAAACTAAATTAACTGCTAATTTTTTAGTTGCAACTCTTTAGTTTCAAAGTCAATAATCATAGATTATTGTCGATTAGATTATCGGCTAATGTTATCAAACATTAAGCCATGAAGTTCAGTATAACAAGCTTAATCTATTTTTCATCTTTAGTTATTGCTTTATCGTGAGTTTTTTTATTTTTTTTCTCTCGTTTATTCTCTCTATGAGAGTGTTCTGTGAATAATTTTTTGTCAGACCATCTTAAGAGCGTTAAATGCCCGCCCCACACACAGCCGGTATCGAGCGCATAAATATTTTCAGCGGAACAATGCCCCATTAATGAGGCCCAATGACCAAATACCCATGAATAATCGTTTTTATTTTGAGCAAAATCAAACCAAGGTTTTATATGACTTGGCGCTTGTTCTATGGAAAGTTTACATGAAAATTCTAATGCCTGATTAAGTTGGCAGTAGCGCATTCTGGTGAGTGAGTTAACGGTTATTCTAAATTTTTCATCAGGAGATTGAGCTAATGACCATTGTGTAGGCTCTTCACCATACATAATTGCTAGCCATTCTTTTCGGAGCCCTGAAGCCAATTTTTTATTAACTTCGTTTGCTTGTAGTATTGCTTCTTCAGGAGACCAAAATGGCGGTAAACCCGCATGGCTCATATAAACATTTTCATTAGGCATTTTTTGAATCAGGGGCTGTTTTGCGAGCCAGTCCATTAATTCATTAACATCTGGAGCCGCTAATAATTCATCAAAAAAATCTGCAGGCTTTGCTTTTTTTAACCCTGCATGAATCGCTAATAGATGCAGGTCATGATTACCTAAAACAACTTTGGCACTATCACCTAATGCTTTTACGTACCTGAGTGTTTTTAAAGAATCGGGGCCTCTAGCAACAAGATCGCCAGCAAGCCAAAGCTGGTCATTTACCGGTTCAAATGCGACTTGGTCAAGTAAAGCGCGGAGCTCATGATAACAACCTTGAACATCTCCAACAAAATAAATGGCCATAACGGTGTTCTCGCTCTTAATTTAAAATGAGAGGTTGGGCTAAGCCAAAAACAGGTATCTCAACTTGTAGCAAGTTTTTATCATCACTGAGCATTTGATAATGCCCCTGCATGGTGCCAACAGGCGTTTTTAATACGCAACCACTGGTGTAGCTGTAGTTTTTTTCTGGGGCTATTGTCGGTTGCTTACCAATGACTCCCTCACCGACAACTGTCGAGGTTTTATTGTCGCCATCAGTAATTAACCAATAACGAGACAATAATTTAATGGGCTTGGTACTGTTATTAGTAATACTAATGGTATAACTAAAAATATAATTTTTTTCGTTTTCAATCAGTTGCGAAGCAATGTATTCTGTTTTAACGCTTACTGAAATATCATCTTTCATTCCAATTGACTCGACTGTTTCCAGCGGTGACTTTACACTCATAACTCGACCGGATTATCTGTTAAAAAGTTGGCAAGCTTGATGTAGTCACTAATGGGTAGGTTTTCAGCACGAAGCCTAGCATCAATACCTAAATCGGCTAATTGCTCAACAGTAAATAACTTTTTAAAACTATTACGTATGGTTTTTCTACGTTGATTAAATGCCGCTAGACAAACTTGATTGAGCGAGCGAATGTCTTTTACAGGATTTTTAATTTCGCGATGCGGTATTAATCTTACAATAGCAGAGTCAACTTTTGGCGCAGGTTTAAACGCTTCAGGCCCTATTTGCATAACAGGAATAACTTGGCACTGATATTGAGTCATAATTGAAAGTCGTCCATAAGCTTTGCAATTTTCACTCGCAGCCATTCGTTGAACAACTTCTTTTTGTAGCATGAAATGCATATCTTTCACACTATCTTTAAAAGTAAGTAGGTGGAAAATTAATGGTGTTGAAATATTGTAAGGTAAATTGCCAAAAATCCTTAAAGGTTTTTCTTTGGTCGCTATCTCACTAAAGTCAAATTTCAATGCATCAGCTTCATAAATGGTCAATTTTGAGGCAATAAAAGGATGATGGCGTAAACGATGAGCAAGATCTCTATCAAGTTCAACCACTGAAATAGCACCTGCTCGTTCAATGACAGGCTCGGTTAATGCCCCTAACCCTGGACCAATTTCAATAAGGTTTTCACCCGGTTCTGGATCGATAGCATCAACAATTTTGCTGATAACACCTTCGTCATGTAAAAAATTTTGTCCGAAGCGTTTTTTAGCCTGATGGCCTAAATGAGTTTTATTATTCATGATTGATTATTTGCTAATTTAATGGCGGTGGTGATAGCTTCAATAATACTTCCTGAATCAGCTAAATTTGTACCAGCTAATTCAAGTGCTGTACCGTGGTCTACTGAAGTTCTAATAAAGGGTAAGCCTAAGGTAATGTTAACCGATGAACCAAAGCCTTTATATTTCAATACAGGCAGTCCTTGGTCGTGATACATAGTTAAAATAGCATCGGCATCTTTTAGATACTTTTCTTGAAAGATAGTATCTGCAGGCAATGGCCCTATAAGCTTGAGACCTTCATCCCTTAAGGTATTTAAGGCGGGGATCATTACATCGATTTCTTCTCGGCCTAAATGCCCGTCTTCACCGGCATGAGGGTTTATGCCACAGACATAGATTTTAGGCTCTTTAATACCAAATTTGTTAATAAGGTCGGTATTTAAAATACGCGTTACTTTTTGTAAACGTTCTGCTGTTATCGCTTTAGACACATAAGCTAAAGGAATATGCGTTGTGACAAGTGCCACCCTTAAACCTTCAGTTGCCAACATCATCACGACATCCGCACAATTGGCTTGGCTGGCGAAATATTCAGTATGTCCACTAAAAGCAATGCCAGCTTTATTGATTAATCCTTTATGTACAGGACCCGTAACGATGGCATCGATTTCTCCCGAAATGTTTTTTTCACTGGCAATTCTTAATGTTTCAATAACATAACTGCCATTTTCAGCATTAAGCTCACCTGGAACACAAGGTTCAGCCATATCAACCGAGAGTATTGTTAAAGTACCTGCTTTTTGTGGTTTTGCAGCTACCGCACTATCATAATCAATAAGTGTTAGTGGTAAACCTAAAGTGGCTGCTCGCTCTTGCATCAATTTTTTACAAGCAACAACCACAAGCTCAACTGACCAATCTTGTTGTGCTATAGCGATAGTTAAATCAGGGCCAATTCCCGCAGGTTCACCTGGAGTAATGGCTATGCGTTTTATCATTATTTTTTATCTCTATTGAAAATCTCTATATATGCTTCGTCGCGAAGCTCTTTAAGCCAGCGCGCACTTTCTAGACTAAACTTTCGATTAAAAAGAATTCTTCTTGCTTTATTTTCGTTCATCTGTTCTGTTGCATCAAGCGTTCTACGGCCTGTTAGCTGTGCTAAATGCCAGCCAAATGAAGATCTAAAAGGCTTATGTATTTCATCAACTTTCAAACGAGCTAACGCATTCTTAAAAGCGGGGTCATAAGCATCAGGGTCTGCCCAACCTAAGTCACCACCCCTCACTGAGGTAGGTCCGTCAGAATGCGCTTTAGCGAGGTCAGCAAAATCGGCTTCTCCAGCATTAATTTGATCCATATAGCCTTGTAACAGCGCTTCTGCCTTGGCCTCGCTTAAGATAACGGATGGTTCTATCAATATATGTCGTGATTTTACTTCTTCTACTTCAACAATCTGTCTACCACGAATATCTATAATTTTTACGATACTAAAACCTAAGCCTGTACGGATAGGTCCTAAAATTGCTTCTTTACTTTCGCCATCAACAATAGATGAGAATAGCGTGGGTAATTCATTGATGTTTTTCCAGCCTAAGTCACCCCCTTCTAGAGCATTTGAACCACCAGAAGAAGCAATAGCAATTTTAGCAAAATCACTGCCGTTGTTAAGTAATTCAATCACTTTCTCAGCACGCACTTTTGCAGCGTTCATATCAGCTTGTGTTGGTTCGGTTGGAAACTCAATAAGTATGTGACCTAAGCGGTATTCAACGTCAGCAGTTGTTTGCTCTTTCATTGAAGAAAGTAAGTTAGCCACATCTTGTGGTGAAATATAAATACGGCGCTGCACACTGTTTCGGCGAACTTCGCCAGAAATAAGCTCCGTTCTAACATCTTCACGATACTTGTCGTAATCTGTGCCATCTTTAACAATATTTTGGCGGAACTCTTCTAACGTTAATTTTTCTTCTTTAGCAATATTCGTTAAGGTTTCATCAAGCTGAGCATCACTCACTTGCACACCCATACGCTCACCAAGTTGAGTAATTAAACTATCGTTAATCAACTTTTCAGTAACCTGCGTTCTTAACGCTTTGTCTGAGGGTAATTCTTGTTGTTTCTTTTCTGCTTGCTTTTTGATGGTTGCGATTAAGTCTTTGATTTCAGACTCTAAGACAACGCCACCATTTACAATAGCTGATACTCGATCAAGTTCAACCTGTTCCGCTTGTACTGGAAAAAAAGAAGTTATCGCCAAAGCGCTTGTTAAAAGTAAAAATTTCAATGATTTTTTCATGTATCGTCTATTTCTTATATTTAATTATTGAGAAAGTAAGGGCGTTTGTAGCCAAATATACTTGAGTTGAACATATCTGTAATGTCTTTTGTTCTCATGCTAAATCTTATCATAAAACCATTGTTGAATTCATCGCGATTTTCATTATTACCGGACGTCTCATCAAAGTTCGCAGTGATATAGCGATGATAAGCAAAGCTAAGTGACCAACAGCAACTTTGGTACTGTAAACCTGCATAAGTTTCTATGCTGCGATTTTGCTGTAAATCTTGAGTTATTCTCGTAATAACTTGCCAGTTATTATTTATTCTAACGTTCCCCGCTAAAGACAGTTGTTCTAATGTCATACCTGAGACATCACGAGTATATCGATGGTTCAATTGTATTGTTTGATTTTTACTAAAAAGATAATCAATGCTGGTTTGGCTCTTATTGGTGACATCATCTTCAGTATTATATTGAATGTCACTGCTGAATTGCCATTTTCTATTTATACGTGCGTATACTTCTGCTGCTAGCGCAGAGGTGTCAGCGACAATACCTTGATTTTCATCTAACGTAAAATTACTGTCATTTAGATAAACAATTCGTCCTAAGCTCAAACGAAATTGCTCTTGATTTGTACTATCTAATAAACGACTGGTTACACCCCAAGAATATTGATTAGCTTGCGCTATTCTATCTAAACCACTAAAGCGTTTATCCCTAAACAAACCATTATAATCATCTTGTAACGGTGTCGTATCGTAAACCCCGATGTTACTTTGGTCTTTCTCTGGAATGTATAAATATTGTAGCTGAGGCTCTAAGGTCTGCGTAAAACCCTTTCCCCAAAAGCGCGTTTGTCGGTCAAAGTTAACTCCACCATGAAAGCGCACTTTGGGTAAGGTTCTGCTGACATTTTCTTCAAGCTTACTGTCTACAGGAATATTGTCTTGTTCATAATGCGTTTGTAATAATTTAAATTCTGAATTTAAAAACCATGCAGGTGTAACCATCGGAAAAGTAAAGCCCGCTTCTACATGGTAGCGCTTTGCTGTCGGTAGCGTTTCATCCGCGGAATCAAAATTTGTTACTTCTGAATAAACGTCAAACAGGCCATCTAATAAATCAATTTCTTGATGGCTATTCAGCTCAAGTTGAGCAAGCGCTTTATAGTTTGTTTGATTATCACCTAATACCTCAAAATCTTGTAGTTTGACTTTAGCTTGCCAACTATCAGCGAAATAAGCTAACTCACCCGTTTGGTATAAATAAGCATCATTGTCATTGTAATGCTTACTACCAATGTCAACTAAGTAGTTATCATCACTAATTGCGGTGTAATCAATATAAGCACGAAACCTTTCTGAAAAAGTACCTACATGCTGCATACGCACTAAATAACGTGCATCACTACTTTGTTCTTGTTCATTGTCTTGATCTAAGTATTCGAGATCAAATTGTCCTTGTTGCTCATCGTACAAATAACGAAATTCGGTAATCAACTGATTGCCGCGTTTTAACATATATTTAGGAGTAATAGTTGCATCTATATTAGGCGCTATATTCCAGTAATAGGGAATTGATGTGGTGAAACCTGATTTACCCGAACTACCAATTTCAGGATATAAAAAGCCAGACTGTCTTTCATCACCAATCGGAATGGTAAAATAAGGAAGGTATAAGACCGGCACATTAAACACTGAAAATCTTGCATGATAGGCTTCTAAATAATTTTCATTTTTAGAAATATTAATTTCACTGGCATTCATTTGCCAATCAGGTGAAGCGCCATAACAAGTCGTAAAAGAAGAATCAATTAATGACAGCGTTCCTTCTTTAGAAACGGCAATGACTCCAGCACCTCCGTGACCTGCTATACCAGTAAGCTGGTATTGAGTATTGTGTAAGGTCGTTGCGCCAAGAGTTTCACTAATATTCAATTGATCCGCAAAAATATCAATACCTTTATTTTGAAAATGAATATCGCCTGTCGCATTAATTGTCGATTTCTCTCGGTTTAGCTCTACCTCATTAGCTAGAACTGTCTGCTGATTATTTAACAGCATGACATTACCCGTAAATTTGGCGACTTTATTTTTATTAATACCCGTTTTTTCAGCCAAAATAGTAATTGCTTTACTATTTTCAATAGATTGAGGCTCAGTTAATTGCGGGTAAGTAGGTATAGGGCATTGAGCCATATCATCGAGAACATGTGTTACTTGTTCAGCAAAGCTATATTTAGCTATTGATAAACAAGCAATTATTAAAATTAAATAACGCGGAAATGACATTAAAAGTCCGATAGGTAAATGATTAAAGCAATAAAAAGAAAAGCGAGCAACATTTTATACTCAAACACTTAGATAATATAGCAATTTTCTTTAGTGTGCTAATTCGGTATATTGGTACTCCTAATGGACATTACATATTTTTGCTGCCATTAATGGTCACCATGAGAATAATTTACTTGAGGAATATAAAACTTGCCAAGCTCTAGAGTTCAAGCGCTACACCAATGGTTGAATCAACAATTTTCAAACGAACACATTCACTTAACCCCCTTGTCTGGCGATGCTGGCTTTCGCTGTTATTATCGCTTTATTGTTCGTGGTCATTCATTTATCGCTGTTGATGCACCTGCAGAAAAATCTAACAACGCTGCTTTTTTGTTTATGCAAAAAAGCCTTAATAACAAAAGTGTTTTAGTGCCCGAAATTATTGCGGTTGACCTTTCACTCGGCTTTTTTTGTTTGGCTGATTTTGGCGAAACACTTTTAGCTGATGTTTTAACGACTGAGAATATGGCAACGTACTACCAAAAAGCCATTAATATTTTACCAAAAATTCAATCAGCGCTACCTCACAACACCAAAGAGTTACCACATTACAACAAAGCATTTGTTGAACTTGAGCTCAATATTTTTTCACAATGGTTATTAGCAGAGCACTTATCATTAACATTAACTGATAATGAAGAAAAAGAGTTAGCGCACTGTTTTGCTATCCTGACAGAAAATATACTCAGTCAGCCACAAGTTCTTGTTCACCGTGACTACCATAGTCGAAATATTATGGTTTTAAAAAACAATACATTAGGAATTATTGACTTTCAAGACGCGGTTATTGGCCCTATTACTTACGACATCGTTTCATTGTTACGCGACTGTTACCTAAAGTGGCCTAACAAGTCTGTTGCACTGTTATTAACCAACTATATTGAAATGATAACTCAGCAGTATGCATTAACTGACATCAGTCGCGAACAATGGCAGCGCTGGTTTGATTTAACCGGGTTACAACGTCATATTAAGGCCAGTGGAATATTTGCACGCTTACATCACCGCGATAATAAAAGCAGCTATTTAGCTGATATTCCTCTTACACTTACCTACATCGTAGAGATAAGTCAGCAATACCCAGAATTAGCCTTTTTACATCAGTTTTTATTAAATAAAGTGCTGCCTGCAATGAACAAGTTCAAGGAGAAAGCGTTAACATGAAAGCGATGATTTTAGCCGCTGGTCGGGGTGAACGTATGAGGCCATTAACTGATCATTGCCCAAAACCCTTACTTAAAGTTGCTGGCATTCCCTTAATTGAACACCACATTAATAAACTCGCCCAGAGCGGTATTACCGATATTGTGATTAACTACGCTTGGTTAGGAGAGATGATTTCTACCTATTTGGGGGATGGTAAACAATTCGGTGTTAATATAAGCTACAGCCCTGAAAATAATGGTGCGCTTGAAACGGCCGGCGGTATCATTCAGGCATTACCTTTATTAACTAAAAATAAAGGCAATGAACCTTTTATGCTCATTAATGGTGATGTATTTACTGATTTTAACTTTGCTGACATGCCGATATTAGCTAACGACTGTTTAGCTCATATCTGCTTAGTAAACAATCCGGAGCATAATAAAAAGGGTGATTTTATCTTTGATAATCATCAACTAAAAAACATTCAAAATCAGTCAGCGTTGAAACTAACAACATTGCAGACTTATACCTTTAGTGGTATCAGTGTTTTTCATCCTGATTTTTTTAAAAGTGAAAATAATTGCCAAGCATCAAAATTGGGGCCAATGCTTAAAAGAGCCGTTGATAAAGGTAAAGTTTCAGCCAGCATATTATCTTGTGCATGGACCGATGTTGGCACACCAGAGCGTTTAGCTAATCTAAATAAATAATACAGGTAATATTGATAATGAGAATATGGGGAAAACTTTTAGGCTTTATATTTGGCTTTATGCTGAGTAAAAACCTACTGGGTGCATTAATAGGTATGTTTATTGGCCATAACTTTGATAAAGGTAGAGCACTGAATTTCGGTCATTTATCTGGTTCAAAAGAGTCAGAAAGCGAACGTCAAACCACCTTTTTTTATACCTCTTTTTCAGTCATGGGTTATATGGCAAAAGCTAATGGCTTAGTGTCTAAACATGAAATTGAATTTGCAAATGCCTATATGGACAAGTTATCACTGCAAGGAGAATTGAGACAACAAGCGCAAGATGCCTTTCGAGAAGGGAAAATGGCTGGTTTTCCACTAAACGATCGTTTAGCTAAATTTAAACAGGTTTGTGGGAATCGTCATGATTTATTGTTACTTTTTTTAGAGATTCAAATTCAAGTAGCTTTCGCTGACGGCACATTAGACAGTGACGAACGTCAAGCTTTGCATACCATTGCGCAACATTTAGGATTTTCAAGTAAAGAGCTCGACCAACTATTAGAAATGATCATAGCTGGCGCACAGTTTCACCAGGGGCAATCAGGTAAAAGCTCACAGTCTCAATTAGACAATGCCTATAAAGTATTAGGCGTTACATCAGACACCCCAGAAAAAGATATTAAGAAAGCTTACCGAAAATTAATGTCACAACATCATCCAGATAAAATGGTTGCTAAAGGGCTTCCTCCTGAAATGATGGAAATAGCCAAACAAAAAGCGCAAGATATTCAAGGTGCATATGAGTTAATTACGAAAAATAAATAACCGTTAATGCTTGTGATTATTGGCAGAGAATAGCCGCTATAGTTTGCTATAAACTAAATGAAAAAACGCATACTTTGCTATGCGTTTTTTTTGGCTTTTGAAAAGGCTTACTTTCGCTGATAGATACAAAAATCGAGATCAAAATGATTCTTTTCGTCGGCACTACATTTAGTACTTTGTGTTAATTGCCAATCATTATCAGTATCATATTCAGGAAACTCGGTGTCCCCTTCGATGTTGGCTTTAATATGGGTAACGTAAAGACGGTGAGCAAAGGGTAAACAATGTCTATAAATGGCCCCACCACCAATCACCATAACTTCTTCAACATCTCCTGCCAAAATAAGCGCTTGCTCAACAGAAGTCGCACAGTCTACGCCGACAGCTTGGTAGTTTACATCGCGTGAGATAACAATGTTTTGTCTACCGGGTAATGGTCGGCCAATAGATTCATAGGTTTTGCGTCCCATTATAATAGGCTTACCAAGTGTCGTTTTTTTGAAGTAAGCTAAATCAGCAGGCAAATGCCAAGGCATGTCATTATCTTTGCCAATAATACGCTTATTGGCATGTGCGACGATCATAGAAAGTATTGTCATTAAAATTTTCGCTATAATTTTAATAATTCACTATTTTATTAATAAAATAACAAACTATTATTGTTAATGAGTTAAGTAATTGCATGGCACTTTAAACGTTATTGTGACACTTTACCACCGACGCTAGGGTTAGATTGCTTCAATCTATTAAGGGGATTTACATCTGCCTGATAAATGACGAGCAGCAAGCATCAATGCCTAAGAACAGTCATGACCATTAATTTGGGGTATAAAAATTGGGACATAAAAAAAGCTCAAGTAAATGATACTTGAGCTCTCTTAAAAACTGAAATGCTAGATTAATAATCTATTTACGATATTCAACTTCTACGTCGTATTCGTCTTCATCCCAGTCTTCATCATCAAGCATGTCTCCAGCCTCTGCAACAGCATCTTCGTGGTAAGTATCCCACTTAAATTCAACCGTTTTATCTTCAGGCGTCTCTTCGACTTCTGGAGGTAGACCTTCAATAAAGGTCATCACACCTTGTGTTAAGTCACCGGTGCCAGATCTATTGATTGCAGAAATACTACGTACTTCACCCTGCCAACCTAAACCAGCGATAATACTATCCGTTAACACTTTCGCTTCATCTTCTAACATTAAATCAAGCTTGTTAAAGACTAACCAGCGTGGCTTAGCAAAAAGCTTAGATGAATGTCGTTCTAATTCACTGATAATAGTTTTAGCGTTTTCAAGTGGATCAGAACCATCAGCAGGCATCACATCAATAATGTGTAATAAAATTCGACAACGCTCTAAATGCTTAAGAAACTGTGTGCCTAGGCCTGCGCCTTCTGCTGCGCCTTCAATCAACCCCGGAATATCAGCAATAACAAAGCTACGCTGGGTATCTAAACGAACGACACCTAAGTTAGGGACTAATGTAGTAAATGGGTAATCCGCTACTTTTGGTCGAGCCGCTGATACACTGCGTATCAAAGTAGATTTACCCGCATTAGGTAAACCTAATAAACCCACATCAGCTAAGAGTAGAAGTTCAAGCTTCAAGCTACGAATTTCGCCTGGCGTACCATCAGTTTTTTGACGAGGGGCGCGGTTAGTACTACTTTTGAAACGCGTATTCCCCAAACCGTGCCAGCCACCTTTAGCAACAAGCATTTTTTGCTCATGATGGGTCAAATCACCTAATTGTTCACCGGTGTCAACATCAGCAGCACGTGTTCCAACAGGTACTTTCAAGATTAAATCGTCTGAACCTTTACCCGTACAATCACGACTTTGACCGTTTTGACCGCGCTTAGCACGATGAAAACGCTCGAAGCGATAATCAATTAAGGTATTCAGGCTTTCATCCGCCATTAAATAAACGTCACCGCCGTCACCGCCGTCACCACCATTAGGTCCGCCGTATTCAATGTACTTTTCTTTTCGAAAACTTACACAACCGTTGCCGCCGTCACCGGCCTCAACTCTAATTTCAACTTCATCAACGAATTTCATGGTGCTTTGAAACACTCCAAGATTAAACTATTGCCTTATTATAAGTTATTTTTCGCACTTACGAAAACAAAGTTATTTTTTATACAAAATGAATACCATTTGGATTAATTAAAATGACAAAATTCAATGAGAATAAATTTTCAAGAACAAGGTGCTTGATTGAACAAGATCTGACCATTGCGATGGAAAGCAACGACGTTATTGTCTATTTAGGTCATTTAAAAATGAACAGTTAATTAGTGCAATTGGTATAAGATACTTATCTAATTAAGTATCAAAAAAAAACCCTGCTTAAAGCAGGGTCTTTATTAAGATTGAGTAGCGTTACTAAGCAACAATACTTACAAACTTACGGTTTTTAGGACCTTTAACATCAAATTGTACTTTACCATCTGTTAAAGCAAATAATGTGTGGTCTTTACCAATACCCATGTTTGTTCCAGCGTGGAATTTAGTACCACGTTGACGAACAATAATGTTTCCAGCTAATACAGCTTCGCCACCAAAACGCTTAACACCAAGGCGTTTAGCTTCTGAATCGCGACCATTTCGTGTACTACCTGCAGCTTTCTTATGTGCCATTTTGAATCGCTCCTAATTAGCCGTTAATGCCAGTAATTTTCACTTCAGTGAACCATTGACGATGGCCCGCTTCTTTACGTGAATGCTTACGACGTTTAAATTTAACAATCTTAACTTTATCAGCACGGCCTTGATTTACAATCTCAGCTACTACTTTACCACCGGCAATGTAAGGCGCGCCTACATTAACTTCTTCACCGTTAGCGATCATTAAAACGTTATCGAATTCTACTGTTGCACCAATTTCAAGCTCAAGCTTTTCAAGGCGAACTGTTTGTCCTTCAGTTACGCGATGTTGTTTACCGCCACTTTGGAATACAGCGTACATACCTACTCCGTACAGCGTCATTTTATTTAGACGCTAAATATTAAAATATAGGGCGCGAATTCTACGCGAAGATTTTTATTCAGGCAAGTCTAATTCGCATCTATTTCCAATTAATTTGCTTATCGTTAAACTAATCCGCTACAGCCCTTTATTGCTCAATAATTTCGTGTAAACTCATGCCTCATAAAATGTCTTCAATACAACAACAAAGGTAGCTGTAGCTTTCTATGGATATCAAAAATATACAAGCCCTCGCTCAAAAAGATATGACTGCGGTAAATGATATAATTTATTCGCAAATAAACTCTGATGTCGCGTTAATTAATCAACTCGGTGTTTATATTGTTAATGCGGGTGGCAAAAGAATGCGGCCAATGCTAACAGTGCTATCTGCACGTGCATTTGGTTATCAAGGTGAAGAACATATATCTATCGCCGCCATTATTGAATTTATTCATACCGCAACATTATTACATGATGATGTTGTAGATGAGTCGAATATGCGCCGTGGTCGTGAAACTGCAAATGCCTTGTTTGGTAATAGTGCGAGCGTACTTGTTGGTGACTTT
Organism: Colwellia sp. Bg11-12; assembly: GCF_014076955.1. Lineage (NCBI taxonomy): Bacteria > Pseudomonadati > Pseudomonadota > Gammaproteobacteria > Alteromonadales > Colwelliaceae > Colwellia > Colwellia sp. Bg11-12. Next base: position 92,480 of record NZ_JACGUZ010000050.1, read on the forward strand.
CTTTATACCCGTTCTTTTCAGATGATGACCCAATTGGGCAATATGAGAATAATGGATATATTATCTGATGCCACCAATATTGTTGCAGAGGGTGAAGTGCTGCAGTTAATGAACTGTAACGACCCAGACACAACAGAAGAAAGTTATTTTGAAGTTATTTACTGTAAAACGGCTAAGCTATTTGAAGCCGCCACGCGTTTAGCTGCGGTTATTGCAGGCCAAGATGAAACAACTGAAAAAGCCATGCAGGAATATGGAAAGTATTTAGGGACTGCTTTTCAATTAGTCGACGATATTATGGATTACACCGCTGATGCAAAAGCGATGGGTAAAAATATTGGTGACGATTTAGCCGAAGGCAAACCTACTTTGCCATTGATTTACGCAATGCAACACGGTAATGCGCAGCAGAAGCAGCTAATAAGAGATGCTATAGAACATTGTAATGGTATGGAGCACTTAGACGAGATACTGGCCGCAATGGAGCAAACAGGCTCCTTAGTGTACACACAAAAGAAGGCCGAGTTAGAAGCTGACAAAGCCATTAGTGCTTTACACGTATTACCTGAGTCAGAACACAAGCAAGCGTTAATTAGTCTTGCTCATATTGCTGCAAATAGAACGGTGTAATGATGAAGACTCATTTTGGCTTTCTTTTTAATTTCATCGCTATATTATTATTTATTCCAGGCATATTTCTGCCGATGTTCTTTTTACAGATGGATGTTAGCGCTAGTATTAGCGGACCTGCACTTACCTCTGAACTGATAAATAAAGAACTTTCGCTATTAACAACTATTCAAGAATTATGGCAACACGATCGTTTATTAGTGGCGGCGTTAATTTTTATTTTCTCTATTTGTATTCCACTACTCAAAGCGTGCTTAGTGGCTTGGTCTTATTTTAAAAGAAATACGCAGATAGAAAGAAAGATCATCAATTTTGTAGGAACTATTGGTAAGTGGTCGATGGCAGATGTTTTTGTGGTCGCAATATTTCTAGCCGTGTTATCCACTAATCATGCAGAAACGGCAAACCAACAAACACTCAACATCATGGGTTTTAAACTTAACTTAATGATCAGCAGTGAAACGTTATCTTCTGTAGGGCATGGGTTTTATTTCTTTACCGCTTATTGCTTACTTTCATTGATAGGAACTCAGTTAAGCCAAAGTGGTTTGAAAAAGCAACCAAGCTAAACGATTATCTATTCACCCTGACAAACTAATTCTTTATCACGCTATTTTTATTCATTATTTTAACGCATAAAAAAACCGCTATTCTTTCCAGAGTAGCGGTTTTTTTGCAGATAATATCAAACAATAAATATAAATTTACCTATTAATATCAATGCTAACGTTCATCAAAATTAACCTTTGATGAAGTTAATGCCTTCAGTAATGTCAGCTTTTAATGTGTCTAACATATCTACTTTCGCTTTTTCTTCAAAAGCACTTAGTTTACCGTAAGATAAAATTTCGCTCACGCCATTTACACCTAAACGTACTGGTTGTGCGAAAAATTGTGCATCTTCGCCTGCGCCTTCAACGTAAGCGTAATCAACCACGTCTTCGCCTTGCAAGCCTTTAACCAAAGACATACAAAAACGAGCTGCAGCTGCGCCCATTGATAAAGTAGCGCTACCGCCACCCGCTTTAGCATTAACAACTTCCGTACCTGCATTTTGAATGCGTGGCGTTAAAGCAGCAATTTCTTCATCAGTGAAAGTAACACCTTCAACTTGTGAAAGAAGCGGTAAAATTGTTGTACCTGAATGGCCACCGATAACGGGAACTTTAACTTCAGCTACGTTTAAGCCTTTTAATTCAGCAACAAAAGCTTCACTGCGAATAACGTCTAGTGTAGTAATACCAAATACACGAGCAGCGTCATAAGTACCTGCTTTTTTGAATACTTCAGCAACAATAGGAACAGTGCCGTTTACTGGGTTAGTAATGATACCAACCAACGCTTTAGGACAGTTAGCAACAATGCCTTCTGCTAACGTTTTAATAATACCCGCGTTTACTGCGAATAAATCAGCACGATCCATACCTGGTTTACGTGGCATGCCAGCCGGAATTAAGACAATATCAGCACCTGTTAATGCATCGCCTAATGCATCAGCACCAAAACCTTCAACTTTAACCGCTGTAGGGATGTGTGATAAATCAACAGCAACACCTGGAACAACAGGTGCAACGTCATATAAAGATAGCTCAGAACCTGCTGGTAATTGAGTTTTTAATAATAATGATAACGCTTGGCCGATTCCGCCAGCAGCGCCTAAAACAGCAACTTTCATTTGATGTCTCCGGTAGTTAAAGAATATTTGAGTAAATACGTAAATTTTCGTGCCCAAAAGATATAGCATCGGCCACTAAAAAACAATTAATATTAAACGATATATGGCATTAGGATACCGTATAATACTTTTAATGAAATAATACTTAGGTCTTACTTCCTCATCATTAAGAATTTAAGATTAAAAAAAGTGTAGTAGAAAAATAATAAAGAGTACCGTTAAATTATGACAGTTTCACAAAAACAAGAAGCATTAACACAAGCTTTTAAAGATTTATTAAAGCAAGAGCAGTTTGGCTCTCAGGGCGATATCGTTGAGGCTTTGAAAAAACAAGGCTTTGATAATATTAGCCAATCGAAAGTTTCGCGTATGCTCAGTAAATATGGTGCTGTTCGCACCCGTAATGCTCGCCAAGAAATGGTGTATTGTTTACCCGCTGAATTAGGCGTTCCAACAGCAAAAAGCCCTTTACGCCAGTTAGTTATAGATATTGAATACAATGAAGTGATGATCATTGTTAGAACAAGCCCAGGAGCGGCACAGCTCATTGCCCGATTACTCGACAGCTTAAGTAAGAGTGACGGAGTACTAGGAACGATTGCCGGAGATGATACTATTTTTATAGCCCCAACCCATGTTGGCCAAATAGAAGAAACCATTGCTAAGTTAGAGTTACTCTTTTCTAGAAACTTAAATTAAGCAAGCACCAAAAGAGTTGAAGCAAACGTATATGTTATTGTCATTCTAAAATTTCTTCATAACCTATCAATGAAGATAATTTCAGAATGACCCGCCATCAACTGTATTTTTTCATGACTGAGCGAGTTTAGCTAAAAAATTCAAACTTGGGGCAAAGAAAGACGCCCCTGTTTCTGCCTGGGTATATTTCAGTAAATGGTCAAAATGACCATGTGCATCTGTTTTGATCATTGCTTTAAGCATCATCTCAAAAGGTTCTGGCGATCGGCAATATGCAACGAAAAATAAGCCCTGCAACTTCATATCACCGTATGGCATGCTTTGGCGTACTATTTCAATAGCATTACCGTCTGCATCTTTTAGGTTTACACGTTTAGTATGCGATGTGGGTGGTTTGTTTTCACTCGTATACTCTTCATTTTCTAATTTTGTACGCCCAAAAATATCTTCTTGGTCTTTAACTTTTAAACTGTTCCATAGATTTAAATTATGGCGATAGCGTTGAATATGTAAATAACTGCCCGCGGCAAATTCAGCATCATCTTCATTAGCAACCAACGCCACTATACGGCGGTGTGAGCCTTGTGGGTTCTCAGTGCCATCGACAAAGCCAGTTAAATCACGACCATCGAGAAACCTAAAGGCGCGTACCTGCTCAACAAGTTCAACACTATTTGCTAATAAAGCGCACACTTTTGTACTGACAATGTGATTGACATCAGCACGATCGCTTCTTATTTCAATATAGAGATCATAACTATCAGCAGGCGCTGCGCGGTCATCACATTCAATAGCTGAAAAAGGCTTAAGATTTTTTGGTCTTGCTTGAGGATAAAGTTCATCCCAGTAGTTAGCGCCAATAGCAATAACACCTGCAAGGTTTGATTCTGAAAAACGATCAGCGTAATGATCAAATAAGGCAGGTAATCGAGAAAGGGCTAGACGCACATGAGCATTTTTATCATCTAAAACATTAAACAATAGATAATAGCCGTGCAAACTAGGTTCCGCACAAATACCAAATTGTTCTCTTGCCATCAAAACTTCCAAAATAAAACGTGAGTTAATTTCTTAATTTTACACAGTTTTCTAAAATTGACAGTATATCTTTTGATTTATTAAAATAAGCACAAACTCAGTTGTTCTTTGACCTTCATGTAAGTGCACCATTGCCTGCATGGACGCAGGGATTTATAATTTATCTGGCGCTAAGTCATGACCGTTCATCCTGAACATAATCGCTCTTTGCCATCCGTGGCAACACGACATACCGTTCATCCTGAACATCGTCGCTCTTTGCCATCCGTGGCAACACGACATACCGTTCATCCTGAACATAAAAAACAGCCCGTAGGCTGTTTTTTTATCTTTATTCATCTAATAAACTAATGAGTATTAAGTAAACTCTGGGTAAGCTTCCATACCACAATCAGTTTTATCAACGCCTTCATATTCTTCTTCTTCAGTCACGCGAATACCCATGACCTTTTTAAGCACATACCAGACAACAAAACTTGCACTAAATACCCAGACAAATATTGTTGCTGCACCAATTAATTGCCCGCTAAAGCTTGAGGCTGGGTTAGTAAGAGGAACAAGTAGTAAACCAAAGAAACCAACAACACCATGAACTGATATAGCACCTACTGGATCATCTATTTTCAACTTATCTAATCCAATAACCGATAACACCACCAAGACACCAGCGATCATACCAAAGAGTGTAGATTGCAGCGCAGTAGGCGTTGAAGGTTCTGCCGTAATAGCAACTAAGCCCGCTAACGCACCATTTAATGTCATGGTTAAATCTGCTTTCTTAAATAAGATTTTAGCAAAAATCAATGCAGCTATTGCACCACCTGCGGCTGCAGCATTGGTGTTTAAGAAAACCATAGCAACAGAATGTGAGCTGTTAATGTCTGCAAGTTTTAATACTGAACCACCGTTAAAACCAAACCAGCCCATCCATAAAATAAATGTACCTAATGTGGCCATTGGCAAGTTAGCTCCAGGAATAGCATTTACACGACCATCAGGACCGTATTTACCTTTACGTGCACCGAGTAATAATACGCCAGCTAGTGCTGCTGATGCACCGGCCATATGCACAATACCTGAGCCTGCGAAATCAGAGAAACCTAAGTCACCTAAAGTGTATAAACCAAATACAGCGTTACCGCCCCAAGTCCAGCTACCCTCAAGTGGGTAAATCACAGCGGTTAAAACAACCGTAAAAGCAAGGAATGCCCACAATTTCATACGCTCAGCAACTGCACCTGAAACAATCGACATAGCCGTCGCTACAAAAACAACTTGAAAGAAAAAATCAGACGCTTTTGAGTAAATAGCGCCGCCATTAAAACCATCTTCACGACCAGCAAATTCTTTTAATACTGCCTCAGCATCAACCGTTTCGATACCCGACAAGAAGAACCCGCCACCGTACATAATTTCATAACCACACGCTAAATACATCATGCAAGCAATCGCATAAAGCGCAACGTTCTTAGTCAAAATTTCTGTGGTGTTTTTCGCTCGAACTAAACCAGCTTCTAACATAGAGAAACCTGCTGCCATCCACATAACGAGGGCACCACAGACTAAGAAATAGAAAGTGTCCATTGCATACTGTAACTGAAAAATGTTTTGTTCCATGATTTACCCCTTAAATAGCTTCAACATCTTGCTCACCAGTACGAATACGTACAGCTTGCTGTAAGTCATAAACAAATATTTTACCATCGCCTATTTTACCCGTATGTGCAGATTCTGTAATTGCTTTAACTAAACGTTCAACAACGTCGTCGTTCACTGCAATTTCAAGTTTCACTTTTGGTAAAAAATCAACTTGATACTCTGCACCACGATACAATTCGGTATGACCTTTTTGTCGTCCAAAGCCTTTTACTTCACTTACGGTTAATCCTTCGACACCAATTTCAGAAATAGCTTCTCTGACATCGTCCAGTTTGAAAGGTTTTATTATTGCGTTAACCATCTTCATTTTGTTTAGCCTTATTTGTGATTTGTACATAACAATACAAATGTTATGCCAAGCACTAAAAACAATAAAATTCAGTATGTTAAAATAAAAGCTAAAATAAAAACTGTTATTAAGCACTTCTGTGGTGCATGAAATATTGCGAATGACTGTAATTGGTGCATGAGGTAATGAACGTTATATTTATGGCATAAACAGGCGAATGAAAAATAAAATCATCAAAAAAAGGCGTAGAAATCTATTGTGAGATAAATAATTAAATCAATGAAAGAAAGGGGCCAATCAGAAAATGCGTACAGTAAATTGTTGTGTGGTAAGTAGAGGGAAAGAACGCTTTTAATTTTAGTTAACGCGTTTATTTAACGATTGTCCATTGTTACTACACCGTAGGTGCAATAACAATTTCACTCGTGTTGGTTAAGCACAATAACAATGAGATATTAATAAAGCATACAAGCACTTGGATTAAGAACAGCCAAAATACTTAAACGTTCCATATCACAAAAGTCACTCGCATCACGCAATAATTCTTTTTGAACAGCCAGAGAGTCTAGCTTATCATCTGTAATCACCGCTGACGGATCATGACTTTTACATTCATGGTTAAGCGTCATCACACGCTTAGCAATATAAAGTAACTTGGTTTCGTCGGTACTGTGTTCAAAGTCTTCGTCATCTTGGTCGCGTATTGGCTCAATCAAACTATAAGGTAACTGCCATTGCTTTAATAACTCAGCAGTAACGTCAGCATAGGAAAAACCAAAAGATTGTAGTTGTTTCGTCCATGGTAGTTCATCTGAATTCACCTGTTTACAGGTCTCTACTTTTTCAGGCATAAATTGATGCATAACCAACTCACCTAAATTGTGTAGCAAACCCAAAATAAAGAGTCTCTCGGCATTTGGAACGCTTAGTTTAGTGCCTAAGAATTTCACCGTTAATGCACAATCAACACTACGCTCCCAAAAATCGTTTAAGTATTCAGGGTCTGCTTTGATTTTTCTAAAAGCTTTCGTGGTGAAATAAGCGATAACTAGATTATAAACTTCAGTAATGCCAATAATTAAAACAGCTTTTGAGATAGTATCAATTTGACCTGGATAATTGAAAAATGAGCTATTAGAGAGCTTTAAAATAGTGCCCGCTAAAGCAGGATCAAGCAAAATAACATCAGCAATATCATCAATAGTTGACGATTCATTATCAATCAATTCTTTAATACGAATAAAAGAGTCTGATAAAACAAATATTTCACTTGCCTTCTCGGCGTATTCTGGAGCATTCATGAAGGAGGTCCTAAAAATTTATAGGGTTATTTCATACCCACTTGAGAGGGAATGTTACTATTATGTAAACGATTGACGACTCACTTTCTATTTAAAATACAGTAAATTAGCGAATCATCAATATTAAAACAAGTATAGTCACTAAATTGATAATTAGTGACTTTTTATTATTATAATCGATATTACTCTTCAACCGTTAGTGCCACTTGGTAAGATCCAAATTTTCGCATATTAATAACCCCCTTATCGAAGATCAAATATTGCCCTTTAATTCCTTGTAGTAGCCCTGAAACTTGTGCTGTTTTATCAAAATTAAATGACGCTATCTTTTCTAAATATTGCTCGACCGGAAAACGTAAATTCACGACAGGTTCATCAAGTAACTCAACAGCATCAGCGCCAAAACGTAATTTAATGTCTTCTAATTCCGCGGCGATCTCTGGTAACAGTTCCTGCGCTTTTTCTTTTAAATCAACGGTTTCACCTGATCCTTTAAGCATAGCTCGCCAATTTGTTTTATCAGCAATAAATTTCGCGAGAGCTATTTCAACAAGCCCCGATTGTAAACGCGTACTCACTCTAAATAATGGTAAAGCTTGTGTAGCGCCTTGATCAATCCAGCGTGTAGGTATTTGTGTATGGCGAGTAATACCCACTTTAATTCCCGAAGTGTTCGCTAAATAAACATAATGATTTACCATGCAATTTTTTACGCCCCACTCAGGCTCACGACAAGTGCCTTGTGCATGGTGACAAGTTTCTGGCTTCATAATGCACATGTCACATTGTGCAAGCTTTTGCATACAAGGATAACAAAAACCTTGTGAATAGCTTTTTTTCGTTACCCTTGAACAATGGCGACACGCTATTTTACCTTGATAATCGAAGGTTATTTTTTTCCCGATTAACGCATTCATATCGATTAACTGTTCACCGATAGGTAATTGATAATGAACAAGTCCGTTTTCATCTAATTGGGCAGTCATTTTACTCAAAGCACCAGCATCGTAATGGGTCATTTATTGTCTCGATAGTTTTCAAGGGGAATTTAGAGGGCATGGTATAAAACTCTGGAAATGACAGCCAGCTTTTTATCGATTTCAGTGATAAAAATTGCCATAATAAGCTTATGCCAGACAAAAAAACCTCTCCCAAGCCAACCTGGTTTGTTTATTATTTACGTTGTGCTGACAATAGTTTGTACGCAGGTGTTACTACAGACCTTATTCGTCGGCTCTTTGAACACAATACCTGTAATAAAACAGGTGCTAAATACACGCGCGCGCGTAGACCGGTAAAATTAGTTTACGCTGAAGCTCAAGAAAATCGCCAACTAGCCTGCAAACGTGAATATCAATTAAAGAAGTTTACCAAGGTAGAAAAAGAAAACTTAGTTCATAGTTTTACCCCCAATATTTTAACAAAAGTCCCCTGACGATACTGGTCTGCTTAGTCTCTGTTTTTTCAATTAATTTCCACTTATCTGTGGGTAACTGCTAATATACGGCGGTTTTCAAACAATAGATGTAGGTATTATGTTTCTAGAAAGTTACTGTAGCGTAACAGGCAGTCAAATAAGTTTCTCTCGTCAACAAGGCAGTGACTTTGCTAAAAAAATTGCCGATGATTTCAATCCGCTACATGATGTCGATGCAAAACGTTTTTGTGTACCCGGTGACTTACTTTTTTCAGTGGTACTAGAAAAATCAGGTTTATCACAAAACATGGGGTTTACTTTTTCGGGCATGGTTACTGATGGTCTTAAACTAGATTTTCCAGAGAAAATTGTCGAATCAGCCTGTGTTACCGATGATAATGCTAAAGAGTACATGAAAATAGAAGCCTCTGGTGAATGTACAACGAATAGCCAATCGATCAATGCATTGATCCGCGCCTACGTTGAGTTTTCAGGCCATACATTTCCACATATTTTAGTAAAATTAATGTTTGAAAACAGTGTAATGATCAATCCGACACGGCCAATGGTGATGTACGAGAACATGTTTATTCATTTAGATAAACTTGATTTTGTTGACATACAATTGCAATTAACAACGCCCAGTTTACTTATTGATGGAAAACGCGGTAAAGCGACACTACCTTTTGATTTAGTGGCTAATGGTGAAGTTATCGGTCATGGTAAAAAGCACATGCTACTCAGTGGCTTAAGAGATTATGAACAAGCAACTATTGATACACTTGTTAGCCATTACAACGATAAAAAAGCGCAATACCTGAAATAATATTTCGATAGAATGATGTTACTTAACAATAATAGTGGTGTCACCTTTCTCAAACGCCAACTGCTGTGTTCTTCTGTTTTCTACGCAATAAGCAAACTGACGGGTAGTCTTAGGCCGTAAACACTTTTTCGGCTGTTGATAATATTTCAGCCATGCTTGCAATTTTTTACCTTGATAACGAGATTTTATTACAACGGGAGCTGACGTTTGAAAGGGTTTACTACTGCCCTTTTTAACATCTCTTGAGAAAGTGGCTGATAACGGCTGATGGATATTTATTGCAATATTTCTTTGCTTTTTTTTATGGTTACTTTTTACCTTTTTTAACAGACCTCGTTCGCACTGCCACCATTTTTTCCGCGCCACTTTCTCTTGTTTATTTAATTTTTCACTGCGTTTTAAGCCATGGCCTTGCCTTTGTTGTGACTGAACATTACGCAATTTATCTGCATAAGATTGACATTCTTTTTTCCCCGCATAACTTTCATAAGAAAAAGTTAACATGATGCCAACAAAAAAAATTTGAAAATAAACACTCTTCACGGTTCCTCCTTGAATCAATACTAGGGCACTTAACATAATAGTACATAAAATTAACATCACACTAACAAAGTGACAAATACGTTCTATACTCAGTTTTATCTAAAATGAGCAAGGACGTTCAATGTTGCACTCGTTTACAGTAAGGTTTTTATATTTATTGGCTTGCTGCATGCTTTTGGCACAGTGCTATGCAAATGAATTACCCAAAATTCAACTCGCAACACCCTATAAAACTGACATGAAAAATCCTATCAGTATTAATGAATACTTTGTTAGCGAAAAGCTCGATGGTATTCGTGGTTACTGGAATGGTAAAAATTTATTCACTCGTGGAGGTAACCTCATTCACGCACCGGAGTGGTTTACCCTAGGTTGGCCCAAAATACACCTTGATGGTGAACTATGGAGCAACCGTGGCGAGTTTGAAAAAATTAGCAGCTGTGTCAGAAAACATCAGCCTGCACCAAAAAATAAAATGAGTTGTTGGCATAAAATACGCTTTATGGTTTTTGACTTACCCAAACATGCAGGTACTTTTAGTCAGCGTATTACTCAGATGAATAATTTAATCGCATCAACGTCCAGCCATTATTGGCAGACAATAAAACAAGAAAAAATAAATTCAATCGTCTTATTGCACCAACGACTAGCGAATATCGTCAACATAGGCGGGGAGGGGTTAATGCTGCATCACCAAGCAGCCTACTACAAAGTTGGTAGAAGTCATGATTTAATGAAGCTAAAACAACATGATGATGCTGAAGCTATCGTTATTGCGCATATTAAAGGTAAGGGGAAATACAAAAATAAAATGGGTTCGTTAAAAGTAAAAATGCCTTCAGGTCTCACCTTTAAGATTGGTAGTGGCTTTACTGATAAGCAACGTGAAAGACCACCCGCTATTGGTAGTACGGTCACTTACAAATACATTGGTAAAACCGCGCGAGGTGTGCCAAAATTTGCGAGCTTCTTACGCATTCGTGAGCTAACACTCATTCAGTAAAATTTATAAAACTGACTATCGCCCCCTATAAAAAGAGAATAATAATTAATGGAATTTCACTTATGGTTATCTTTTGTCGTCATTTGTATGATGGGCGCTTTATCTCCCGGCCCAAGCTTGGCATTAGTCATCAAAAACACTTTGTCTGGAGGAACACCACAAGGTTATGCCACGGCTATTAGCCATGGTTTAGGTGTTGCGCTTTATGCAGCAATAACGGCAACAGGTATAGCAGTTATAATCGTTAAATCTCCTTTGATATTCAGTATTATTCAATATGCCGGAGCAGCATTTTTACTTTATTTAGGCGTAAAAGCCTTATTAAGCAAAAAAAATGACCACGTATTTTCTCAAGAAAACTCACTAAATAACGCATCAGTAAAAGGTTGGCGTGATGGATTTTTAATCGCTTTTTTAAACCCAAAACTCGCTATTTTCTTTCTCGCCCTATTTAGCCAGTTTTTAGGAGAAGACGCGAGCAGTGAGCAAAAAATGATAATGACAGCGACAGTAGGAAGCATTGATGCTTTATGGTATTGCTTAGTAACTTTTACACTATCACGCGGTAATATCATTAATAAATTACGTGAGAACAGCCATATTGTTGACAAAGTAACGGGCAGCTTTTTGATACTACTTGCTGCTCGTATAGTGATTAACTAGATACAATTTATTTAGCACATTTCCACGTAGCGAAAATAGAGCACTTTCAAGCCCTTACCTGCTTCAGCTTCAACGAATACCTTGGGGTTATCAATTCGATGCTGAAATTGGCACTGAGGGCACTCTCTAGCAACTTCAGCTAATAAGAAATCCTCACTTAAGTCAGGAGAGTTTAAACAGAGCACTACATCACTATTATTTGCCATTAACTCAGGCAAGCGTTTAATGATTTTCTTGTAATCTCGCTCAATATTTACACTGCCCTTTTGAAATGAAGGAGGATCGCAAATCAATAAATCGTAAGGGCCATTTTTTTTCAATCGATTGTACGATTTAAAAATATCAACACCTTCATATTTTACCTTGCTCGCATCTTGTTTATTAAGTTTATGATTTTCACGCCCTTTAGATAAAGAGCTTTTACTCATATCAATATTAACAACTTGCCGAGCACCCCCTGCAATAGCGGCAATAGAAAAGGCACAAGTATAAGCGAATAGATTTAAGACGTTCCTCCCTTCACTATGATTTTTCACCCAATCTCGGCCATTGCCCATATCAAGAAAAAGCCCAGAATTTTGTGCTTTACCTAAGCTAATATGATATTTAAGGCCATGTTCTTGCGCATTTAATTCCGTGATATCTTCTCCCCATAATACTTCGCTAGGAGCAAACTTTCGGCTACGGTATTGTACTTGAATCGATTGGCAGTTTGGGATCAACTGCTTTATCACCGTCACTTGTTCATTCAACCAAGCTTCATCAACCTCTTGGTAAAGTGTAATGAGCACAACAGGCGAAAACCAGTCAACATTGACGTGAGATAACTCAGGATAAGTATGACCTCTACCATGAAATAATCGTTGGCAATCAGTTAAACTACTGAGTTTTTCAATAGACTGTAGCGAAGTTTTAAGGTGATCTTGAAGGTTTAGTGTCATAACTATATTGTTTAAAAGATAAAATAAAGCCGCATAATAACAAATTATGCGGCTTTTGGTTAAATCGTTTGTTCCTTTACATTACCTCATCATACTACGAAGCAAAAATGTTGTAGGCAAAGAATTTTTGCGCAACAGTATTTAAGAAAATACATAAGACAATGAATGGTATAAAAGTACCTAACGAGAAGTTAACATACTTCTCTACCCAAGAACCTTTATAGTTATCGTTGCCAATAGCTAGTTCGTCTGAAAGGTTATGTTTTTTCCAGCGATAACTTACAAACATACATAAAAGAAAGCCATTTAACGGTAAAATTGTATCGTAGAAAATATCATAAACCACATCAAAGAATGAACGTGAACCGCCAGCATACGTTGTAAATTCAGTAAAGAACGACACCATACCAAATGAAACCATAGCAAATACAGTTAATACACCACCTAAAATCATTAAAATTGATAAGGCTTTTTTACGACTATGCTTTTTTTCTGTGACTAAATAAGAAACCGGTACTTCAATAATTGAAACTAATGATGTAATAGCAGCAAAAAACACTAAAAGGAAGAAAAATGCAGCGACGGCACTTGCACCAAAGTAGCCAATTGAGGTTTGTAATGCTAAAAATATTTTAGGTAAAAAAGTAAAAATCAATGATACAGAACTGTCACTTAACTCTGCTGGATTGACATTAGGGTTGAATGAAAATACCGCAGGTAAAATCATTAAGCCTGCAGTAAAGGCAACCGCAGTATCAGTTAAAGCTACTAATTTTGCAGAATTAACAATATCAGTTTTATTATTAATATATGAACCGTAAGTAATTAATATACCCATACCTAACGATAGCGAAAAGAACGCTTGCGACAAGGCGCCGTTAATGACTGATGGCGTTATTTTATCAAAATCAGGAATAATAAAAAATTTCACACCAGCCATAGCGTTATCAAGGCTTAGTACATAAACCACCATGATTAACAGCATAACGAACAATGCTGGCATCAGTATTTTGGCTGCTTTTTCTATGCCCTCTTTTACACCGGCAACTAAAATGAAGTTTATAATGGCGGCAACAGCAACCATAGCCACAAATAAATAGGAACTATTAATAAATTCACTAAAGCCCTTACCGCTGGCTAAATAATCTAATTGACCCGATAATGTTAACGCGAGATAACCGAAAAGCCATACAGTTAACACCATATAGAAAACAGCGATCATAAATGGCGTAAGCACACCAAAGATCCCAGCGATTCCCCAACCTCTACTACCACCACTGAGTTCTTTATAGGCACCAACAGGTTCTTTTTGTGTTTTACGGCCAACGGCCATTTCGGCAATCATTACCGGTAAACAAATTAAAAATACGAATAATGCGTACATAATTAAAAATGCACCACCCCCATTTTTAGCAGCATTCACAGGAAAGCCGACTAAGTTACCAATGCCAACAGCAGAACCTGCTGCGGCTAAAATAAATCCGAGTTTAGAGCTAAACTGCTCTCTAGATGCGCTCATAAATGTCCTTAATTATAATTATTTGTAGGGCATATTTTGTACAGTTTATTAACTATACGAAAAAAGAATTGCCTGATGCTAGCAGGCTTTATAATTAATGTCTTGTTTTAGAACGAAGGTATTAGTAATTAAGTGTATAAATATGGTTGCACCTAGAAACAGAGCTGTAAAATCACCTTATAAATTTCATGATTTCAACAAGAACTCATCTATAGCCCCTTCCACAAATCGTATCCCTCTATTTTGAGAAAAGTCCACCATTGATGATGGTGAGAATATTTTCCGCCTCTTCTGATGCAAATTCAACCGCCTGAGCTAAGTCATCACTAGAAATATTTAAATTCTGACATAAGCTTTCATCAATACTTTCATCATAATCGAACACATCGGGATGGCTATCAACTAATGCTAAACGAGAGGCTAAATAAAGCACTTTTACATCTTTATTAATTTGAATTTTTTTCGCTTCGTTAAAGTGGCGAATAGGTAAAATTATTTTTTCAGGTATTTGCCATATTTTTAATAACTCGGCAGATATATCGGTATAAGTAAAACCCAACGCTTGTTTTTGCAATACCCAAGGCAATTGCTCGGGTGAATATTTTTCACATTGTTGAGCAATTTCAGGCGTTATTTTTGCAACAATCAATTCACCAAAATTTTGTAGAAGTCCGGCGACAAAAAGCCGCTCAATATCACGGATCCCAGCCTTAATCGCTAAATTTTTAGTCGCCAAACCACAAAAAATGCTCATCCGCCAAAAACGTTTTAAATCAATCGCCTGATTTGAAAAGTGTTTAAAGGCTGTCGCCGCAACATCCACTAGCATCATGTTATAAATGGCTTGTGTGCCAATAATTGTGATGGCACGTGAGATAGTGCTAATTTCGCCAGGAAAACTATAAATAGCACTATTAGCAATTTGTAATAAACGAGAAGTCATTGAAGGGTCGACACTAATTACATTGGCAAAATCTTCAATCGTAGAGTCTTCATTCTCCATTAATCCTTTAATTTTGAAACAAGCGTCGGGAAGAGCAAAAGAGCCATTAGCTTGTAAAGCGTATTGGTGAGCATCCATGGTGGGTATCAATATTTTTTATCGAGTCATGTTTATAGTGTAGCTTTTTAGTTAAAAGCAGAAAACAAAAAAAACGCAGTGATCTTCATCACTACGTTTTATCTTTTTTACTGACGCATTTTACTGAGCGAAAGTTTTTCCAAAAAAGTCGCCTTGGTTCCACGTTGGACGTTTATCACCATTAGCAATTTCTAAACCTATCATCATATTAACCTCTGCAAAGCTTGCAGCGGCATCGTAACGAATAGGTAAGGTTATTTCATCACTATGTTGATGATAATGATTTTTAAGGAAGTCACCAAATACTGCACCGCCATCAATTTCAGGATCTTTAGATTTAAAGCCTGTCATTAAAAAGACTGATGGAATACCTGCTTTGACAAAGCTGTAGTGATCGCTGCGCGTAAATAACGCCTGCTCTGGCATTGGATCATCACTTAGCGACAAATTAATTTTTTCTGCGGCACTCGCAACGATAGGACCTAAACTTGAATGTGTTGAACCGAAAGCAATAATATCAGCAAATGGGTATAAGATTAATGGCATATCTAAGTTAACGTTCGCAACCATTTGAGACGAAGGTACCGTTGGGTTTGTTGCAAAATAGCTAGACCCTAGTAGCCCCTTTTCTTCACCTGTAACTACAACAAATAAAATAGAACGTTTTGGTTTTTCAGGCATGCTCGATAATAAGCGGGCTGTTTCTAGCAAAATTGAAACGCCTGATGCATTGTCTAACGCGCCATTGTTAATTTTATCTTCTTCGTCTCCATGACTGCTAATACCAATGTGATCAAGGTGAGCACTGAAGACCACATATTCGTCTTTTAGTACAGGGTCACTTCCTTCAATAACAGCAATAAGATTAGGGCTGGTAATTTCTTCATGGCGACTTTTATTCGCCATTTTAACACTTGATTTCAAAGCGAAACCTTTAATAGCAATA
Source organism: Colwellia sp. Bg11-12 (assembly GCF_014076955.1). Taxonomy (NCBI): domain Bacteria; kingdom Pseudomonadati; phylum Pseudomonadota; class Gammaproteobacteria; order Alteromonadales; family Colwelliaceae; genus Colwellia; species Colwellia sp. Bg11-12. The sequence goes on from NZ_JACGUZ010000050.1 coordinate 108,710, forward strand.
TTATTAGTATCGTCGCTAAGTAACGCTTCTAGTGTACGTTCTGCTCCTTCAAATAAGGCTTGGGCATACTCTGAACTTAAATAAGCACCTCCTTTCATTTCGGGATGTTTACCAAAAGGCATGCCCTCTTTGTTTAACCAGCTTAAACGTGGAGCATCCGCATAAGATGCGCTTTTAGCAAAAGTTCTTACTGCATCACGTTTAGGGGTATGAATAGTAATAAAACCAACGGCTCCATTGTTAACCGCATGTTGAATTTTTTCACTGCTAGAGCCGATGTGAGCACCTTCTTCTGACGGTAGATCATCAGGGCGTCCTGTTAAAACAACAACAACTTTACCCTCAACATCAATATCTTCGTAATCGTTATAACCAAATTCTTCAGAAACAATGCCGTAACCAACAAAAACAGTTTCAGCCGTAATGCTGGCATCTGTGACGATACTATCGCCTGACATAATAAAAGCATCTTTAAAGGCTAACTCAACGGTACCTGAAGCATTAATAATAGAAAGCTCAGCGCTATTTTCTTCAAGGAATGCTTTTCTGAAGGTTACTTTTTGTTCAAATCCTTCACGTTCCCCCATTGGGGTTAAGCCTAACTGCTTAAAGTATGACTTTACATAATTAGCGGCTATTTGGTAGCCTTCACTACCAGTATCTCGCCCTAATAAAGTATCATCAGCTAAAAATTCTATGTGGGCTTTTATATTATTTTCATTTACTTGTGGCATTTTTTCAGCAACTGATCTTGTTGCTTCATTGTTTTGTCCACACGCAGATAAAAACGCGATACTTAATAAACTTGCACTGGCTATTAATTTAAATTTCATTGGCTTCTTCATATTATTAATTAAATTTTAAGATATTTTAGACGGGCTCGATATATTTATATCACTATAATGATTGTAAAAATAAAACGCCAGTATAGACATAAAGTTATTCGTTAAAGCGCTATTAACTAAAGATCATAAACCCCATGCTAAAAATGGCGTTATTCCTAATGAAATAACGCCATTTTATTTTAATAATAGAGCAACTACTTCAGCAAATATGCCTCTGTTTCAGCCGCCGGCATAGGTTTAGCATAATAATAACCCTGTCCAAAGCGACAGCCCATAGCCGTTAAAAGTTCGGCGTCAGCTAAGTTTTCAATGCCCTCGCCTACCGTTCCCATTTGTAAATTGGTTGCTAAATCTATAATGGTTTTTATGATCGCCTGATGATTATCATGCTCGTGTACATTATTAATGAACGAACGATCAATTTTTAGCACGTCAATCGGAAAACGATGTAAGTAACTTAAACTTGAATAACCCGTACCAAAATCATCAAGTAAAATTTTCACGCCTAATGTTTTTAGTGCATTCATATTGTTTAGCACTATGTCACTATTTTCGAGTAAAGCACGTTCGGTTAACTCAACTCTTAATTGCTGAGGTTTAATGCCAACACGTTGAATTATTTCTTCAATATCTGCCGATAACGTTACACTAAAAAAATGATCACCGTATAAGTTACAACTAACGTACAAGTCATCGCGACCACACATTTTTTCCCATTGCTTTAACTGTAAACAAGACTTCTCTAGGATCAGAAAGTCAATCGCCATCACTAAATTAGTTTCTTCGGCAAGGGGAATAAAATCATTAGGATAAACAAAGCCACGTTTCGTACTCTGCCAACGGGCTAGAGCTTCAAAGCCAACAACCGCTTCAGTTTTTAAATCAACAATCGGCTGAAAGTAAGGTGAAAATTCACTGTTTTCTATACCATTACGAATATCAGTTTCCAATTCCAATGCATGTTGAACTTTTTTCTGCATACTAGAGTCGAAAACTTCATAGCGGCCTTTGCCTTTATTTTTTGCATGGTACATTGCGGTATCAGCATCTCTAAGCATAATATCAGCGCTGTTATAACGTTCATGATTAAATAACACACCAATACTTGTACCAATAAAAATATTTTGGTTTTCGATAAGAAAAGGAGTGGCTAAAAAGTCAGTAATACGCTGAGCGATTTCATAAGCTTCATTATTAGAATCTAAATCTTCAATTAAAATAACAAACTCATCACCGCCTAACCGAGCCACGGTGTCTTTGTCTCGAACCAGTATTTTTAAATCTTTGGCGATTTTTTGTAAAAGCAAATCACCGGCATGGTGACCTAAGCTATCATTAACCACTTTAAAGCGGTCAAGATCTAAAAATAACACCGCAAATTTCATCTTAGCTTTTCGTTTATGACAAGCAATGGCATGATTCAATAAGTTAATAAACAGCGTGCGATTTGGTAAGCCTGTTAAGATATCGTGTGACGCCGTATGTTGTAACTTCTCTTCAGCCTTTTTTCTTTGCTTTATTTCGTCTTCTAATGCGACCGTTCTTAGCTTAACTTGCTGCTCAAGAAGTAGATGCGATTGTCGTTCAAATTCTAATATGTCACGTCGATTAATCGCCGAAGCAACATGTTGAGAAACAAACTTTAATAGTTCTGCATCTTGCTCTGTGAATGTGGTCGCTAAATTATAACTTTGTAAGACCATTGCTCCAAGTACAACACCAGAATGTATTAATGGCACACCCAGCCAAGATTTAGTTTCGCCTTGTGGTTCTTTAGCCTCACCTTGCTCATATAAAGCATGCATTTGCTGATAATTAAGTAATTGTGTTTCACCGGTACGAATAATGTACTCGGTAAAACCATTCCCTAATATTCTTGGCTGAGAGTCAACATCGGCATTAGTAGAGTTTTGATCTAAGTAATAAACAAAAGAAAGTGTTTTGGAATTTTGATCATATTTAGTGATATAAAAGTTTTGAGCGTTTATTAACTGGCCAACAATGTTATGAACCATGGAATAAAACTGATCAATGTGGAGCGTAGCATCATTGGTTAATTCTGATATTTTAAAAAGTGACTCTTGCAATAGCTCTGATTTTTCTCGCTCTCTGATTTGCTTCATAAGTTCACGAGTGCGTGAATTTACTGCATTTTGTAAACGCTCATGATCTTTTAAGCGAGTCATCGCGGTAACAATATGCTGAGCGGTAAACTCCATCAACTCAAGGTCGTCTACCAAGTAACGAATTTTCTCAGAATAACTCTGTACCGCCATAACTCCAATAACAACACCATCGTTCAGTAAGGGAACACCAAGCCAGTCGGTACTGTCAGAGCCCATACGTTTAATTGCATTCTTAGCCACTAATTCAGCAACAACCTCAGGAGTCGCTAATAATGATTTAGCTGTTTCAATAACATAGCAAGTCATAGAACCTGCAAAAGCGGCTAGGGGCGACTTCCCCAAAGGAAAATCGTCTTTTTCATCAATATCGTAAACAAACTCTAAGGTGGAAAAGGTTTGATCATAAAGCGCAATATAAAAATTTTCAGCTCTCATCACCGAAGCTATAGATTGATGAACTTGACCATAGAACATGCTTAAATCAGCACAGTCATGTGATAACTGGTTTAGTTTAAAAAGTGCTGTATAGCGGTCTTCTAGCTTGCGATATTTGACAAGCAAAGCAGTCGTTTCCTTTGCTAACAAGTTATCGCTCTCGTTACGATTATCACGTTCATTACTTAAAGGGTCTGCCATACAATCCATTTGAAATGAAGATAATAGAATTATTAATCATAATGACTATATTTGGGTAAAATATCCACTAAACGAAAGAAAACATTAACATTTTATTTGCATAGTTGCAGTAAAGGAGCATAAAGCTCCTTTACAATTTATTGCTTAACTTTTAATAAATTACTTATGATAAGGTTTACTTAAGCGGTGTACTGATTCTATAAAGTGACCCGCATGCTCTGGATCCACATCGGGGTGAATACCATGACCTAAATTGAATACATGCCCAGTACCGCCTTCACCAAAGCCTGCAAGAATTTTGTCAACTTCTTGTTCAATACGCGGTAAGGGGGCGTAAAGCATTGAAGGGTCCATATTACCTTGCAAAGCAACTTTATCGCCAATACGTGCTTTTGCATTTTCAATATCTATGGTCCAATCAAGCGCCACAGCGTCACAGCCTGTTGCCGCGATAGACTCTAACCACATACCGCCATTTTTGGTAAACAAGGTTACAGGGACTTTACGACCTTCATTATGACGAGTTAAACCGTCAACAATTTTTGCCATATACTGTAATGAAAACTCTTGATAATCACGTGGAGACAATACGCCGCCCCAGGTATCAAAAACCATAACTGATTGTGCGCCAGCAGCAATTTGTGCATTTAAATAAGAAATAACAGAATCAGCTAATTTGTCTAGTAACATGTGTAATGTTTTTGGCTCAGCAAACATCATTTTTTTGATTTTTGTGAACGCTTTTGAACTACCGCCTTCAATCATGTAAGTCGCTAATGTCCATGGGCTACCAGAAAAACCAATAAGAGGAACTTCACCTTTCAATTCTTTACGGATAGTACGCACCGCATTCATTACATACTGTAGTTCTACTTCAGGATCTGGAATACCAATTTTTTCTACGTCGGCTTTACAAGTAATAGGACGCTCAAACTTTGGTCCTTCCCCAGTTTCGAAGTACAAACCCAAGCCCATCGCATCAGGAATGGTTAAAATATCACTAAATAGAATCGCAGCATCAAGCGGAAAGCGACGTAACGGCTGAATGGTAACTTCACAGGCAAGATCAGCATCACGACATACCGACATAAAATCGCCCGCATTTTTGCGAACTTCGCGGTATTCAGGTAAGTAACGCCCTGCTTGTCTCATCATCCATACGGGTGTGTAATCTACAGGCTGACGCAAAAGCGCGCGTAAGTAAGTATCGTTTTTTAATTCAGTCATGAAGTATCTTCCCATTTTTATATGCGCGCATTCTATCATTAGCAATTTTTTTGGTCTATGTTCTAAATCAATTCTTAGCAGTAATAATATAAGCTTATTACCTTATACGAGTAATAAGCAATGCGTTATCAGTTACTTATTTTTAACAAGTGTAATTTATTGTAACAAAAGTGACTTGTACGAAAAAAATCGTGGTATAAATGCTCTATTAAAGTTGTTGCGTTAGCTTTTTTGCTTTGCTATAAATTGCCCCGCGTTAAAGAAGTACACAAAATAAAAATAATAATAATAAAAGAAATAATTAAAAAGAAGCTAGTATAAACTAGACCTACAGCGAGCAATTCAAGCCTTACACTTTGTAAGGCTTTTTTATTGCCTAAAATAACCTATTAATATTTCTCGTGTTTAGGCTATATACCTTTGGCGTTTCAATAGTCGATAGTATTCAAAATACCACTTATTTATAAATAGGTTTTTTCAGCCTTCGTTACCTTCTCTAAATAATGGCGAGATTCAGCTTTTGGGTGTTTTTTTGTCAGTAAATAGTAAACATCTTTAGGCAACTTGGCATTGAGCACTCTCATTGCTGTTTTGCGATTACCATGAAACGTTTTTAATACGTTACCCGCGCCACCATTGTAAGCTGAAATAATAGAGTAGTGTCGGCTGGTTACATTTTTTACGGCTTTTAAATAATTGTTGTTGAGTATGTGTAAGTAGGCTGAGCCAATATCAATGTTAAACGCGGGATCAAATAGCTGCTGCTTGGTTGGCATACCCTTTTTCTTCTTAATGCGTTGAAAAACATCAGCGCCGGCTGTTTTAGGCACAACTTGCATTAAGCCATAGGCATTAGCGGTACTTACCGCAAATGGATTAAAGCTACTTTCAGTTTCAATAATACCGTATATAAGTTGCGGTGATATTTGATAACGTTTAGCGGCTGCCAGTACATGAACACTGTATTTTTGTTCACGCAGGTGTTGATGTTTTTCAACCATTTTGATGCTAACCGCATAAATTTGTTTTTTATTTATTTTGTATTTTTGTAATTTAAATTCGGTTAAATACTCAGAGAATCGATTCGCGCGCCATTGGTATTTAATCGGCTTGTTGTCTCGGTCAACCACTTGTTGGTATAAGTAAGGTTGCCCTGATAACAGTGGTGCGTCGCTTGAAAATATATCAGTTTTTTGAGGATCAGATGTCGATAATAAAGTTGTTACTATTGCTTGCTGTAAATTATTCAGCGTTTTAGCGTAAGACTTATCAGCTAAAGTTTCGATTAAGATTGTTCCTTTTTCAAAATCAACAATGGCACGCGCTTTGTAGTTGTTGGTATATTTAACAAGCTTTTTATTGTTAGGTATTTTTGGCTTATCTTCGCCCCAAACTTCGTTAATCTGTTTCGTTAATTCTTCAAACAACGCCTTGATATTGTTAACATCTTGTAGAATAAGTTTATTTGTTTTAACCGCTTGTTGAGCAATAGCAATGAGGTCTGGGTCTTCAGATTTTATTTGTTTAATAAATGTTTCGGCACTGCGAAGTGAGGCAAGATTGGCTGTACTTTTACAACTGGTTAAACTAATAACGATAAGTAGCAACAACAGTTTTTTAAACATTAAATTACAACCTTTGATTTATTTACTCCCCACACAGCATATATATATTCAGCAACTAAAAATACCAATACATTGATAATATAAGGTTAGTTATACAAGGTATTATCTCTGCTGACCTTATATTCAACTTTCAGTGAAACTTCGCTTACAAAGCCAAGGGCTGGCTTGCTCGATATTTTTAAGAGCATGGTTAGATTATCAGTAACACCCTGTAAAAAATATATCTGTAGAATGCCTAATAATCTTTTAAAAGTTGCTATAGCCGTTGACTACCTTCAATTTATAGTAAACATTGATCCTATTAATGTTTTATATACTGTACAATTAATTAACTAAATAATAACTATTAATCATTACGGAAATTCTTATGAAAAAACTTATCATATTATTAACTATTTCAACATTAAGTACTTCGGCTATGGCAGAAGAAACAAGCTGGCTTGATAGCTTAAAAAACTTTGTGGGTTTAAGTGAAGCTAAAGAGCAAAGTGTTAAAGCGCCTAGCACCGACGGTTTAGTTAGCCTATTAACTAGTTCATTAAATGTTAATGCTGATCAAGCCTCTGGTGGCATGGGTGCTATTTTTAATTATGTCAAAGACAATGTGTCTACTGAACAGTTTAGTCAGCTTGCTACATCACTACCGGGTGTTGATGGGCTTGTTAGTCAAATGCCTGATATTAGCAAACTTAGCTCGGGTGAAGGTTTAGGTGGTTTACTTGATAAAGCTGCACAATACAGTGATTCATTAAAAGCAGTTAATGATGTGAAAAAACAATTTGAAGCATTAGGTTTAAAACCTGAAATGATTAGCAGCTTTATATCTAGTGCTCAAGGTTACTTAGACACTGAGCAAGGACAACAAGCAAAACAAGTGTTAACACAAGGTTTAGGCAAGTTACTTGGGTAACTTGCTATATTAGCGACTAATCGCTGCAGCTAATTTCACTGAACTTACTAAAACATAACCTCCGTGAAATTAGCGAATGTTGATTTTTAACTACTCATTGTAGACTGTAATTAATATACGCTAATTACCGCTTCATATAACGGCTTTCGATTATTATAATCATCAAACAGCAAAAATAACGAATACCCTACCGACGGTATTTCGATACCATAATTACTTTCATAGGCATCGTCAGGAAAAGACTTTTGAAGTTGTTCAAATGATCCCCCTTGAATAAAATCCCCCAAAGCCCAAACAGCTTTTGAATTTGAATTAGCGTTATCATTTATAAAAACTTCTTCCAACAAATGAATTTCAACAAGTTCAGTAGCGTTTACCTTTAACATTAAATGTTGGTTATAAAGATGCATAGTGCCCCCTCTTTGCAATACTATCCGCCCTTTAACTTCACCAAGTTGCTCTGCAAGCTTATTAACGTTTATGTCTTTGTTTGATACTAAGGCTAAATACGCCTGTGTAATGGCCTCGTTTTGAATCACTTGATCATCAAAAGGCAGCATAAGACTTTCTTTGTAGTTGCTTCGCTCCATAGAGAAGCCACCCAACGTATATTTTTTTTCATTGGTATGAGAATTTTTACTGGCAATAAAATTTAGTATTAGCACCTTGTCTTGGCTATTTAAGACTAATTGATTCTTTTCATTTAAAGGCTTATCTAACGCTAATTCAGGATAAACGTCTTCTAAAAGTGCTTGTTGACCGACCTTATTGTTGATCTTCCAAGCATTGGCATCAAAAAAATCAAGTAAGGGAATTTTATTCAAAATACTGGCTGATAAATATGGCAAAGTACTTTGTACCTTTACTAATTTATCCAATTGAAAGTGCAACCAATGGTGTCTTCCGTAACCTATAATCAACTCATCAGCCAGCAAGGTTAGTTGCACATTAGGCTCACCAAATTTTTTGATGACTTGTTGATAGCTATCGCCTAATTTTACGCCATAAAGACCGTTAGCCAAAGATATCTCAGTATTGATTACTTTAGGCCGGCCAACTCTAGAGTCAGAAGAAGCCAATTTGAAAGTCATCATACTTTTTGCTTTAACACCTTCATGATTATATGCGGTAAATTTTTGATGGATGGCATTTGGAGAGCCCATTTTATAGGCTATTTCTTCCTGTTTACACTGTACAATTAGCTTAGCAAAAAAACGTATTTGTTGTTGCTCGCCCTTTTCATCTAAAACGTCAAGTTCTTCTATTTTTTTATCCATGATAATGACACCATTGGCGCCAGCATCTATCGCTTTTTGTTGTAATTGATTTAACAATCTCTTGGTCGTTTTAGCCAATTCCTGCCCTTTAACCATACCAATAACACTCGTTTCTTTAATGACTTGGTATTCACAATTAGGGTAGTAGTCAAGAATAGGAGGCAGTACGACTTCCTCAGCGGCTGAAAAAGCAAGCATGGGAAAGAGTAAAAAACAACTAAAGGTAACTAGTTTTAGAAAAACGTGCATTAAGGTAACTCCTCTATAATTTATGAATAACTTATATTTATAATAAAATAACTTTATCAATTACTAACTTTTTGGTCAGTGCATTGACGGCTGGGTAGCGTAAATAAAAATCATTAATATCAATAACTTCGACCTTCACCTGTAAAGGTTCAGTAACATTAACATTGATATGACGGTTTATATTTTTACTTCTTCGCTCTGCTTGAAGAGGATAATTTAAAAATAAACCTTGTGGGTCAAGTACTTCATTCTCCATAGTTTGCCATGCTTGGTACCAACTTGCATGGCGATCACCTGAAGCTAAGTTTGTCGCTAAAGAAAGGTTAACTACTAGATTTTTATAGGGCGAGTAGCTTGTTCTAGCGCCAATAAAGGTGGCTTGGCTATTACTTTTTGCCATTTCAGAGTCAAACATAGATAACAGTTCGATGGTGTTATCCGTTAATGATTTATTTAAATCTATCAGTAACTTTGCACTTAGGTGCTTAGCGAGCTTAGGTAGATAATCTCTCTCGCGCTCAATGAGCGTAAGTTGTGCTTTAATTCCACGCTGTAATGCAAACTCTGTTGGTAGTATTGAATCGAGGTTACTGCTGTTTATTCGACTTAACGCTTTGGTTAATTTGGCTTTACTTTGCGTTAACTGGTTGGTCACGCTATTAACCTTTATTAAGTCCCATTCATCAACAGGTCGATTAAGGCATTCCTGATAAATTTCAGGTAGATCTGTTGGCAGACTATTAAATGATTCGCTAATAAATTGCATTATTTTTATTATTGGCACTAACTTTTTAGCCGTTTGTATTAATACTTTTTTATTTTCGGTACTGGGAAAGTACTGATGAGAATCATGACTTAACAGATAAGCTAAATAGTAATCGCCCTGAGCAAGGTGAACTTGTGCCGCTATTAATTTACCTTGCGCTTTTTCGGCAAGCGTTAATTCGGCTTGGTATTCTGAAGGCTTTAGTTGAACCAGTTTTTTTAATGCAGTAATTGAGTGAATGAGGTTGAGTTCTTGCTTAGCTTGCTGGTATGCCTGCAAGGCTTCGCTATGTTTTGTTGGACTGCACGAGACGAGTAAAAAAAGTAATCCTACTATAAAGGTTCTTTGATAAATAGCCATTGGGTAAATTCCATTTTACATTAACGTTTATGTCTAAACTGAATATAAAGTACCAACTAATCAATAACTAATCAACAACCAACCAATAACTAGCCAATATTGAGTTCAAGTTGGTTTGGTTATCTTCGCTTACGGCTAACAAGCCAATACCACTCCATTAAATAAAGTTACGTCGTTAGCTGAGTCCGTATAATTAGACATTCTCACACGGTTCTTCATCCACTTTCTTTTGTAAACCAGTTAAGCGGTGAAATAAGTCGCATACAAATATTTATTTAGCCTTTCTAAGGTATGTAATAAATTGGTCGGAAATTAATTTTTTAAACCGCTACAGGTGACTTGTAATATTTTGAGCTGTTACGACGAAAACGGTGAGTCACTTCATAAACAAAAGAATAGTGCACATTCCCTGAGAGAATAATGAAATTAAGCGGTGTTTTATTGTGTCTAAAAATATTTAACATCACATTAGCTGTGCCAGAGTGTGCCATCCAGTTTTCAGCATCTACTGCTAAAGGCTTTCCCCAAAAAGTAAAAATACGCTGAATAGTTTCAATCAACTTAGCCCCATAAATAGGCGCCGAAGAGACCATGATAATATTAGGCTCATTAATTAACACTTGTTGTAGGGCTGATAATGACTCCCAGTCCATTAACCCAGAAGATTTACCAGCATTACTTTCAGAGCGCCATCGCTGGGTGCGTTTATCTAATACAACGATTTTAGGTGAGGTATTTAAACTATAATGCCATTCATCCCATTTGAGTATTTTATTAATAAGTTCAGCATGATTTAGATAACCTTGCTGGCAAAAACTGGGTTTTATCTCACTCATCAATGTAATGAATTTTTCAGGTGCTTTCCAGCCAACCTTGGCATAAGCAATATCCTATTAACGCATTACCTCTAATTTTTTTGAAAATGTAAAATCATGTAAGTCACCGTGAACAATTAACACACAATTTTTACATACTTTTGGCTTGTAACTATCGGTAAAATCTTGTCGTAACCACTTGCGCCCTCCTTTTATATGCGCACTAAATTATTGAGAAAATACTATGAAAAGATTATTACTTAGCGCTTTACTGTTAACCGGATGTGCAAGCCATGGGGTTGACCGAGCAGACCAACACCAAATAATTAAAGAATTTTATGCGACTATTGCGTCGGTTACGCCGGTAACTTTATCTTCAGAGGTCAAAACAGGTATCATTACCGGTGCTGGCATTGGCTTATTAGGCGAGCTTGACGGTAACCATGAAGATATGATTGCAGGGACCATTGCTGGGGCATTAGTTTTTGGGTTATTTACCGCCTTATTTGAGGGGAGTAATGATGCTTTTCAGTACCATCTAAATTCGGCTATCCAAGGTGAATTTGATGTCATTCAAAAGAAAAAAATTCCTGAATCAGTAAGTTGTGTAAAAGTGCGAAGTGGTAAAACAGTTACGTTAATGACAGCCTCACCTGAGAACTGTTCTAACTTATTTAAATAACTTATACTGATTTCACACAGGATTCTAGATCAAAAATATGCAAAAGTTATTGTCTACTTTACTGATACTCTTTTTATTTTCTTGTGGTTCGGTGTCGATGAGCGACGGACGACAAGAGATTATTATTAACGCTAAACCCGCTCCTTGCGATATTCACCGCAAGGAAATAGATCCCAATTGTAAAATTGAAGGTAAGAATGTATTGCCTGGCAAAAACCATTAAACCTGATAACCCCAGCGCGGTATAATAGATTGCTCAATGCTTAAATGGTCTAACATTCTTCCTACCATGAAATCGATTAAGTCATTAATTGACTGAGGATGATGATAAAACCCAGGCGCTGCTGGCATTATGGTTACACCCATTTGTGAAAGTGTCAGCATATTTTGTAAGTGTATAGTAGAAAAAGGTGATTCTCGTACCACTAAAATCAACTGTCCTCTTTCTTTAATAACAACATCGGCTGCACGCTCAATCAAGTTGTCACTCATGCCTAGGGTAATAGCCGCTAATGTGCCTGTTGAACAAGGACAAACAATCATCTTTTTAGGGGCTGCAGAGCCTGAAGCCACTGGTGAGAACCATTGTTCTTTGCCAAAAACAGTGATTTGTGAAGGCCTTGCTTTAAATTTTTCACTCAGAAATTGAGTTGCGCCATCAGGAGAGCCCGGTATTTTAACGCCAACTTCTGTATCAAGAACAACCCGAGCTGCGCTTGAACATAGTACATAAATTTGTACATTCGCGGCCACTAAACACTCGATAAGTCGTAATGCATACGGCGCACCAGAAGCCCCCGTAATAGCGACCGTTATTTTTTCTCTAAACTCGTGCATGTTTACCCTTTTTTTCCAATGCTATTAATAATTTATTGTGAATATCACCAAAACCACCGTTACTCATTACAACAATGGTATCGCGTGCTTGAGAGTTTTCAACAATATGACTGACTAAAGCGTTAATGTTCGTTTCAACAAAGCACGGCTGCTCACAATCTTGAATAAGGGTATTCACCGACCATTTCACTTGCTCACCTTGAAACAAATACACAACATCAGCTTGTGCTAATGAGGTAGCAAGTGTGTCTTTATGTACACCTGATTTCATGGTGTTTGACCTTGGCTCTAACACGGCAATTATCCGACAAGATTGATCGCCTTCACCATTAGCGCTGACATTAGATCGCACCCCAGCCAGTGTTTTAGCGATAGCCGTTGGGTGGTGCGCAAAATCGTCAAAAACGCGCACTTGCTGTACTTCACCACGCAACTCTAAACGTCGTTTGGTATTAATAAATTCAGCCAGTGCATCAATCGCAACATGGCTAGGAACACCAGCATGTCTAGCGGCAGCAATAGCCATTAAACCATTGTCGATATTAAAGTCGCCAATTAAGTTCCATTTTACTGTGCCTTGAATTTCACCTTTGAAACGCACAATAAACGCGCTGCCATCAACAATAAGTTTTTCTGCATGCCAGCCTTCTTGGCGAGCGCTATGTTCAACACTAAATTCTGTAGGAGTCCAACAACCTTGCGCTAACGTTTCAGTAATGGCCGATTCATTTTTTGGTGACAACACTAAGCCGTTACTAGGAACCATTCGAATAAGATGATGAAACTGGCGTTGAATATCTGACAAGTCATTAAAAATATCAGCGTGATCAAACTCCATATTATTAATCACCAAAGTACGTGGACGATAATGAACAAACTTAGAGCGTTTATCAAAAAAAGCGGTATCGTATTCATCGGCTTCAATAACAAAAAATGGCGCATCGCCTAAGCGTGCAGAACAATCAAAGTTTTGTGGAACACCACCGATTAAAAAGCCAGGTTTCATGTTAGCGTATTCTAAAATCCAAGCGACCATAGAACTGGTTGTCGTTTTGCCATGCGTACCTGAAATAGCTACTACCCAGCGGTCTTTTAAGACATGTTCTAATAACCATTGTGGGCCTGAGGTATAAGGAATGTTTCTATCGAGTACATACTCGACCATCACGTTACCGCGAGCCATGGCATTACCAACGATCACTAAATCAGGTTCATCGTTTAAATGTTCTATTAAATAGCCTGGTTTTAATTCAATCCCTAATTGTTCGAGCTGTGTACTCATTGGCGGATAAACATTAGCGTCACAACCTGAAACACGATGACCAAGTTGTTTTGCTATTGCCGCGATACCACCCATAAATGTGCCGCAAATACCTAAAATGTGAATATGCATATAATGTCCGTTAAAGCGCTGGTGCTCTGCTATTGCGTTGCCAACCAGTAATAAAAATAAGTTCAAAATAATGCCTGACAATATACCTGATCAGAAACAAAAAAGGCATTGCAATACCGTGTTAATTTAGTAAGTATGCATAGTCATAATAAAATAAAGGACGCGTTGTGCAATCACCTTCATTACAATCTCTTCATATATACCCTATAAAATCAGCTGCTGGCATTTCTTTGTCTAATAGTTGGGTTGACGATTTTGGCTTAAGTTTCGACCGACGCTTTGTTCTAACAGACCCAAGTGGGCTGTTTATAACCGCTCGTACTGAACCAACACTTTGCCTTATTAAGGTTAATTTATCTGAGCAGGGGTTAATTTTAACCGCTCCAGACATGCCAGCACTGCACATCTCTTATCATATGTTATCAAAAGTTTATAAAGACATTAGCGTATGGGACGACGGTATAAAGGCGCAGTATGGTCATAAGAATTATGATTTATGGTTTAGCCAGTATTTAAATAAACCTTCTCAGCTACTTTATTTTGGTGAGCAGTCGCAGCGTTATGTTCGTAATAGCCACAAGCAAGTGGCTTTTGCTGACGGTTATCCTCTTTTACTTCTTTCGCAAGCTTCTCTTGATGATTTAAATCGTAAAATGTCTCTGCAGCTAAATCAAAGCGTTAGTATGTCGCAATTTCGCCCTAATCTTGTTGTTGACCATTGTGATGCTTTTGCTGAAGACACTTGGCAACATATTCGCATTGGCGAAGTAGAATTTGAAATATCTAAGCCTTGTTCTCGCTGTATATTTACCACAGTTGATCCTAAGAATGCAGAAAAGCATCCACAGCAAGACCCCCTGACCACTTTAAAAAATTACCGACAAGTCGCCAGCGGTGACGTTATGTTTGGACAAAATTTAATTGCCCTAAATCAGGGAAGTATTAAGCAAGGTGATGAAATAGTTATTTTAAAGAAGCAGTCTTCCCCTCTATTTATACCTCACCCAGCAAAGAAAACTGCCGAGACAAAATCTTCTCCCGATTTAGCTGCGAATAAAGTGCTGAAAAAAAAGCCCAAAAGGAAAGTGAATTTACACTTTGACTCATGGAACAAAAACGTTATCGGTAACACCAAAGACTCTATTTTAGATCAAGGTGAAGCAGCAGGTATGCTCTTACCTTATTCATGTCGAGGCGGCATGTGTGGTCGTTGTAAGATAAAGCTAAAAAGTGGCGAAGTGAAACAGTTAGCGAATGATGGATTAAGCGATGCAGATAAAGAACAAGGCTTTGTATTGGCCTGTAGTTCTGTTCCGCAATCTGATTTAGTGTTAGCAAAGCGATAACACGCCAGCTAAATGGCTTAACAAGTACGGTAAGTTAAGCCATAAATGCAATGCCTTGATATATTTCATCATAAAAAATTCATCTTTATAAAATCTTTACCATTCTACGACTATCCACCTATGACTATCGCTCTACTGTTTGATGTAAATCAACAATGAAACAGCGGTGTTCCCCCAAAAAATAACAACTTGATATGAATCAAACTTTCCCTATTGGCAAGGTGACAAACTCTGCTCATCAATTATTTCAAATAAAATAGAAAATATTAACAATATTAACCCTCCCGTTCAATGCGACTTCTTGGCATAGCAACGCCAAGAGGTATTCACAAAAAATTCAAGAATGAAATACACAGGATATAAATGATGAAGTTTATTAAAACAAAATTGTCACTCGCTTTAATGACTAGCGCTATTATCTCGGCACCTTTTGCAATAGCAGACGATACCTCGTTCAATTCAGAAATAAAAAAAGCACTTGCGGATAGTAAAGTCGGCATTAGCTTTCGTGCTCGCTACGAAGGGGTTGATGAAGATGGCGTAAATGGCGCTTCAGATATAGAGGCCGCAGCGTTAACCATAAAGTCTCGTTTGACACTGCAAACAGGCGATTATAAGCATTGGTCAATAGGCCTTGAAGTTGACAACGTAACAGCCGTTATAGATAACTATAACGACTTAACAAATAGCTACAACGGCTCTGACTCTATTGTTATAGACCCCGAAGGAACTGACGTTAACCAAGCATTTTTACAATTCAATACTCAAAAAGTAAAACTTACTGCGGGTCGTCAACGTATTTTACATAACAACCAGCGTTTTATAGGGGGTGTAGGCTGGCGTCAAAACGAGCAAACCTATGATGGATACCGCATTCAATATGCGGTAAACGATGCAGTTTCATTAGATTATAGTTTTGTTCACAACGCTAATCGTATTTTTGAAGAGAATAGTAAAAAATCGAACAATCTTTCTGGAGCCTTCCACTTTGCAAATGCGGGCTACAAAATCAATAAAGCGCATACACTTTCAGCATTTGCCTACGTATTAGATTTCAACAAAGCACATGCCATGTCTTCAAACACTTATGGCGCACTTTATCAAGGTAACTTTGGCGCGATAAAAGTTAACTTAAGCGCTGCAACACAAAGTGACGCTGGCGACAACCCGCTAAGCTACGATGCAAGTTATTACAATGCTGAAATAGGCACAGAGTTGGGTAAGATTACGCTTTTAGGTGGTTTAGAAGTTTTAGGCAGCGATGAGGGTAAAGCAGCTTTTAGTACACCTTTTGCTACATTACATAAATTCCAAGGATTTGCAGATAAGTTCTTAGGTACAGGTAGTAGCACAGGGATGGCTAATGGCGTTGAAGATACTTACATTACGGTAAAAACAACCTTGAATGGTGTTAAGTTAGCGGCAACATTTCACGACCTTGCTTCAAATGAAGGTCATATCGATTACGGAACAGAGGTAGACTTAATCGCTGCGTACTCCCTTAAAAAGGACTACGATTTACTGATTAAATTTGCAAGCTACAGTGCTGATGAGTTAAGTAATGATACCCATAAATTATGGATACAAGTTGCAACTAAGTTCTAAAGCTTGCGTTTAGCCTTACTTAAATTCAAGGCTGTTACAAAAGTAACAGCCTTGAATGTACAGGATTTACGTTATGGACACATGGATGTGAATACTTAACGAATGTAAATAACGCAGACGTTGTATTAGTTAGATGGCCGTTTTTACCTCATATGCATCAATACATTTCAGTACATAGAGACAAAATACTCCTTGAAAGAGTATTAAAAAACCAGCAAAAACAAGCGTCAAGCGCTAAACCATAAATATATAATGAATTGTCTATGGCGAGCGATTAGAATAACCGCGTTTATAGCCTTCCTATTCAAGGGATTATTTTGTTATTAATGCTCGACAATTACGACTCTTTTACATTTAATTTAGTACATTATTTCCAAGCATTAGGACAAGAAGTCGTGGTTGCCCGTAATGACCAAATAACGTTAACTGAAATTAAGGCATTGTCGCCTCAGTATATTGTTATTTCGCCAGGTCCTTGCTCACCCAATGAAGCAGGTTTGTCATTAGATATCGTTAAACACTTTGCAGGAAAAGTACCTCTCTTAGGTGTTTGCTTGGGGCACCAGTGTATTGCACAACATTATGGTGCAACCATTGATAAAGCACGTAAAGTGATGCATGGTAAGACAAGTAAAATAAAGCATGTCGAAAAGGGATTATTTCACCAATTAAATAACCCACTGACGGTGACTCGCTATCATTCATTAATTGTTAATAAAGAGACCTTACCTGAATGTCTCGAAGTTACGGCTTGGAGCTGTGATGAAAATGGTAAAAATGATGAAATTATGGCTTTAGAGCACAAAAAATTACCCATTGCTAGCGTACAATTCCATCCTGAGTCAATTCTAACTGAACAAGGGATGATGTTACTGGATAACTTTCTCAGTCGCTTTCAGTAAAAATTTAAATAAGATGAGTAATCTCATCCGTTATCACTCATACTTTTGATCATATCGCCGACAAAAAACTTAACTTCAACTTTATTGGAAAACATTATTTACGCTCATGCAGATATTTGAAAACAACGACTTAGTCGCCCCAATATACCGAAGAGCTATGAGCTTAATGATCAGCAAAGAGTTTGCTGAACAACAAAGTGGCAAAGTTGCTATTGCTAGCCAGCAAAATAGTGAACAATCTAATCGACGCCGAGAGTTACTTGCTGTTGAAGAAGAAGCCAAAAAAAATAAAATAATTCGAGCACACGGTGAAAGTTTTTTTACTGACCAAGTTATGTCAAAATTTTTTGCTCATGTCACGGCAGAAGTGAATAAGAAGTTTGATAACAAAGAAAACCTCTACAACAATATATTAAAAATTGAAGATGCCGCCCCTAATATCATGGAAATACTGTCGGTGCGTGCTGCATCAATTAACCGCATCATTCCTTTAGCAAAGTCGCTACCTTGGTTAGCTGATGAACTTATAAACTTAGTCAACAAACCTCAATATCGTAAGCGTGCTAATGTGCAAGTATCTGACGCAAGCTTAGCGCTAAGTTACATAGGCTTAGACAACTTAAAGTTAGTCATGCCTACCTTTATGCTTAAGCATTGGTTGCCCAGTAGCACAGCGCCCTATTCCTTAATGAAAAGAAAGCTTTGGAATGACAGTTTAGCCATCGCGATGTCGTCCTCTGTATTAGCCAAAAAAGAGGGTATGGATGAATTTACAGCTTTTGCTGCGGGTATGTTTAGTCATTTAGGCTTAATTGCTGTGTCTCGTTGTTTTTTGACAACCTATAGTGAATTACACACCGCAGAATTAAAAACAGCTTACGATAATAAAGATAAAAAACTTCACGATACCTTAGTTAACTTTGATGCTTCTCCTGATTTATTACTTGAACAGCTCATTACGCGCAGCAGTAAAATATCAGCAGATTTAGTTGAATTAATGCGCCTTGACCGATTACGGATCACTGAAGCTATATTTGATCTTGCTTATACAGAAACACTTGAAAAAATGTGCCCTTTAGCGCAAATTGTTACTAAAGCGAAGGCTTATGTGGCATTTAGAAGCTTAGCTAAAGATGAGTTGATCAGTAATGACGAAGCTAAGCTACTCTTAACGTCAGTGCGTATTACGCCTCAAGAGATCAGTTTATTAAAGAAAAGTGATATTGATCACATAAAATTAAATTTTAAATAATTTTTGATTATTTATTAAAATTCTTCCTATTGTTAATAAGGCACTTAGTCAGCGACCTAACGAGCAATTACGTCAACAAGCTCTTTAAACTCTCTTTATATAGTTATGCACCTATACTGAATAAAACCCGACAAGCCCCAATTTTAAAAGGCTTGCGGTCACTTGGAGCAAGACAATGCCTGTTTTCTCTGTCATACTGAGCACCTAATTTCTAGCTTCATCCTTTTTTGTCTGCTGAAATATAAACTAATATAAGGTTTTTATGTGCTGAATTATTCAGCAGTAATGCCAATATGCACTGCACAGCAGTGTTTAATCACTTGAGGAGTAAACAATGACTAACCATTTTCCTGTAGGCCGTGAATTATTTGATGACGTTATGGTACCGAACTATGCACCATCAACGGTTATCCCTGTACGTGGTAAAGGCTCTCGAGTATGGGATCAACAAGATCGTGAATTCATTGATTTTGCTGGCGGAATTGCTGTTAACTGTTTAGGCCATTGTCATCCTGCATTAGTTGGTGCATTAAAAGACCAAGCAGATAAAATTTGGCATTTATCAAATGTAATGACTAACGAACCTGCCTTACGTTTAGCTAAAAAAATCGTTGATAATACTTTTGCAAATAAAGTTTACTTTGCAAACTCAGGTGCTGAAGCAAACGAAGCCGCACTAAAATTGGCACGTCGTTGGGCACTTGACGTTCATGGTGCAGGTAAAACACAAATCATCGCTTTTAAACAAGGTTTCCACGGCCGTACTTTCTTTACGGTTACTGTTGGTGGACAAGTTGCTTACTCTGATGGATTCGGACCTAAGCCAGGCGACATTGATCACGTTGATTACAACGATCTTGAAGCACTTAAAGCCATTATGTCTGACAAAACGTGTGCAGTAATGATTGAACCATTACAAGGTGAAGGCGGTTTAGTCTCTCCTACACAAGATTTTATCGAAGGTGTTCGTGCGCTTTGTGATCAACATAACGCTTTACTTATTTTTGATGAAGTACAAACAGGTGTTGGCCGTACTGGCGACTTATATGCTTACATGGGCTTAAACGTTGTACCTGACATTTTAACCACAGCAAAAGCATTAGGTGGCGGTTTTCCTATCGGCGCAATGATAACAACAACTGAGATTGCTAAGCACCTTAAAATAGGTACTCACGGCAGTACTTATGGCGGTAATCCTTTAGCCTGTGCTGTAGCTGAAGCTGCATTTGACACAGTTAATACACCAGAAGTTTTAAATGGTGTAAAAGAAAAAGCAAAAATCTATGTTGATGGCTTAAATGCAATTAATGCTAAATACAACGTTTTTAAAGAAATTCGTGGTAAAGGTTTATTAATTGGTGCTGTATTAACTGATGCATATCAAGGTAAAGCAAAAGACTTTTTAAACGCGGCATTGACTGAAGGTGTTATGACTTTAGTTGCTGGCGCAAGCATTATTCGTTTTGCCCCGTCTTTAGTTATCCCAGATGCTGATATCGTTGAAGGTTTAGCACGTTTTGAAAAAGCCGTTGCTAAATTAGCAATATAGTCATTGTTAATTTAATTTAATAAAACAATTACACCGTTGAAATTGTGATTATTCTTTAAGAGTAGCCACAATTTCTTTTTCTTTGTAAAAAATGAGATTTTTCTATGATTATTATACGCCCTATTCAAGCAAGCGATTATGACTCTTTACATCGTATTGCGATAGAATCAGGACACGGTTTTACATCACTGCCGGTCAATGAAGGCTTATTAAAGCAACGTATCGCTCACTCTGAAGTTTCTTTCAATAAAGAAGTGTCGCACCCATCTAGCGAAGGCTATTTGTTTGTAATGGAAGATACTGACACGGGTAAAGTTGTTGGCACGAGTGGTATTGAAGCAGCGGTAGGTTTAGAAGACGCTTTTTACCATTATCATTTAGGTAAAGTTGTTCATAACTCTCGTGAGTTAGGCATTTATAATACCGTAGAAACATTATCACTGTGTAATGACTACACAGGTGCATCTGAAATATGTACATTGTTTTTAGGTGAAAGTCATCGTAAAAACAAAAATGGACGTTTCTTGTCTCGTTGTCGTTTTTTGTTTATGGCTGAGCATCAAGAACGCTTTGCTGAAACAGTTATCGCTGAAATGCGTGGCATTTCAGACGAGGAAGGTCGTTCTCCTTTTTGGAACTGGTTAGAAGAACATTTCTTCTCAATGGACTTTCCTACTGCCGATTACCTAACCGGTATTGGTAAAAAAGTATTTATCGCTGAATTAATGCCAAAGCATCCTATTTATGTCAACTTATTAAGTAAAGATGCCCAAAAAGTTATTAACGAAGTTCATCCAAAAACGTTACCAGCACTACGTTTATTAGAAGCTGAAGGTTTTTCACGTCGAGGTTATGTTGATATTTTTGATGGCGGTCCAACCGTTGAAGCACAAACAGCGAAAGTAAAAACCATACGTAATAGTGGAAAATATCAAGTGATTATCGGTGATACTGATGACACGGTTAACTTTATTATCTGTAACACGAAAGTTGCAGGTTTTAGAGCTGTTCAAGCGAAAATATCGTTAAGAGCAACAGCAGAGCAAGTCGTGATCCCTAGTGATATCGCAGAAGCACTACAAGTAAATGAAGGTGATTTTGTACGCTTAGTACGTAATTAAACTAAACTTTATTCTTTTAAGCAGGGCTTGAATTTCGCTTAACTGATAGTAGTAAAGTAATCATGAGTTCATCATGGGATTTTCAATCACATGATGACGTCGCAAAGTATAAGGACAGAAAAATGTCACAAGCAATACAATTAATTAATGGTCAATGGCAAGTAGGTTTAGGCCACGATGTTAGCTCGTTAAATCCCGCTAAAAACGAAGTTATTTGGCAGGGTCAATCTGCTTCTAAAGAACAAGTTGATACCGCGGTAAAAAGTGCTAGAACGGCATTTGAGTCTTGGGCAGATATGAGCTTAGAGGCACGTATTGCTATTGCAGAAAAGTTTGCTGTTTTGTTAGGTGAAAACAAAGAAAGTTTAGCGATTACGATTGCACAAGAAACAGGCAAGCCCCTTTGGGAAACGCGCACTGAAGTTGGCGCAATGATGGGTAAAATAGCCATTTCTGTTAAAGCTAACAATGAGCGTACTGGCACTGTTGAAAACCCAATGCCAGGTGCAAAAGCAATGATCCGTCATAAGCCACATGGTGTTGTCGCTATTTTTGGTCCTTATAACTTTCCTGGTCATTTACCTAATGGCCACATTGTTCCCGCTTTAATAGCGGGCAATACGGTTGTATTTAAACCAAGTGAATTAACGCCGAAAGTTGCTGAAGAAACGTTAAAACTTTGGCTACAAGCAGGTTTACCTAATGGCGTAATTAACCTTGTACAAGGTGAAGTCGAAACAGGTAAAGCGCTTGCTTCTCATCCACAAATTGATGGCTTGTTTTTCACCGGTAGTTCAAACACCGGTCACTTATTACATGAGCAATTTGGCGGCCAGCCAGGTAAAATCTTAGCGTTAGAAATGGGTGGAAACAACCCATTAATCGTTAAAGACATTAGTGATGTAAAAGCGGTTGTACACGATATTATTCAATCAGCTTTTGTAACAACTGGTCAACGCTGTACTTGTTCAAGGCGTTTATTCATTGAAACGGGAGAGCAAGGCGATGCAATTATAGCTAAGTTAATTGAAGCAACTAAAACAATTAAGATTGGCTATTATGATGACGAAGAGCAACCTTTTATCGGTTCTATGATTTCTGAGAAAGCTGCTTTAAGCTTGGTAGCTGCTCAGCAACAGTTACTTGATTTAGGCGCTCACTCATTAGTTGAGATGAAACACTTGGAAGCCGGAACTGGCTTTATTTCTCCGGGTATACTTGATGTAACCGCGATTAATGAAATGCCTGATGACGAACATTTTGGTCCTTTATTAAAAGTTTACCGATACGACGATTTTGACGCGGCGATCAATGAAGCAAACAATACTTCATTTGGTTTATCTGCTGGTTTGTTAAGTGACAGTGAAGATTTATACAATCACTTTTTCCGCAGAATACGTGCTGGCATCGTTAATTGGAACAAACCAATTACTGGCGCAAGCAGTGCTGCACCGTTTGGTGGTATTGGTGCTAGTGGTAATCACAGAGCTAGCGCATTTTATGCTGCTGATTATTGTGCATACCCAGTAGCTTCTGTTGAAGCTCCTAAAGTGTCATTACCCGCTACTTTAAGTCCTGGCTTAAGTATCTAGGTTAAGTTTTAGTATGCTCGCTAATAACCCTATATTGAAAGCTGGGCTTCGTCCCAGCTTTTTTAAAAATATAGATCAAATATAACGATTCATTTGAATAGTTAGCAGTAACTCGCATTCAAATTGATCTTCCAAAAATGAACGCTATTCTTTAACTATTCGTTAGTAACCCATTTAAATATACTAAGGATGTTCACATGACTAATGCTATATCAAACCAACACCAACAAGTTACCGACTTGTTTACTAATATCTGGCAGAATTATATTGAAGTTACCCCTTCAGCTCATAAGATTCATGAGTTACTAAGCTCGGGTACTGACTTAATAAACGATCATGTTGCTTACCGCACCTTTGATACCGCTAAAGTCAATTTAGATAAACTAGCGGCTATTTTGATTGACCTAGGTTATAAATATGCTGGTGAGTATGACTTTTCAAGCAAAAAATTAAATGCAAAACATTTTGAGCATAGCGATACTAGCTTGCCTAAAGTTTTCATTAGTGAATTGCGTGTAAAAGAATTTTCTGTTGAAGTTCAGGCTATTATAGAAAAAATGGTTAGTGCTATAGACGATGACATCATTGCTGATAGTCGCTTCTTGTACTCAGGTACGCATTGGCAAGTCAGTAAAGCAGAATACCAAACCTTGTTAGCAGAAAGTGAATATGCTGCATGGGTTGCGGCCTGGGGCTATCGTGCTAACCACTTTACAGTAAGCATAAATCACCTAGCAAACTTTACGGATATCGAAGATGTAAATGCAGCAGTTAAAGCAGGCGGTTTTTTATTAAACACCACCGGCGGAGAAATTAAAGGTGATTCGACGGTTAAACTAGAGCAATCTTCAACAATGGCTGATAAAGCGCTTGTTAAATTTTCAGACGGTGAAGTAGAAATCCCTAGTTGTTTTTATGAGTTTGCTAAGCGCTACCCTCTAGAGAACGGGCAGTTATATTCTGGTTTTGTTGCTGCTTCTGCAGATAAAATATTCGAAAGTACTAACGTCAGTTAAATATTATCATATTTTATCTGTATTATAATATTTGCTAGATATAGCGAGCAGGAATGACAAGATCTGCTCGCTAAAATGTCACACTTGTGATCACCTCGTAATACATCTTAATAATTCAACGTTCCTTTCTTTTAGTTAACGCTTGCTAAATCAGTAATTGAAACTGAAGTCTTTGTCCGATCTAACAGTTTCAGCATAGCTGCTGAATTTTTGCCGTTATGTTCAACAAAGCTTAATAAATTTTTTCCATTACATTCAATGTTATTCGCTACATATTTTGAAGAGTATCCGGAAGACTTTATCGATTTGTACATTGCGGCTCTATTACCTGTGGCTGCTGTTACACATAAATTCGTTTCAATACTATTATCTATAGCTGTTATTTTTGCAGCTTGTGCTGATATTGAAAAACCCAATGTGATGATTGTCGCTACTACTATATTTTTATAGTTCATTTTAACTCTCCAAATTAATATTTATGACAACACAGATTGCGTTGTCTTATTAATAGTGACGCTAAAATGAAAAAAAGTTGTATTAAACTAATGTTGATATGTAATAACGCGTGTTTAATCTATTTAATTATTTATTATGGAATTCAACTCAACTGAATGTTTTAACAATCAAATATAAATTGAAACTCAAAATAATATAATCATACAATTTTACATTCAAAAACAATTAGACATAAAAAAGCCCCGATAAACGAGGCTTTTTACTTTCTATCTAAGAAATAAAGTCGCTATTAAAAGCGTGCTTCAAATCCTACACGAACATAACGAGGTGTCTGCCAAGTTGCATCAGTACCGTAATATTGGTTTTGATTACCAGGAGACGTTTCCCACAATTCATTCTGTGTAGTCGCTGTTTGAATATCAAACACGTTAAAGATATCAATTGATGCTTCCATATCTATACCGTTAATTTCAAACGCGTAGCTACTTGATAAATCAACTTTAAATGTCCAGCTAGTTTCGCCAGCTGCACCACGAGGTAAACGATTAATTACATCATCTGCTTCGTCATCAGTACCGTTAGTATCAGTAGTGTAGAATGTATCACCGTAACCACCGAATAAATCAGGGTTGTCAGATGGGTAACTCTTACCAAATGCTGATAATGGACGACCACTTGCTAATGTACTGTTCCAACCAACTATCCAGTCATCAGTAATGCTGTAGCTACCGTATAACTTGAATACGTGGCGACGATCGTTAGCTTGATTACCATTTGCACCATCCATTAAGGCTGGGAAATCGAAATCTTGTGTAATACCTGCATCAGCTTGACCGATATCAGATTTAACAGCACCTTCGAAGTTACCGTAGCTGTGTGACCAGCTGTAGCTAAGTGTCATTCTTAATGAATCAGTATTGTATTTAACAATAGTTTCTAAAGCGTAATACTCGTTTTTAGCTTCAGGAAGCATAATTTGCGAATCATTAGAATGTGTAGTTAATGAACCTGCATCAGGAGAACCATCAAATAAATCACCTTCAACAGTTAAATCGCCGTTACCATTGTAGTAGAAACCATCTTTGTACCATGAAGAATCTTCACCTGGGTTAAGTAATACACAGTAAGGCCAAGAGAAAGCACCACAGTAATCATCAAGCGCTGTATCAACAGTACGGTAAGTACCTTTAATAGCTAAAGTGAACTCTTCATTTAGCATTGTTTCATAACCAAGAATATACTCGATTTTTGAAAACGGGTCAGCTTCTTGAGCTTGGAATATATCTTTTTCTGGAATTGTAGCAACAGAACCAACTGTTTGAGAGTTAGCAACTGTACCACTTACCGGAGCAGCACCTTCTGGAGCACCATCAGCACCAGGCTGAGAGAATGTGTAATGCGTAGTCGTATCACTTACACCTGATGCAGCACGGTATACTGTGTTATTCGCAACGGGTAAGTAATATTGTCCTAGAGTACCGTAAAATTTGCTTTCTCCGTCACCTGTTGGATCCCAGCTGAAGCCCAAACGTGGAGCAACATCTGTTTTGAATGACGTTAACAATTTACCTGTAGTACCCCAGTTTTCAAATTCATCAATACGTAAACCAAGGTTTAGTACTAAATTATCTGTAACCTGCCATTTGTCCTGAATGTAATAAGCTGTGATTTCAGAATTAAAGCTACCACCACCATCAAAAATACGGTCAGAAACGATATCTTGTTCAGCGCCAGTGTTGTTAGTGTATAAAACACCGTTATCACCTTGAATGTTAGCGCCAGCTTCTAACGTGTAATAAGTATAGCTGTGACCAGTAATAGGACGGTTTATACGTGAAGAATCACGTTCTTGGTATTCATAACCTGCAGTGACTGTATGGTCGCCCAAGATATATTCAATATCTAATGCAAATTGAGTGTTCTCATCATTGTTTGCGCCAAATGAGCCACCAGGTCCACAAGAAACTGCAGTTGGATTATCACGAGAATCAGTTACTGAAGGACAAAGAAGGTTATCAGGTGTGTTTTCATATTCTGTTTCGATACGACCAGCCATTGCAGTAACGATTAAATCATCTGTAATGTAACCTGTGTAGCTAAGACTATGCGTATCGCCACCACGTTTCTGTAAGAAACCACCAGAACGAGCGCCAAGTACGCTATTTTCAAGATCATATGCGTAGATATCTAGAGTAGTATCACTACGGTTTGAATAACCGAAGTAACTTAAACGATGATCTTCACTAATATCCCAATCAATTGTAGCGCCCCAAAAGATGTTATCGCCACCAGAAGCATCGCGTGTGCTCCATTCGTCATCTGGAGTCGTACGACCACCACCAGAAGTTACAGCACTTGAAACATCACGTGGGTTAACTAAAGCATAGAAGAATAATTTATCTTCAATGATTGGGCCGCCAACTGAGAATGTAAAGTCTGTCGTGTCAAATTCATCATTTGAAGCATCACGGTATACTTTGCCTACGCCGCCATCGCCACGAGACATTTGAGACTCAGATCTTAATGAATCAGGAGTAAATGAAGCTGTTGCTGCATATTCCCAGTTGTTCGTACCGCTTTTAGCAGTCGCGTTTATTGCGCCACCTGTAGCACGACCATATTTAGCTGAGTAACCACCGGTTTTAACTTGGAATTCTTTATAAAATTCAAACGGTAATTCACCACAACCTAAGCCTTGACGAGTATTAGTTACTTCCATGCCGTTAATGTAACAAACGTTTTCTGCAACAGATGCACCACCAAAAGAGGCTGTGTTACCAAAGGCAGAATCACCTTGTACAACACCCGGAGCTAATAAAGCAACAGCAGTGATGTTACGTGCGATAGGCATACGGTCAATTTCAATTTCACCAACAACTAAACCAGCATCTGAAGAAGATACATCGATAGTAGCAATTGAAGAACCAACCACTTGAATAACTTCAGTGTCGTCAGTTGCGGCAACATCGAAGTTTGTAACCGTGTTTCTACCTAAAGATGCGCGAGCATTATCTTCAGCAATAACTACACCGTTTTGCATAACAGTAATTTTGTAATTACCAGAAGGCATTTTTGCTAAACGGTAACTACCGTCTTCATCGATACTTACTGTACGTTGTGTACCTGTATCAACGTTAACTGCTTTAACTGTAACGCCAGCTGTTGATGAGCCATTAATACGACCAACTAAATCATCCGCTGAAGCTGATGTCATACCTAAAACGGCTGTTACAGCGACAGCTGCAATCGAGCGTTTAAATGTTTTTGAAATATTATTTCTCATAGTGTTTCTCTCTGGACTTATAAATTTATTATTTTATGTTTATATTTTATATTTGCATGTTAGAACAAATTGTTACAATAGATAACAATATCACTCAATTCTGCCTGAATATAGAAATAATACAACCCCTATTACGCAAATGATTTTGAACTTTCACCAATAAACCTAACCAATTGTTTTTTAATAGATAAATATCACTATCTCGACATTATTGTCTTGTATGTATCGTTTTATTGGCATGATAAAGATATTTATCTTGGTGATTTTAATAAAGACAGTCTATTTTCGTTAAGTAGGAACTATAATAAATTCAGATAAAGAGATCTTGATGGTCTTGATTAAACGCCTCTATAAAGGGTATGGTATATCTTCATTTTTTAAGGTGTTTTTTAATGGTTACAGATACTGAAGGTTACATTCATATTATTGAATACTTAACAGAGCACTTAAGTTTGTTCGAGAACTCACCGTCTTCATCCTCTGGTTCTGACACCGTTATGGCCGTTATTGAGCAAGAATTAAGTGAGCAGATTATAAGTATTTGTAGTCAGAATGAAGCTTTGTCGTTTAATCAGCGTAACACGGTTATTCGAGAAGTTGACGCCATTGTTTATGACCTTGAAGAGATACTCTCTGGTGTTGTAAACAACGCAGTAACAAATGAACAAAAAACATTTATTAAAGAGTTCGCACTACTTATTAAAAACTTATTTGATACCGAAATTCATACTCAGTTTTTGTCTTAACCTGGTTCGTTAGTCAATATTACTTACAAACAAAACACCTGATCACGACCGTTGTCTTTCGCTTGATATAATGCTTTATCAGCACGAGTAAAAAAATCGTCAAAGGTGTCATCTTCAAATGTTATACAAGTGACGCCAATGCTTACTGTTATTTTAATTGCTTGATGCCACTGACCATTTATAGTCAAGTTCCTCTGATTAAGTCGAATTCTCTCAGCAACAACTTTTGCTGATTGTAAGGTAGTTTCAGGCAGTAATATTGAAAACTCTTCCCCCCCCATTCGCGCTAGAATATCTTCTTGTCGAACACAGGGTAATAAACATTGCGCTACTGAAATTAAGACTTTGTCTCCTACAGGATGTCCATAACCATCATTAATACTTTTGAAATGATCAATATCAATGGAAATTAAAGATAAAATACGTAAGTGTCTTTTAGCACGATGAAACTCTCGTTCAGCATGCTTTATAAAGTAGCGACGGTTATAAAGTTCAGTCAATGAATCGGTGTTTGCTTGTTTTTTAAATTGTTCCTTTAAAGCAAACAACTCACTTACATCTGTAGAAAAACCAATTAAAGCCGGTAACTCTCCTTGCTGTTGATAGGGGATTTTTGTACTGATATAGTGAAGTAAATTACCTTGCTCGTCTTCTGATGTCTCTTCTATTGTTAGCTTAATACCAGTATCAAATACTTTTTGGTCTGAGTGATTAAAATGTTCAGCGACATCAAATGGCAACACTTCAATGTCTTTTTTACCGATAATATTTTCTGGTGTCGTGCCAAATAATTCAGCTACTTTGCTATTTACATATTTGAATGTTCTCTCATTGTCTTTCATATAAATATAAGCATCTACGTTATCAAGTACCGTATGAAGTAACTTTTCCTGAGATTTAACTATTTTTTGTAACTTTTTTTCTTCTGTTATATCTGTTGATATACCACACATACCAATAACGTTATTATTATCATCAAACAGTGGCTTTTTAACCGTTTTATATATGCGCGTTTCCTTTAATGACCTTATAAAGTTTGTTTCTTCACTCTTAACCGTAATCGCTTCTTTCATTACCTTCTGGTCATTTTCTCTGAGTTGTTGAGATAACGCTAAATCAAAAAAATGGGTATCGTCAAAGCCAATAATTTCTGCAGTGGTCACATTCAATAGATCAAGTACCGCTTGATTCACGTAGGTGTAATGACCATTTAAATCTTTGGTATAAATACACGCCCCAACATTCGTCAATACTTCAGCTAACATCTTAACTTTTAGTAATAAATTATTATGAGATAGCATTGTTGATTGTTGATCTTTGCTCACTGATAAACCTTAAATATAAAAAACATTACAGAAAGTTTAATTGTAGTTGAATATTTAAAATAGGCATTACGTCCCAGCTAAAATCATGCTTTAGCCCACGTTTATATTATGATCTTAAACGATGATCTTAAAAGAATAAGTTACAACGCCTGTTTTCTCATACTCAACAATTTAAATAACTCAACACCAATACCAACAACTGCGGCAATATAGGCTATTTTAAATTTCCTCCTAATTAGGGGATGCTTTGCTTATTTTTATTACCTCGTTAAATTGAATAGACACAGTATTGTAAACTTTATAAAGTATATAAAATTATTATTTGCAACAAAAATAAGAACATTTCGTTATGATAAACCTAACGTGGTTAAAAACATTTTGCACACTTGCTGACGTAGGTCATTTTACTCAGACAGCAGAAATTCTTTTTATGACACAATCAGGCGTAAGCCAACATATAAAGAAACTTGAGGCACAACTAGATACATTATTATTGACTCGGGAAGGGAAGTCTTTCTCGCTGACTGATGCGGGAATAAAGTTACGCCAACGTGGGCAATTTTTGTTAAAAACATCAGCAGACATTGAAGCATCAATTAAACAGGACGATGCTTTTATTGGAATAATTAAGGTCAGTACCCCAGGGAGTGTTGGCTTAAAGTTATACCCTTATATGCTCGATATACAACAACACTCTCCTGCACTTGTTATTGATTACACCTTTGCACCGAATAAGCGTATTGAGCAAGACTTGATTGAACGTAAAATAGACCTTGGCATACTAACCGAATTAAGCCGTAGCCCTCTCTTACTTAATGAAAAGATAGCGATTGAACCTTTGGTTTTAGTAACGGCGAGTAGTGTAAAACGCATAAATTGGCAAGTACTGACTTCCCTCGGTTTTATCAGTCACCCTGACTCAGCACATCATGCACAACAGTTACTGAGTAAGAACTATCCTGAATTTGAACATACCAGTCAATTTGAGCACAAAGGATTCTCTAATCAAATTAGTTTGATTTTAGAGCCTGTTAGCCGTGAGTTAGGCTTCACTGTGCTACCACTTCATGCTGTAAATGCTTTCCCTGACCAAAGTAAAATTAACATACACCATTTAAAAGTACCGGTGAATGAAACACTTTACCTTTGTCAAAACAGGCATTCTTTTGAAACTAAAAGGCGAACATACATCAAACAATCTATTCATGAGTTTATTGCATAATACCTATAAGCAAATAGTTGATATTAGAAACTAAAAAGGCTTGATTCATCATTTATTTCCAGCCTACTAGCCATTTATCACTTATTTTTAAATCACGCCAATCTATGGTGTATTCATTGTGGGTCATCACTGCTTCTATAATACAGTGGGTCACTATTTGGTCTTCATCAAACTCAACTTTAGTGATAACAAAATGCTTTTCTTTGTTAACAATATCAACTTTAGTCCATTTGCTGTTAATAAGTGCTTTAGGGTTAACTTTATTCATCTTTACCTTAGTCATTATTTATTCTTTTAAAAAAGAGAGTTCAAATACCGATAATGAAAATTGACCTGCTACCTTTTTAGTCATTAAAAATCCCACTTCTCTAATAGCCGCAGAATTAAGTATCGGCGCACTTTTTATCATTCTTCCTCGAAAAGTTGCTTTAAAATCAGCAATTGGGAGCATAATTTTTTCACGCTTATTCGCTGTCGTTTTAAAGTCATGTTTGTAAGCTAAACGGTAACCATTAGCATAAATAACCAGTCTCAATTGATAAGTCTGACCATCACCTTTTACATCAACAACTAGATTTTCGGCACCTTTAGGAAGATTTTCAACAGCACGGAAAACAGAGCTAAACCCTCCATTATTATCAAGTGAGATATTGCCATTAAAAATGCCATGGTCTTTTTCAAAAGTCATATTTCCATTTGAGAAGCCTCCCATAACATTGTCATCGGTTACCTGCCAAAGTCCCTTTTCTTGCTTTGAAAAATCAATCATATAAGCCTTTTTATTCAAACTATCGTTTGCAATAACGTATCCATTACCGTTGTTACTATTTGCATAGACACTAAAAAACATTAATAAACTTAATACCAATCTCATCAGTAAATTTCACTTAAGTATCTGTGGTTATATATTTATAATAATACGTAGAGTTAACTTTTTAAGATCAAAAGATAAAAAATGAGCTAAAGTTTAATTTCTAACGTATAAAACATTAACTAAATTAATAATCAACGAGTCAATAACACATGCGCATTTTTTTATTTATATTGTTCATCAGCCTAGCATCAGGTTGTAGCACAAAATATGCAAATCAATCAGTAACCGGGATGTCTTTTCCTTCTGTTACCGGACAAACATTAGAAGAAAATACGGTAAAGATACCTGAAGACTTTAACAAAGACTTTACCTTGCTACTCGTCGGATACAAACAAAACTCACAGTTTGATATCGATCGATGGCTAATTGGTTTAGATATGACAGAGACTAACGTTGATGTTTATGAGCTTCCTACCATTCAGGGATTATTTCCAAGAATGTTCAGTACATTTATTGATAATGGTATGCGTGCGGGTATCCCAAAACCCCTTTGGAAAGGAGTGATCACTGTTTACGAAGATGGTGATAAAGTGCAAGCTTTTACCGGTAATGAGGCACCTAATAACGCTAGAGTTCTGTTGTTAGACAAAGAAGGTGTCGTGCTTTATTTTTATGATGATGGTTTCTCAGTTGCTGCACTTAATGAACTTAGAGATAAATTAACGCCTTCAAAATAGCGATAGTCACTTTGTAGTAATGGTAAGAAATAATCTCTCAAAGCTATTATTTCTTACCGAATTTCTTTTCTCCCCCCCTTTATAACAGATGCTCCTCTCCCTCTAACCTCCCAAGAAATTTCAAAGAATATTGTTTTAAAATGAATGGTAAACGAGTGATATTTTTCACTGGCTGTCGCACCATCATGGGGCGTTTACTTAGATTGGTGCATTTATCAAATCCTTTAAGCATATTTATTTTTGCCTATTTAATAAATAATCATTATTTTACAAAAGACTAACGAACAAGTGCTCAGTTGAATTTAAGTGGCATGAGACTTGAACTGTAAACATATGAGTATTTATCTACAGTGAAAATTATGCTTTCAGCTTTTATTGCACAACACAAACTACCTAAAGAATTTGGGCACACCGTAAAGCAGTATTACCGACCACTTGCTGATCGGATATATCGACAATTTAAAAAGAATAACACACCATACTTTGTTGGCATTAATGGCTGTCAAGGTAGTGGAAAGTCGACATTAACCGACTTTATTGCTGAGTATTTAATTGCTAAGTACCAACTGAATGTTGTTGTCATGTCTTTAGATGATTTTTATTTAACCGGTGATAAGCGCAACAAGCTTGCTAATGATGTGCATCCACTATTAGCAACGAGAGGCGTTCCGGGGACCCATGATGTGTTAGCGCTTGAACAAGTACTTGACCAATTAAATACCCAAAAAACCGATTTTCTCATTCCTAAATTCAATAAAGCGACCGATGAACCATTCCCCAAAGAACAATGGACAGTCATTGAAAAAACCGTTGATATCATTTTATTAGAAGGTTGGTGTTGGGGCGTAAAACCGCAAACTGAAGCACAATTAAAGTCACCTATTAATGAACTTGAATTACAACATGACGCAAATGGGCAATGGCGAAATTATGTCAATGAACAACTCAAAAAAGCTTATGCCCCTTTATATAAAAAAATGGATTTTTGGTTAGCACTGCAAGCGCCATCATTTGACTGTGTTTATAAATGGCGATTAGAACAAGAGCAAAAATTACAAGCCAGAAATATTGGTTTAGTAAATTCAAAAGTGATGACTCCAGAAGAAATACTTAATTTCACCCAATATTTTCAAAGGTTAAGTGTGCAAAGCTGTACCAGCATATCACAGTCTGCTGACGCAATTTTTTACTTGAATTATGCTCGTCAGATCACTGAAAAACCAGTGAAGGATGAGCAATGAGCCCATTTAAAATACTGATTTTTAGTGATCTAGATGGCACATTACTGGATCACTTCACTTATCAATCGACAGCAGCGATCCAAACGCTTGAACAATTGAAGCGAGCGAGTATTCCCGTTATTTTAAATACCAGCAAAACACTTGCAGAATTAGAGAGTATTAACAGCAAACTTAAGCTAAATACCCCCTTTATTGTAGAAAATGGCGCTGCGATTTATATACCACTCAATACCTTTGCGAAACAGCCCTCAGACACCGTAATTATTGATAACTATTGGGTAAAATCATTTTGTTTACCAAGACAGCATTGGCTAACGTTGTTGTCTGAACAAACTGATGAATTTAAAAAGTATTATCGAAGTTTTTCAACGATGTCTTTAGAAATGTTATCCCAAGAAACGGGGTTAACCTTAGCCGAGGCCCAACGTGCTAAACAAAGACAATATGGTGAACCTATTCAATGGTTAGGTGATGACGCCACTAAAAATAAGTTTATAGATCACCTGCTTAATTTAGGCGCGAATGTTGTTCAAGGCGGAAGATTCATTCATATCGGAGGTTACTGTGATAAAGGTCAAGCCCTGATCTGGCTCACTGAACAATATCGAGAAAATGCTAATAACCCTGCAATTATGACCATTGCCTTAGGTGATGGAGAAAATGACAGCCCAATGTTAGAAGCCGCAGATATCGCGGTACAAATTCGTTCACCCGTTCATAATTTCCCCAAGTTATACCGTCAATTTAAAACAACTCGTACTCAATTATATGGCCCACAAGGCTGGGCTGAAGCGATACAGATACTTTTAGTAAAGCAACTATCCCATTCAACTAATACATACAATTAATAAAGAGGTAAACCATGGCTGATTTTTATCAAAACGGTACCGTAACCACGTTACATAATTTAGCACAGCGTGAACCAGCAGATATGGCCGCTGAATTATTAGACTTTTCTAAAAAACGACCTTTAGGGCTTATTTTACCTTCATTGTTTTCTGAATTAGAAGGTGAAGCCTTACCCGATATTATTAATAAAATTAAAGATGTCGAGTATTTGTCTGAGATAGTTATTGGCCTCGACCGAGCCGACCTCAAGCAATACAAACATGCCTTAACTTTTTTTGGCCAACTGCCACAGCACCATAGAGTGCTTTGGAATGATGGGCCTAGATTACAAGCGATAGATGAAAAACTACAAGCCCTTGGCCTAGCCCCAAAAGAGTTAGGCAAAGGGCGAAATGTTTGGTATTGCATGGGCTATATTTTGGCTTCGGGTAAAGCTGAATCTATTGCGTTACACGACTGTGATATTTTGACCTATGAACGAGAATTACTCGATAGGCTTCTATATCCAGTGGCGAATCCAATGTTTAACTATGAGTTTGCAAAAGGTTTTTATGCGCGCGTGGCGGGCGGGAAAATAAATGGCCGTGTATCTCGTCTACTAGTAACACCACTGATTAAAGCGTTGAAAAAAACAGTTGGTCATTGCGACTATTTAGAATACATGGACAGTTTTTTATATCCTTTAGCAGGTGAGTTTTCTTTCCGTCGAGATGTATTAAACGATATTCGTATTCCCAGTGATTGGGGCCTTGAGATAGGCGTGTTATCAGAGATGTATCGCAACTATTCGCCTAACCGTTTATGCCAAGTTGATATAGCCGCAACGTACGATCATAAGCATCAAGATTTATCGTTAGATAATACTGATGGTGGTTTATCAAAAATGTCGATTGATATCAGCAAAGCCTTTATTCGTAAACTTGCTACTCAAGGTGAGACATTCACTGCAGAAAAATTTAGAACATTAAAAGCCACTTACTATCGAATTGCTTTAGATTATGTCGAAACTTATCGAAACGACGCGATGATGAATGGGCTTAAGCTGGATATCCATAATGAAGAAAAAGCGGTTGAGATGTTTGCACAAAATATACTAACCGCCGGCAATACTTTCTTAGATCAACCCATGGACACACCGTTTATTCCTTCTTGGAATAGAGTAGTCAGCGCCATACCTGATATTTTATCGCAACTAAAAGAAGCGGTAGAGTTGGACAATGAAGAATTTAGACAAGCATTATAGAGAAAGGTGCATTATGCCAACGCCAGTCAATCAGTTAAAACAACCATTAAAAGATAAGTTAGTTCAGCAGCTTGCAACTATTTATCATGATGTTCCACTTGAACAGTCGTTTGATGATATTGCGCAATCCCTGCTTGATATCATGGCGCTATCTCGAAAGGCAGTAATAGCAAAACCTTTCACAAACCATTGGTCAGAAGAAGATATTGTTCTAATCACCTATGGCGACAGCATCATTAAGGCAGATGAAGCACCACTAAAAACCTTAAAAAACTTTGTAGATAATACGCTTAGCAAGACAATTAATAGCGTGCATATCTTACCTTTTTTCCCTTATAGTTCCGACGATGGTTTTTCTGTTATCGATTATTCATCCGTTAACGAATCGTTAGGTGCATGGCAAGATATCACGCAGATAAGTAAAAATTATCGCTTGATGTCTGATCTTGTTATTAACCATTGTTCAAGTCGCAGTGCCTGGTTTGACAATTTTATTAAAGGTGAAGGCCAAGGTAGTGACTTTTTCTTTACTGCACTTCCTGACGATAACTTGTCAGGCGTTGTTCGCCCGAGAACATCTCCACTTTTAAAAGAAGTAGAGACAGGTAAGGGGAAGAAATTCGTTTGGTGCACTTTTAGCCACGACCAAGTTGATTTTGACTTTCGTAATCCTGAAGTATTAAAGGCATTTACCTCAATAATTAAGCAATATATTGATGCAGGAGTACAAATTTTTCGTTTAGATGCCATCGCCTTTTTGTGGAAAGTCGTCGGCACACCCAGTATTAACTTATCTCAAACCCATGAAGTCGTCCGGTTACTCAGAACCCTTATTGAATCAGCAGAACAACACGCCATTATCATCACTGAAACCAATATTCCCAACACACAGAACCTCACTTATTTTGGTAATGCCAACGAAGCCCACGGGATCTATAACTTTTCATTACCGCCGCTGTTGCTAAATACCTTGCTAACCGGTAATTGTTTATACTTAAAACGTTGGCTTATGAGCATGCCACCTTCGCAAGATGGCACCATGTATTTTAACTTTATAGCTTCGCATGACGGTATTGGGTTACGTCCAGCAGAAGGCTTATTAAGCGAAAGAGAACTTGATACCTTAGTACATACGGTAGAGAATTTTGGTGGAAAAATATCATGGCGTACCTCAGACACCGGTGAACAAAAAGCCTATGAAATGAATATTGCACTTTATGATGCATTGCAAGGTACGGTGCACGGTAAGGATAAGTGGAATTTTGAACGTTTTATTTGTGCGCACGCCATAATGTTTGCGCTTGAGGGGATCCCTGGGATTTACATACACAGTATGCTGGGGACAAAAAATGATTATCAAAAACTAGCAAACACTCATCACAATCGTTCAATTAACAGACGTCGCTGGCATGTAGATGCTTTAGAAGAAGCTCTTGCTGATAAAGATTTACACCACGCTAAAGTACTTTCAACCCTAAAGTCTTTATTAGACATAAGAATTAAACAATCAGCTTTTCACCCAAATGCAACGCAATTCACGTTGCACTTAGGCCTACAACTGTTTGGTTTTTGGCGACAAAGTAAAGACAGAAAACAAAGTGTATTTTGTGTGAGTAATATATCTGACCAACCTGTTGTATTGCCATTAAGTGAGCTAAATTTAATTATTACCGACTCTTGGGTTGAGCTCATTACCCATGAAAAAATAACAGAGTTAACACAAGAACTGGTATTAACGCCCTATCAAACAGTATGGATATCAAACATCTAAGGTGAAAGGTGAAATAAATACGCTATACTAACTAAAAACAACTTTTAGGATAACGCTGGATTACAAATGACCCATTATTTTGCACCTCATGGTGAATTTAAATTACACGTGAGTAATAATATAATTATCGCGCGCTTAACGGGTTCTTGGAATAAAGAGTGCGCAGAAAATTTTTCAGCAGCATTTATAGCGCAAGTAAAATTGTTAAAAACACCAAGATGGGCGCATTTAGTCTTCTTAGATGACTGGCAAATAAGTGTTCCTGAAATTGCCCCTGTTGTTGATGATTTAGCCGCTTTTTGTATTTTAAATGGTTTAGAAAAATCAGCGCAAGTCGCTCATGAATCAATGATGAAAAAAATGTACCTCGATAAAATGACAATTGAAACACGGAGTAACTTTGAGAGACGAATATTTTCTGACCAAGATAAAGCGATTAGCTGGCTCAGTGAGTATGGTTTTACTACAACAAAAGGATTAAATGCTTACGACTTAGTATAGCTTTTTGGTGCTGCTAGAAGTTTTTCGTAAACACGAAAAGCAACTGTAAACTGCTCTTGTCTTCAACTAAAGGACTGTCCGTAATACTTTTATCAAACCAAGTGTATTCGAGATTTAAGCGGGTATATCCGCCAAAAAAAATAGGTGTAGCAATTGAAAGCCCGACATTCTTATTAAATGCGCTTTTACCGCTGTAAACAGTTCTGTCTTGATTAATTTCATACTTTGATACACCATAATAATAATCAACATGATTTTTATCTAACAAACTCAATGAGATAGAAGGTTCAAGGAATACGGAGCCAAACTTGTAAACACGGCCAAAACTAGACTTTATTTCAAAACCATTCGATCTATTTAACACATCAAACATCGACGAAAGCCCAATCTTCCAATCATTTTTTTGATAATCGACGCTAACCCCCGCATCTAAAGAACTCTTTCTTTTTTCCATGCCTTTGAAAATATAACTGTCAGATTCATCAAACCCTTGAAACCTCGGTGATAGCTTCGCTGACACTGTAAAATGATTAACTTCTTTTAACTTATAACTTACAAAAGGTCCAAATATTGATAAATTTTCTCCTTTATAACCAATCAAAGGGAGAGGCATCGTACGTGAGCTATAACCTTTGTATATTTCTTTGTTAACGCTAATACCAACACCATATAAAAAACCAGTGGATTTTTCTCGCGTTACTGAGGCTGTTTTCTGCTCTGAGAAGGTGTAAAAAGGCACAAAGAATAGACTTAATATTAAGATTTTATAGATGTTTTTCATTATGTAATTATCATCATTCATTCTGATTGTTTACAAATTATACGTTTTAAATTGCAATTGGGTTTAATTTATCCCTAAATTATCTCTTTAGTACTTTAGCAACCTGTAATGATGATTAAAAAGGTGCAATCACTTTATTGAAAACATCATATCCGCAAGGTATTCATTCACAGCAAAATATACCCATATAATTTATTATTAGTGCAGACAACGATTAAAATATATCCGCAAGGTGATCGTGACTCGCGCTAATTACGTACTTAAATGTACCAAGCCAACAAAGTGATATTTAAATGCAACACTTCAGTCAAGACGAACTGCTACAGATGAACGCTCGCTACCGTGCTCAACTAGTTAATAGTTTGTCTGGTTATAAAAGTGCTAACCTCATTGGTACGCGCAACGAGCAAAACCAAAATAATTTGGCGATGTTCAGTTCTGTTGTTCACCTTGGCTCGTCTCCAGCTTTGGTCGGTTTTATTACCCGTCCAGACAGTGTGCAAAGGCATACACTAGAGAATATTCTACAAACTAAACAATTTACGATAAACCAAGTCAGTGAAAGTTTCTGGCAAGAAGCGCATCAAACTTCAGCCCGTTATGGTGCTGACCAGTGTGAGTTCGAACAAACAGGCTTAACCCCCTATGATATTGACGGTATCGAAGTACCTTTTGTTAAGGAGAGCCGACTGAAATACGCGTTAATACTACGCGATATAGTGCCTATTCAACTCAATGGTACCCAATTAGTTATTGGTGAAATAACAGATATACTTTGTGAAGCAGCAGCGCTTAAAAAAGACGGTTACATTGATATCGAGTCATTAAATACGGTTGCAATATCAGGTTTAGACAGTTACCACAAAAGTCAGCGGTTATCTCGATTAAGTTACGCTAAACCTGAATATATACCATCAAAAATTTCACTTGATGGTCAATAGCTAAACAGTAATTAATGTAAAGGTTATAATAGTTAAAAATTTAAGGAAGACAAATGAAAAGTTGGCAATTACTTGGGTACCTTGGTTTACTCCCTTTTATAGCCTTTTTATATTTAAGCGTTAATGTGGAAAATCCAAATATTACCGCTCAACAGGCCTTTG
This sequence comes from Colwellia sp. Bg11-12, assembly GCF_014076955.1. NCBI lineage: Bacteria > Pseudomonadati > Pseudomonadota > Gammaproteobacteria > Alteromonadales > Colwelliaceae > Colwellia > Colwellia sp. Bg11-12. The sequence continues at coordinate 148,913 of NZ_JACGUZ010000050.1, forward strand.
TAGCATACAGCGCTATTATTGTCAGCTTTATTGCAGGCACATTATGGCGTAAAGACGACCATCATATAAATCAGCAAATAACGAGTAATACGTTAAGCTTAATTGCATTTTTAGCCTTACTTATTGAACGTGACCTTGCGCTAATTATTTTAGTTTTTAGTTTTCTATTCCTCTTTATTTACGAACAAAAATTAGCTAAAGATACTCAACAGAATAATCTGAACGCAAATTATATGAAAATGCGATTTTGGCTAACATTGATTGTTGTTTCACTCCATATAACGGCCTACTTTTTATGGTTTTATTAACATGAACATACAACAAGATTTAGGATCCCCTATGCTAACAATATTTTATGATGGTAATTGCCCAATGTGTGCAACTGAGATGATTCATCTCAAAAGGCACGATCAAGATAACGTCATATTTTTGGTGGATATTCACCAGAAAGATTTTCAATCACTCTATCCTGAGATTGAGTTTTCGGCAGCAATGAAAATATTACATGCTACGTTCAATGGCAAAGTGCTACTGGGATTAGAAGTAACACATCGTGCTTGGACACTTGTTGGTAAAGGCTTTTGGGTAGCCCCCCTTAATTGGCCAGTATTTAAAACATTAAGTCACTGGGTTTACTTGGGGCTAGCAAAATATCGTCATCAAATATCAGCGCTTCTCGCCAAAATTTTTGGCATAAAAACGACAAACTGTAATTCGGGAACTTGTTATGATAAATCAACTAACACTGATCATTGGCGCAAATAGCGACATTGGCAAAGCACTCGCGACTCAAATAAAAAACGTAGCTGACACTGGGCTTATTCTTATTAGTCGAGAGGCAAGTAATAAAGATAAATCTGTTAATGAACTTAACGTTAAATACATAAAAGTAAAAGATTATCTGGCGCAATCAATTGAAATGGCTGTAGCAGAAATAGCGGCGCATAGTGAACTGCCAATAAGCCAAGTTTTTATTTGTAATGGCATACTGCATAGTGAGACTTTTCAGCCTGAAAAGCGCCTAGAAGACTTCGATGCCCAAGCATTTCATCAAGTGATTAGTGCAAACACACTAACACCAATGTTATGGGTACAAAAGTTGACACCAATACTGACAAGGAAGTCACCCTGTAAATTTGTAGTATTTAGTGCCCGAGTTGGCAGCATAAGTGATAATAACCTAGGCGGCTGGTACAGCTATAGAGCCTCAAAAGCAGCACTAAATATGATGCTTAAAACTGCCTCAATAGAATTGGCGAGAAGAGCAAAAAATATAAAACTTATTTCATTCCATCCAGGAACTACAGACACACCTTTATCTAAACCATTTCAGAAAAATGTTCCACCAGAAAAGCTTTTTACCAGCGAATTTGTTGCCAAACAACTACTGAGCATTGTAGAGAATACAGCAATAGATCATACGTTGAGTTATCTTGATTGGGAGGGTAAGTCTATAAATTGGTAATAGAAAGAAAAGGCAAATTATAATTAAAAACTACAAGTACAAGTTGCAGTTTTTAATTAATGTTAATTGTTGACAGTAAATTTATTCGCTATTTTATGGAAAGACTCAAGTGTGTCTTTATGTTCATATTCTATGGAAAATCTGCCATGAAATAGCAACGTTATTGTTAAATCTTTATAACCAAGCCAACAAGTGTAGCCATCAAAGTCGTGCCACGCCTTAATACCTGAGTGCTCATACATACCATCGAGTTTAATTCCCTCTTTGGTAATAAAATCATAAATTTCTAAAAATTCTCTAAGCGTTAATTGTCTATCTTTCATCAGTTAAAACTTAATCATTTGGCTGCAGCGACCACTACTGCTGGTAGTACCACACATTTCATCATACGCTGATTGATATTCGAGTGCGGCGTTGAATATATTATTATTTCTAAGGTAATTTTTAGCTTCAACTAAAGATCCCATTACAGCAACATCTTTAGATTGGCTTAAACCAATAAAATTATTGAGTGAATCAACAGCCCCAACAAGATAATGAGTTGATTCGGCTACGCCAATAATAGTAGGTATCGTAGTTTGTCCACTGCTAGTTAATGTATTCATCATAATAAACCTCCACGTTGCATTCAGCTATTTAATACGATTACCTGACTATTAAAGATCAATGTTCAGGTTATATTTATATATAAGCCTTGGGATTTAAATCAATGACTACGGTTTCAGAGCTGTCACAAATGCACCAAAATCAATTGCTGATCTTTTTTTGTCATTTTACTGACCACCAATAAATATGAATTTTCGTTCATCCGTTTAAGCTGCCTTATGGAACTTAACCGTCAAAAACAACACGATTCCCATTCTTTTTATTGATGTAATTTTTAGTACTATTATTTTATATACCACTAAAAATAATAACGGTAGGCTAATTGGTATTGACGTTCAATAAGTTCAACCGCTTGGTGCTCGTAATAGCGTGAAGGCCTGTTTGATTTGAGCCAGTTATATTCTGCCATTACAAAGCTATGTTGGGTTAATTTGTAACGATACGCAAGAGAAGCTCCGTTGCCACTCTCATTATTGTTGTCACCCAAAGTATCATCTCGATCGTCAACGTCAAAATGTTCTAACCTAAATGCCAAGTGACTGCTCTGCCATTTTTTTCTGATGAGCACAAAAGCATTATTGAATTTTCCGTTAACAATATCTACACCATATGGGGATTTCATATCAGTATTACCTTGCATATATTGTCCGATAACTTCCCATTGAGGCGCTACTTTATATTTAACACCTAAGTGGCTAAATGTTGTCGTCCAAGTATATTGACCTTCTTCAACCAGCCCTTCTTCTGCTTGGTTATCATAGAAACCTAAATTTACTTTCAGTGCATTTTGATAACGCCATGTCACCGAAAAGTGTCCCCCCAACCGATTATCTAGCTCAATAAAAGGATCCGAGTTCGCCGCTTGCTCCGATAAGGTTGCATTGCGGGCAGGAAAGTTTTGTACCGTAAGTTTTTCTTGTAATAAGGTTTGCCTACTCCCCATTGTCCAACCATGCCACGTTAACATAGCGCCAGCACTGTCGTTATTTTGAAATAAAGCAAAATCAATAGAAAATGTATGTGGAGATTTGGTTGCTTTACCCAATTTTTCTATTGTAAAATTTGCGCCTGTACTTCTTAATTCTTCACCAATCCAATTATTTAGGCTGCTAGAAGTTAGCGTATAAGGTGTTGACCATGCTGTTGAGACATTTTCCATACTAATTTGAGGATAAAAAACACCTATTTTAGATTTAATCCGCCAGCCTTGAGCATTTGGTAAACCTTTATATTGTAAATAACCTTCCGTTAACCCTATGTTGTTATTTACTTTGTCAGCAAACGCGTTCGCTACAATCATCGCAGACCAGTTATTATCCCAACTCAATTGATATTGCAAACCTAATTGACCCAACGCTAGCCCGCTACCGGCATCGTACCTAAACTTGCCATACCCACCTTGAAGGTAGCTTTGTGAATGGCGGATGTTATCAACATAATAAGCACGAACATCGATAATACCTTTGAAGGTTGATTCTGCGCTCCAAATCTTCGAGCTACAAAGGATGAGAACGATAGCTAGCGAAGGTCTTAACATTTAAGCCTCTATCCTATTGATATTATAAGATGTATTTTCCATCCATAAATTTAATGTATCGACAGGTAATGGTTTACTTATAAAGAATCCTTGGGCCAACTCGCAACCGAGAGATTTAAGCCAGAGTAAAGTGGGTTCATCTTCAATTCCTTCTGCCACAACAGAAAGTCCTAAATTGTGGGCTAACTCTAACGTTGAATGGACAATTATTTTATCGCTTTCATCAGTTGATAAATTTTGCACAAATGAGCGATCAATTTTTAACTCCTGTACTGGTAATTGTTTCAACTGTGCTAGAGACGAATACCCCGTGCCATAATCGTCAATTGACAATTTAAAGCCTTGTTCACTTAAGTAAGATAAAATTTCAGTCGCTTTTTCAGGATCAGCTACGACTGCGTCTTCAGTAACTTCTAACGTTATTGCGTTATCAGATAATTGATGTTGTTGTTTTAGTGCTATAACGAAATCAGGATATGATTTATCTAAAATATTTTCGGCTGAAATATTAATAGCAATGTTGATATCTACCCCTTGATTTCGCCACTTCACGTATTGGTTAATTGCCGCTGTTGTTACCCACCGAGTTAGCGCCCCCATTTGTCCTGTTTTTTCAGCGATGCTGATAAATGAATCGGGTGGGATCAGCCCTTTATCCGGATGTTGCCAACGCACTAAAGCTTCAACATGACTAATTGTCATTGTTTCCAAAGTCATTTTTGGCTGATAAAATAATACCAATTCGTTCTGCTCTATCGCCTGCTTTAAACTGTTGGTCAAAAACAAGCGCTCTAGTGCATTGATATCAAATTGCGGCTCGTAAATTTGAAAACTCTTCTTATTCTTTTTTGCATACTGCAAAGCAACATTACTTTTTTGTAATAATTCATCAACATTATGCCCATTATGTAATGTAGAAACCGCCACACCAATAACAAACTGTAAGTGCAAGCTAATGCTCTCAAACTGACATTGAATGTTCAATTCAGCTAGCAACTGTTCAATTAACGGTGACACCGCTTGGTTTGCAACAAGCAGTACAAAGTTTTCATTACCTAAATGGAAACAGGTAATCGGTAATTGGCTTTTCAACATCCGATTTGAAACTTGTAATACCACATCGTCACTCACTTTATACCCAAGAGTGTCAGTAATATCTGCTGCACCGATGAAGCAAGTTTGGATCACGAGGAAATCTAGGTTGCTTGCTTTTCGCTTATTCAATTCATTGATGAGTGCATTTCTATTAGGTAATTTTGAAAGTGGGTCATGAAATGCTTGAAAACTAATGGTTTCTTCTCTTGATACTATGGCCTTAGTCATATGATTAAATTCGTTTGATAACTGATAAAGCTCTTCACTTCCTTCAACCGCTACATTGCCATCATAGTCACCATGGGTAATAGCTTTTACTTGGCTAACCAATTGCGTAATAGGTCGGGTAATACTTTTGGCTATAGCTAGCGCACTAATAATAGAAAGCACTAGTGTCAAAATAATCAATAGCACCAGATTTTCCCACTGCACGCCGACTGTTTTCAAAACATCAATTTTTGACTTAAATAACAAGGCAATAAGTTTGTTACTGCCAACTGAACCAAGAGAATGTTGCTGATAAATATAGTGCTTCTCTGTTTTTTTTATGATCGCTGAAAATAAATTGCTATCTATGGGATAACGTTCTTCAGCTGAATTCGCGGTAATTAGATAACCTGTATCCGATTCAATAGCGAAAGCGATATTGACATCTGTTAACGTGGCGAGCTCTTGTGCCAACTCGGTGTCAATTAAATAACCAAAACCAATCCAGCCAATCGTACGATCGCCACTTTTAATGGCAGCTAAACTTAATTGATACAACTGACCATTAAGCTTAACTAGTTGGGAATTTTCTTCGTCAATGAAATCATTTTGTTGATCAAATAGCTGACCTTGCCCCGCGCCAATTTTAACTTTCTCTTTGCCATCTGATGTCTTGTAAGTCACTAATTGCGCAAACACAATGCCATTCATATCGAATGCCATGGCAAGATTACTGTTAATCCTTTTTCGGTGATTATTGAGCGCAATTAAGAAACTTTTATTGTCTTCTTCTAGAACAGATTTTAACCCATAATCTTTAGCCGCAGTTTCTGCAAACGCCGATAAATAATAACGTCGATTGTTTATTTGAGTTTTAAAAACATTTGTCGCATTGGTAATACGATTATTTAATTGAGTACGCTCTAACTTTTGACTCGCTTGATAAGTTGAAAAAAATGATACTAATTGCACAATTAGCAATAGAAATATGAATAGAATAAGTATTTTACTTTGTAAACTACGTACTTTTAAAAGCTTCATTTGATATTAGTACTCTTCTATAAAATTGAATTCATCTTGCCCTTTTTGTTCAGGTATAGGTAATAGTTTTTTTGGCAGTGAAATTGTCACATTATTAATAGAATCATCAACAGTAACTATTTGACTGATCCTATTATTTTCGACATCTAATTGCGGATGCCATGCTGTAATTACATATTCACCAGCATTTGGCAGGGTAAAGGTTAGTTGTCCCGACCCATCTGTTTTTCCATAATACGGTGTATCAACCACTAAAGTATAGCCGCTCATCCAGTCATGTATATTACAACCCATCGCTATTTCTTCTGCTACTAGCATAGGTTCAGTCATTTGTTCTACACCAGATTGAATCTTAAATTCGAAGCGATTTTCACCCGATACCGAATATATATGATGAGTTATATCATCTTGATTAACAAACTTAATCGGCTGCCCCTTTTGGATCACCGTTATATAAGGCGAGAATTTTTTATCTTTTTGGTTGATTAAAAGCGCATTAGTATTAAGAGGTAAATGTTTAATCCCCTCAATTGGTCGGGCGTATACAACAATACCATTGACATCCTGATCTTGAGTATCAATAACTTTAACGATTAATTCACTCGATATTACATCAAACACAACCAACATTGCCGCAGTCATTAAGAATAAATATTTCAATTTTTTTCCTTACACATTAAGTAGATTTTTCAAATTCCTATTAGTTGAGCATAAACCACAAAAGACAGAAAAACCTTTAAGATAAATTTTCACTTACTAACTAGAACGGTAATAGCAAAAAAAAATTACCATTTAAGGAAAATACTTGTCCAAAATAAAATACTTATTCTATTGTTGCAATAATCAAATGTGGAGAGAAATAGATTGCTGATCTTTTTTCGTCATTTTACTAACAACCAGTTTATATGAATTGTCGATCATCCGTTCAAGCTCGCCTTGTGGAATTGAGCCGTCTAAAATAACACTGTTCCAATTCTTTTTATTCATGTGATATCCAGCGATAATCGCGGGGAAAATATCACGTAACATTTCAGCTTCGCTTGGCTCACACTTTATATTCATCCAAAAGTAGTGTTTGGCTTCGTCATCAACGTTGGCACTTTTAGCCTTAGAACCATGAGCAATTGTCGCAAACATTTTATTTTTTACTTTAAAAACTTTAATATCATCGCCAAAAGGATAATAAAGTGAGGCGACTGGCTTTGCTAATAAATAGTGTTCAACCTCTTGCTCATTCAAACTACTCATTGAAGTTTATTTCCCTATTTAAAACACTTAACTTTACTTCTCAATCAATTTTAGCCTATCAGTAAATAGACGTTTCAGCCTTGTCAGTTAACTCCAAAGCCTGCTAACAAGTATTTTACTCAAAAAAATACCGATAAAAAATTATCGGTATTTAATAAACAACAACCTAAGTTCAATTAATAATAAGAAACCTGTGTAGGTATTGTTAAAATACTTTTTCCAAAACGTTTTAGCCAATAATATATCGCCGCAAAAATACCAATAACGATCAATATACTAACGCCTGCTGACAACGGATTATCAGTAAAGGTAGCCACTTGATAAGTGAATGTAGCCGCCAAATAGGCAAGTGAAAAACTCCATAAAGCTGCAAAGGAAGCCCAACGAGTTCCTACTTCACTTTTAATTGCACCCATTGCCGCTGCGCAAGGTGTATACAGTAGAATAAATAACAGGTAGCTAAATGCGCCGATTTTTCCAGCAAATGCCGCTTGCATAACCGTAAAGGTTCCCTCGTTAACACCCTGCTGTTCTGCGGCGGTATGTAAGTTGGTAACATCTCCGATATCAGTTCCTAAAGGGTCGTCAGCTTGAATACCTAATAAGTTTTCTTTTATTGAATCTACTGCATCATTCCACAGTTCAGGCATCGATTTTAATGCCTCTTTTTCAGCATTTGTATCAGTATATAAACTATTAAAAGTAGCCACTAACGCTTCTTTGGCAAACAAACCCGTAATAATACCGACACTTGCTTGCCAGTTGTCTTCCTTAATTCCCATCGGTGCAAGTAAAGGGGTAACAACCTGAGCACTTTTACTTAATACAGACTCTTGAGAGTCTTGGTGACCAAACTGACCATCAGTACCTAATGAGTTAAAGAAGTTAAGGACACAAACCACTAAAACAATCGTCTTACCCGCTCCCAAAATAAATGAACGAGTGCGTTGCCAAACACGATGTACAAGATAAGAAAGTTTAGGTATTTCATAAAGCGGTAATTCCATAATATTGACAGAATTTTTACCCATTAATACCGTGTGCTTTAATAAGAAGCCGGTAAAAAGAGCCGCGGCTATTCCGATTAAATACAGTAAGAAAACTAAGTTTTGTCCTGAGTCAGGAAAAAATGCAGCAGCAAATAGCGCATATACGGGTAAACGCGCACCACATGACATAAACGGCGACATCATTATCGTAGTGATACGTTCGCGCTCACTATCAAGAATTCGTGCTGACATTACAGCAGGAACCGTACAGCCAAAACCAACAATTAAAGGCACAAAAGCTTTACCGGGTAAACCAATTTTTTGCATAGCACTGTCAACCACAAACGCTGCACGCGCTAGGTAGCCACTGCTTTCTAAAATCGATAAGCCAATAAATAAACAAGCGATGATTGGAATAAAAGTCGCGACTGTTTGAATACCTAAGCCAGCACCTTCAATGAGAGTGAGCAGCCACTGAGGTAAATCAAAACTGGATAAAAAGTGTAGAGGATAGTCAACAAAGATAGCGCCAGCTAAAATATCAAAAAAATCAATAAAAGCACTACCTACATTAATCGCAAACATAAACAATAAGTACATCATGCCCAGGAAAACGGGAACACCTAACCATGGATGAAGAATAAAATGGTCAAGGCGATCACTCAAACTTATCTCAGGTTCTTTTTTTGAGTTTGGCAGATTTTTTTTAATATCAATCAATAATTGCTGAATGAATTCATAACGCGCCTGCATAATACTAATAGCATCAGTATTCGTTTGCTGACAAGCACCTTGATCATTACAAGAGCCACATTCAAGGTCAATCAAGGCTTCAGTTGAATTTTGATCAGCAAGTTTACTAACGATGCTTGGTGATAAAATTAATTTTTTAGGACGTTGAGTCGCTTTAGGTAATTCAAGTAAAGCCTCTTCAACTTTCTTTAAAGTATCTTTAGCTAAACTATTGGCAATAATAACTTTACAGCCCAGTTCTTTGGCTAAGATATTGGTGTCAACTGTTTGAGCTTCTTTGCGATCTGATTTATTAATAACCAGTAATAAGGGTAAACCGAGTTCAAGTAATTGTGTGGTTAAATACAGTTGGCGCTTTAATTGAGTCGCATCAACAACATTGATCAAACAATCAATGCCTTTGTTTTTAAGAAAGTCTTGAGTAATAGTCAGATCTTTACTTTGCTCAGATCGAGTTGCAAGAGAGCTAATACCAGGTAAGTCTGAGAGTAAAACTTGATTATTATTAAATGAGAAATGATGCTGTTTTGTCGCTACAGTAACACCAGTCCAGTTTCCAGTTTGTTGTTTCGCACCAGTTAAGGCATTAAAAAAGGTGCTTTTTCCTGAGTTGGCAAAACCAACTAGAGCCAAATGTAAAGCTTGTGACATTAGACTATTTCTATACCTATTTGTTGAGCAATACTTGGCGCTAAACAAATCTTAGTACCATGGAGGTGAAAGGCAAGTGGCCCATTAAATGGAGCTTTATGGGCTAATGATATTTCAGTTTTTAACGCAAATCCTTGCTCGATTAACTTTGACGTTAAATCGAAATTTGTCGGTAACGTTCTGATCACCGCTCGCTGGGTACGCGTTAATTGTGAAAGGGTCATAAACAACAACTCAAATAATAATGATTATCATTTGATTCTACTTTACTATTAACTTTTCAGCAAGCGTATATGACAGCGGAATTGATCTAAATCAGCAAAAAATAATCTACCCGCTAATTTACTTTGGAAATTCATTAGCTAACAAACGATCCATATTCTTAGTGTAAAAAATATGAGTCGACTTTTATGTACGACTCCCCTAAAACTAGAAGTTCAGCAACCGTAAATGTGCTCCCTCATGTCAATAGTATGATGGCATCAATAGATGAAGAAGCTCGTCACTGTGTTCAAAATCAGAAATAATAAACGAGGTGACTAACCGTGTATTACTGAGATTTCAAATTCATGGCGAAAGTGACTTCTACTCTTTTTGATCCCGTATGTTCACACCTGCCACTATTGTTTAAATAAGAACCGGCAAGCCTTACCAATAAGCTATATTCACTTATCGGTAAGCGCCAATATTTATCATTATTTTAGTATTAGCAAGTTAAAAGCTGTATGTCATTTCAGCCCAACCACTTGTACCTTCAGCAGGTAAACGGTCCATCAGTGTAATTTCACTGCCTTTAACTCGGTTATAGCCACCTAAATGATTTTGGTATTCTTTATCTAGCAGGTTATCAATACCAAAACGAAGAGTTAATTCATTATTAACGTAGTACTGCGCATCTATATTGACGACACCATAACCTGCACTTACTTTTTCCAGGTTCGTTAATGAAACATCTTTTTGTGCCGACGCGATAACTAAAGCTAAGTTTGCTGACCAATTTTCAGTAAAGTAACTGGCACTTATCTGACCATTTAATGGCGCAATACGATACAAGTTGTCGTTAATATCACGACGTTCACCGCGAACATAACTGACCACTGCTGATAGCTGAATGTGATCATTGACATAGTAATGACCGTTTACGTCAGCCCCATAAAGTTTGGCATCAACATTAGTAAATTTAAGAGGATTGTTGTCTCCCGACATCATCTGAGCCATCATTTTTGCTGACATATCTGACATACCTAGTGGTGTACCTTGAATATAGTTATCAATATTTTGATAAAAAACATGAGGTGCAATCATCGCTTTGGGGGTTTGATAAGTGAAACCAATATCCGCTTGATACGCCGTTTCACTTTTAAGATTTATATCTCCAATATAAGTGTTACCGTCAGCTAAACCACCTGTTGACTCCATAGGTGTCCAAAGATAAAGCTCTTGATATGATGGCGCACGATTTTTTAAACCGAGCCCCATATACAGTGATAATTCTGTCGATAATTGTGTTTCAGTACTTAACGCGATATCGACATTAGTATCAGCTACACTGCGGTCACTATGATTAAAGTTATCACGTAAGTTTTTAGCTAAATCAGCCATACTAGGCATCGTTGAGCTCATACCAGAATTGATTGTATTCATAGTGCTCGCCATAGGCATCATCATGGCCATTGATGTTGCTACTTCTCCAGCATCAGATTCTGCTCTTTTTAAGCGTGCCCCCAACTGAATTTTAGTCTCACTATAGGTTTGCTGCCACTGAGCAAATAGTCCAAGACGGTTATCTTCAACATCATTAAAATTAACGACTTCAAACATTGCATTGTTTGGATTCGTGATCACAGAGTCGTGTTCAGCTAAATATCCATCTAAACCAAATGATAAACCACCAAAAGAAAACGCTTTTCCAACCGTAAATTTAAAATTAGTCGTTATGCCTGTAGCGTTATTGCGACGATATTTTTCAGGGTTACTGTTAAGTCGCATATCAAAATTAGTCATGCCATGATCCGCATCGGTATAACCTAATAACCAGTCAGCTTGCCAGTCTGCCAACATAAAATTACCGTCTAAACTTGCTCGATGACTGAAGATATATTCAATATCCATCGGTAATGCTGGCGTACCTGAATCTTGTGTATCGGTATAATGGTAACTGAAACCGGTTTCACTCGTAGCGCCAACATAACGCAAATCAGCACCCAACTGACGTTTAGCATAAACTGTTGGTGATATTTTTTTACCATCACCACTTTCCATGCTGTTACCGTCTTGCAAGTTGGCGTAAAACAAACCGCCTAGATTACCTTTAGCAATATTAACGACTGAGGATAACGTTTGTGCTTCGTTATTACTTCTTGCTCCAACTTGTAAATCTCCATCTACGGCTAATTTGTCACTATTATGTGACTCTGCTTTACGCATTTTTACATCAATAGCGCCGCCAATGGTGTTAATACCTGCAGAAACAGGTGCAATACCCCGATATACGGTCATTGACTCGACAATAAGTGGTGTTGAATAACTTAGTGGCGTGTCCATAGCGTTAGGTCCAGCGCCAATAACGGCTTGACCATCGAGGGTCGTTGAAATGCGATCACCGTATAATCCACGATATTGCGCAATACCTGTTACAGGGCCATTTCTGTTAACATTTGCACCTGGCACCGACATTAGCCAACGAGCTAAGTCTGGCTCAGTCGTTTTACCTTGTGCATAGCTTTCATTATTTTCAATACCGAGACGGTGGCGCTGATTAGTGATGGTGATCACTTCAATGTCATCTATGTTAGCTTCACTCGCATTTGGAGCAACCGTATTATTGGCAAAAGCATTGGCTGAACAAAAGCTATTAGAAAGTAGAAGAGAACTTATTGCCAAAACAATAGGCTTAATTGAAAACGTCATAGGTATTTCACTTATTTTTATTTAAATATAGAAAATGGGTATAACGTTATTCTGCTAGCTAGAGCTTTTGAAAACAAAGGAAAAACAAAGAAGTGCGACATATTGTCGCAATAAAAAGCCACTTATTTCGTCTAAATCAAACAGTGGTTAATAAATGTCAGAATAATAAATATCAATAAGAGAGTAAATGACTAGGTTTTTGTTTCTGCAGTTTGCGCTGCATTTCTTTTTCCTAACATTTTCATAATGTCACGCCAGGTTAATATCCCTACTGGCATATTATTATTATCAACAATAGGAATACACGACGTATTAGTATGATTAAAAATATCTATGGCATCAAAGGCATTAGCATCGGGTGTTAGCGTGATTAGCTTTCTGTTCTGAATTTGATGAGCTTTTTTGTTTAAAGTCGCTAAATCTCTGGCTAGCTCTCCAGCCGTGCCAATATAGGGGCTAAGCGCCTTTAAAAGATCTCTGTCTGAAATAACCCCTGATAATTTTTTATTATCAACAACGAGTAAATGATGAAAACTAGCATATTCAAAAATATTTTTTATCGTCAGTAAGTTATCATCCAAAGACACACTAACAAACCCTTTCGTCATGATGCTTGCTATTTTCATTATCCTCTCCCTCTCATCAATTTATTATTAATTATAGAATATACTCCAAAACGACAAAGAGAATTTACTTTATTTGGGGATAATAGATGACAATTAGCCTAACAGTGGCACAATGAGGAAAGACTAAAAATAAGGAATATAAATGAAGGGTTTAACTACCTTAATTTTATTGTGTATTAGCACAATAAGTTATGCCACTGAACAAGCAGAAGAAATATTCAAAAAACTTGCTCCATCACTTTATCAAATACGACTTATCGATATTGCCAGTGGTGAAAAGTCATCTATTGGTTCGGGTTTTCAAATCAGCAGCGACGGTTTAATAGCCACTAACTATCATGTTATTTCTGGCTATGCGCGCCATCCAAATAAATACACTATTGAAATTTTTGATCATCAAGGTAAAAAAGCTCCACTTACGTTACAGAGTGTTGATGTTATTAATGATTTAGCCTTAGTCAAAAGGGTCACTGATGGCGAAATGCCTTTTTTTGAAATTGCGCAAAGTGTTCCCCACAAAGGTGAAGAACTTTATTCTTTAGGAAACCCACATGATCTAGGCATGATAGTAGTACCCGGCACCTATAACGGGTTGAAAAAAGAATCATTCAACGACCGAATCCATTTTACTGGCTCGGTAAACTCGGGAATGAGTGGCGGACCTGTTGTCAACAAACGTTCTGAGGTTGTGGGCATAAATGTTGCCACATCAGGTAACCAAATCGGATTTTTAGTGCCACATGATAAATTGCTTAACTTGTATGAGCGCTATAAAGTATCTGAACCTGAAAATATTAAAGCACAAATGGCGCAACAGCTTGCTGATAATCAAGACAAATTAATAACAACGTTACTGAGTAGCGAATGGCAAATGCGACCTTTAGGCGAAGGGTTAATACCGGTAGTTAATATTCCTTTTATTCGTTGCTGGGGGGAGTCAAATGCTGACAAAGCAGACGCCATTGTTTTAGCTGTTGTGGCCAATTGTTCTTTAGATGAAAACACTTATATTTCAAATGATTTTTTCACTGGCTCAATTGAAATGGAATATAGGTATATGCAAGCAAAAGAGCTTAGCGATACCAAGTTTTATCAAATTTTTGAACGCCAACTAAACCAAGTTATGCCGGGTAACAAAGCAGGTAAAGATGATGTCTCTGAATATCAATGTCAGCACGATATTGTTACTCCATCAAACCAGGCAATTACCAATAAATCTGTTTTTTGTACGCGCGCTTATAAAGACTTTCCCAATTTATTTGATGTTTTATACATAGCGATTTCTGTTGATAAGGGTGATGAAGCGCTATTAAGCCACTTTACCATTGCGGGCGTTAGCCAAAACAGTGCACTTAATTTCACAGAGAAATTTATGGAGTCTATCTCATGGAAATAATCATTGAAGAAATCACCCGCTCCCATAAGTTAATCGCTCGCCATAAGTTCTTACAAAATAACGTTAATATTGGTCGTGGTTATGATAATGATATTATTATGGCAGACCCACATATTTGTGCCCAACACCTTAACCTAAACTTCAATGGTGAGCATTGGGTCTTAAATGACAACGGATCTGTTAATGGTAGCTTCTATGAAGACGAATTTTCAAAAACAAAATCAGCAGTTAATGAGCATATAGTTCATTCTGGGCAAGTGTTTATTCTTGGCAAAAGCTTAGTGCGAATTGTTTTTCCTGAGCATCCTGTGCCTGAAAGCGTCAGTTTTAGCTCTTTTGAAAGCCTTTTAACGCTCACAAGGCACCCTATTTTCTTAACGTTAAGTATTGTATTATTTGCCAGTGTCACCGGTTGGTTATTTAATCTTCACAACCCCGTGGAGGTTAATTTTACCCAACTATTAGTTCCTGCCATTGGTATGACGTTGCTCTTTTCGCTTTGGCCTGCCGGTGTTGCTTTGGTTTCTCATTTAACAAAACACGATGCTCGATTTTGGGGACAGTTAGGTATCTGTTTCGTCTTTTACAATTTAATGTGGTTAAGTGATTTCATTGAAAATATAGTAAGCTTTAATGCTTCATCTCAGTCAATGTTTGGTGTGATTGCCGCTTTATTACCAATCGTATTAGCTTTTTGTTTATTCTGGTTAAATTGCCATATTGGTTTCCATATGAGTAACCAACGCAGAACAGTAATCGCGAGTTGCATGACCTTGTTGTTATTTGGTGGTAGCTTTTTAATTAAATTAAGTAAAAAACCTGAATTTAGTATCCAACCAGCCTTTAATAGCACTTTACTGGCGCCAAGTTATTTGTTTACTGGCAGTAATAATGTGCAAGGGTTTCTTGAAAACAGCAAAGCGTTATTTAACGATGCCCAAGAAGCGGCAAAAAAAGAAGAAAAATAAACAACAATAATTAAATTGCAAAAGTAAAAAAGGCTAACGAGTCATCGTTAGCCTTTTTTGTCGTAGCATTCTAACTTGTTATAAATTATGGGCGAGGGATGAAACCTACTGCGTCATAAACTTTTGCTAGTATTTTACTCGCTCGAGCAGACGCTTTTTCAGCCCCTGCTTTCATAACAGAATCTAAATAAGCTTGGTCATGTCGAATTTCCTGATACCTTTGCTGAATCGGTTCTAATAAGGCAACCACTGCATTAGCAACATCGCCTTTTAAATGCCCATACATTTTATTTTCATATTGTGGCACTAATTGCTCAACAGTTTCACCTGTACAACAAGACAATAAAGACAATAAATTTGACACACCGGGTTTTTCTTCAATATTAAAATAGATGTTAGCTTCTTCGTCGGAATCAGTCATGGCACGTTTAATTTTTTTACTGATTTTTTTCGGGTCTTCTAATAGGCCAATAAAGTTACCTGGATTAGCATCAGACTTTGACATTTTTTTAGTCGGTTCAAGCAAGCTCATTACCCGTGCGCCAAATTCAGGAATATAAGGATCTGGAACAGTAAAGGTTTCGCCATGAAGATTATTGAAGCGCGTTGCAATATCTCGTGCTAATTCTAAGTGCTGCTTTTGGTCTTCACCTACAGGTACACGGTCAGCATTATAAAGTAGAATGTCTGCAGCCATTAATACCGGATAAGTAAATAAGCCAGAATTCATATTTGCTTCAGACTTTTGAGACTTGTCTTTGTATTGAGTCATTCGATTCAACTCGCCCATTTGGGTGTAACAATTTAACACCCAACTCAGCTGAGCATGTTCAGGGACATGCGATTGAATAAATATGGTACTTTTTTCAGGGTCAACACCACATGCTAAATACAATGCTAGGCCGTCAAGTGTCGCTTTTCTCAAGTCTTCAGGATTTGGGCGAACAGTAATAGCGTGTTGGTCTACCAGCATGTAATAGCATTCATGACTATCTTGCATACTCACCCATTGTTTTAACGCA
Organism: Colwellia sp. Bg11-12; assembly: GCF_014076955.1. NCBI lineage: Bacteria > Pseudomonadati > Pseudomonadota > Gammaproteobacteria > Alteromonadales > Colwelliaceae > Colwellia > Colwellia sp. Bg11-12. Next base: position 165,427 of record NZ_JACGUZ010000050.1, read on the forward strand.
CCTAAATAATTACCAATGGTTAAATCACCTGATGGCTGACAGCCGCTTAATACGATAGGTTTACTCATGATTTCTCTTTATTTTAATTAATTTGTTTATAAATCTATTGGCTAACTTTCGTTAATTCAGTGCGCATTTCGTCAATGGCAACTTTGTAGTCTGGTTTTGAAAAGATAGCTGAACCTGCGACGAACATATCAGCGCCCGCTGCTGCTATTTCTGCAATATTATCAGCATTAACACCACCATCAACTTGCAAGCGAATATCACGGCCGCTAGCAACTATTCGCTCTTTTACTAATCTTAATTTATCTAACGTGGTAGGAATAAATGATTGCCCACCAAAGCCAGGGTTAACTGACATCAACAAGATAACATCAAGTTTATCCATAACAAAATCTAAGCAATGCAATGGTGTTGCAGGGTTTAATACAAGCCCAGCCTTACAACCGTGGTCTTTAATCAATTGCAAAGTACGATCAATATGATCACTCCCTTCCGGATGAAAGGTAATAATATCAGCCCCTGCTTTAGCAAAACCGGGAATTAAACTATCAACAGGCTTTACCATTAAATGCACATCAATGGGTGCAGTAATACCGTAATCGCGTAGTGACTGACAAATCATTGGGCCAAACGTTAAGTTGGGTACAAAATGATTATCCATTACATCGAAGTGCACAACATCAGCACCGGCAGCTAGGACCTTAGCAACATCATCACCTAAACGTGCGAAATCAGCAGACAAAATAGAAGGAGCAATTAAAAACGAAGACATAGATAAACCTTTTTAGAATATTGCGCGCTATTATAACAATGACCTAAGGGAAAACTCTATAGATTCATTCATCCCTGCACCATTTAACTTAATGATAATCATCGAACGAACAACTCTTTTTACTCTACTGTTAATTTTTTAATATTCTTGTCTTTATAAAAGGACTAAGAAATTGAATCATTTACTTAAAAATGTGCTTCTATTTCATGCTCTTTTTATGAGCGTTAGCTTTTTAATTGCACCAAAAAAGCTCATTTTTCATAATAATTAAAGAGCAACCTCAACATCAGCGCCCTAATTGATTGAAATTGTTAAATAAAAATTTATTCATATAACTTGGTCGTACAGGCATCCACCTTGCAATGTCTTGTGTAGTAGTAGAATAGTAAATAAAAAATCCATTATATAAAGAGACTCTCATGAAAAAAACACTATTATCAATCTCGTTGACATCTTTACTTGCCGCCACTTCATTGTTATCAACACAAGCTACAGCCGTTGAAGGTTTATCTGCTAATGTTGGCGCTACCAGTAACTATATATGGCGTGGTGTAAGCCAAACAGATAACGCTGCAGCAATATCTGGAGGTATTGATTACGCAGACGATTCTGGCTTTTATGCTGGAACATGGGCTTCAAACATTGATTTTGGTGATGATGCGAGTGCTGAATTAGATTTTTACTTAGGTTTTAGCGGTCAACTCAGTGATGTAGTGAGTTACGATGTAGGTTATATCTATTATGCTTACCCTGACTCAGCACAGACTGACCATTCAAATGAGTATGATTTTGGTGAAATATATGGTGCTTTGTCTTATTCATATTTTTCACTTTCAGCCAGCTACGGTATTAATAATGATGACGGCGCGGCATTTGCTGATGCAAGTTTATATGTTTCTGCCGACGCTGAATTTGAAGTCGCTGATGGCTTAACATTAGCGTTCCATATTGGTGATTATTCTTTTGATGACGCTATGGTTGCAGAAGACTATAACGATTTCAGTGTTAGCCTAAGTAAAGACGGTTTTACCTTTGCTGTATCTGATACAGATATGGATAACGATGACATGAAATTTGTCATTTCTTATGCTGTTGATATCGACTTATAACAATACCAAAGCCAGTAATATAAATTACTGGCTACACTTCCTTTTAAAGACAGTGCAAAAAAACTCCCACCGTAGTAGAATAAAATCTGTGTTGATTTAAAAATAAACGACAGCAGAGCTAAGAGACTTAATACATTATAATAAGATGTTTTAGCTAGGTAAAAAGTCGACTTTCATCACAATAACTATTTGCATCCATTAGTGAAATTATAAATTTACACTTAATTAAATTAAATTTTAAGGATTTTACATGCAAATAATTATTTTTGATAATGCTGAACAAGTCGCAGAAAATGCAGCCCATTGGGTTAGCGAATTAATCAGTAAAAAAGCCAAACCTGTTCTAGGTCTAGCTACCGGCAGCACGCCAATTAGTCTCTATCAACAATTAGTAAACAAACATAAAAATGAAGGACTGAGCTTTAGTCGCGTCTCTTCATTTAATCTTGATGAATACCATAATATTAATCCTGAAAATTCACAAAGCTATCGTAGTTTTATGAAACAACATTTATTTGACCATGTCGATATAGATCAAAACAACACCTATCTACCTACCTGCACTAATGATCAAAACCCTCGTGAGCAAGGGCTTAACTACGAAAATAAAATAAAATCATTAGGGGGTATAGATTTACAAATATTAGGTATTGGCGCGAATGGTCATATTGGTTTTAATGAGCCAACGTCAAGTTTGTCATCTCGTACCCGTATAAAAACATTAACTCAACAAACATTAACGGATAATAGCCGCCTATTTAAAGAAGGTGAAGCACAACCGACCATGGCAATGACTATGGGTATTGCCACGATTATGGATGCACGCTATGTATTATTAATGGCTACCGGAGAAAGTAAAGCAAAGGCGGTGAACACAATGATCACTGGCCCGTTATCAGCGATGTGCCCAGCATCAGCATTACAAATGCATGAGAATGCAATTATCTTGTTAGATAAAGCCGCAGCAAGTCAGCTAAAAGATCATGAGTATTATATTTGGGCTGACAAACAGCATCGTAAAATAAACGAAGCTTATGGCTTTTATCATAATTATTAACGCGATAAAGCTTAACAAAAAGGCGCTAATAAATATTAGCGCCTTTTTAAGTTAGAGAATTAACTCAACTTTTGACATTTTTTTCACTGTACATTTTTAAATCCGCTATCGAGATTAATTGTTTTAAGTTTTTTGATTGTTCAGGAAAGAATGCTAAACCAAATGAAAAGGTTAATGATAATTGTTGTTCACCAACATGATAAACTTTTTTTTGTAGTGCATAAAATCGCTCATTAATACTTTCTGTAGCGACTTCCAATGTTTGAATTGTTTGTCCTTGCGCCAATAACAACACAAATTCATCACCTCCCCATCTGCAACAGAAGTCATCAGAGCGTAGCGTATTTTTTAAATTAGTAGCAAAAGCTTTTAAAAGTTCGTCACCAACATTATGACCATATAAATCATTAACTCGCTTAAAGTCGTCTAAGTCGATCATCACTAAGGTATAACAATCATTTCGCGTTAATGTTGCTGAAATCTTTTCAAAATACTCGATTAAAGCATGTCGATTATCTAATGTAGTTAATGAATCATGAAAGGCTTGCTCAGTGAGCTTTTCATTTTGAACTTGAATATCCGTAATATCGGTTACGGTTACCGCTACAGATTTAACTTGGTCAGATTGATTCTCAAAAACAGGTTGGTAAGCAACTTTAAGAAAGAGCATTTGTTTTTTCTTTTCCGAATAAAACCAATCAGTATAAGTTCTTATTTTTCCAGAAAAACACAAATCGAGCTCTTTTTTTACCACTTTATTGAAGGCTTCTTCACCAAGTACTGTTGCAACATGCTGATTTATAATCTCGAATTTTTCCATACCCCACTTATGGCAATATTGTTCATTTACCGACAAATAATGATAATCTTTATCCACTAAAGAGAGTAAATTATTCGAATGGTCAACTAAGTCTACAACCGAAGCATCCTGCACAAGGTCAGCACTATATTCAATAAGAAAGTGGATTGGGCTTTTATTAATAATACTGACATATACTTCTATATTTTTTTTAATGAAACTAAAATGTGTGAGACATTTGTCATTAGAGCCTAAAGGCATATTAGAAAAGTTAAGAATGAATTCAGACAAGCTCGCCTTACTATCACATAATGCAAAAAAGTCGTCTCCTTCATTTATTTGATACACATCCTTGATATGCTTACTACGACTGATAACTTCTCCATGCTCATCGATGATTAAAGCAGGAAAGTTGACATAATTTAATAAATCCGTATTCAATTGAAAATCCTTTTTCTATTTTATTATCAGTAAATTAGAGAAATGTACAATTCAGAATAGTCTAGCTAATTTTTTATGTCAAAAATATATATCTTTTTAATGATGTAAACCTAGTTTTATCATAATAAACGATCAATGTAATCGTCAAATAATACGAATAAGTCTGACGTTAATTGGGCAAAATATTTTAAATAAAATATCAGTAAAATCTAGATACAAGTATAAAGAAAAACATTTAAGATTGTTTTAGTACGTAAAGTAAGTGATTATGATGCTACCACCCGACAAGAATATCTTATGATGCCAACAGAAAATTTATCTAAAAAATCAAATTCTTCAGATAATAACAGTGCTTTTAAAGCGACCGCTAAAAGCGTTGGAGCCGCTTTTTTTGGTGTACAGAGTGATAATAATAGAGAGAGAGATTTTAGCGAAGGCAAACTCAGTCATTTCATTATAGCTGGCGTTATAGGTGTTGCTCTTCTTATCGGCGTTTTGATTGCGGTTGTTTCTTTGGTTTTACCCTAGTGTAAGTTACTTATAGAGAACGAGTAACTCCGCAACTTTATTACGTTTAGTCGCTTTTTGACTGATAGTACGCGATACTTGTATCGTTTTTTGCTTATTCGCGTGTTCATAAATCTTGCGCGTCCAAATAGTGTCATGATTACTGATCAACACTGATATTTTATGTTGCTCAGTGACCTCTTCTGCAATATTCGCTAAGTCTGCTTGTTCATCCAAACCAAAGCCATTCCCGACATAGCTCGTAAAACTAGCTGTTTTACTTAAAGGCACGTAAGGAGGATCACAATAAATTACATCACCCGTTTTTACCCGTGCAAATGTTTCACGGTATCCTTCACAAACAAATGTAGCTTTTTTTGCTTTTTCAGCAAAAAATAGCATTTCATTCTCAGGAAAGTATGGTCGTTTATATTTACCAAAAGGGACGTTATATCCACCTGATTTATTATAACGACACAAACCATTATAACCGTGACGGTTCATATAAAGAAAAACAAGCGAGCGAAAATAGCTATCCGTACTCGCATTAAACTCAGCGCGTAACCGATAATATACATCGGCTTGATTATACTCAGGCGTAAAATATACAGCTGCATCTTTGATAAACTTTTGCGGGTTTTCTTTGATAATGTTGTAGAGGTTGATTAAGTCTTGGTTTATATCATTCAACAAGTAATGTTCATATTTACTGTTTAAAAATACCGAGCCAGCACCTACAAAAGGTTCTATTAAGCGATCACCTTTAGGTAGCATTTTATTAATCACATCGCTGAGACCATATTTTCCGCCAGCCCACTTTAAAAATGCTCGATGCTTTTTAATCATTTAACCCATTTGCCTTACAACTCATTATTTAAGTATGACGCTTAAATAGACGTTTAAAAAAGAAAACGAATTGTATCCTGATTAGCTTATTATTGGGAGAGTTGATAAGCATTGATTTCATTATTAATTGCTTCAACCGACTTTACCCAAGGTTGATGTACTTGAATACTACTTGGCAGTAACGTAATGGCTTTTTCAGCCGCTAAACGAGTTTTAAAAACCTCTGAGGTAATCATTAGCATAGTTTGTTGATTAAAGAGCCTATAGTAGCTCCTAATGTTTATATCGTTAAAATCAGGTATAAATTCTTGATAGACAGAGAGACGCGTAAATCCAGCAATTTGAATAACAAATCCAGTCTGTTCACTCTTATAATAGTTGGCTTTAGCACCCACACTTTCAATTAAGCCAACATTACTTTTAGGTGTTTTACTCAGTACATCGTCTGATACAGCGGCGACTAATGTTAATTTTGGTACTATTTTGTTTTGTTTTTTTGGATTTTCATCCAAAAAAGATTCAAAGCGTTTGGCTTTATTAATTAATTTTGGTGCTATTAATTCAGTCGCGGTACTTTCAGAGTTCACAATCGCTTTAACAATATCTGCAGGCTTGGCGGGAACGCTTGTTCTTTCTTTTACTGTTTTTTCATTTGCAGTTAAAGAAATAAAAATGTCTTCAACTTCTGCCGATGTGCTCAGGTTTTTCTTACTGTAAGCGGAAATAATACTGGTGGAATTTGACGCCACCTCTTGTAACTTAAGCTTTGTATTTTCACTAAAAACATCTTGTTGAAACAACCAATAACCTGTGAACACTAAACAAATGACAAAGCCTATAAAAGCCATGGTCCACTTTGTGAATCGGTTCAATTTAAAAAAGGATGTGTTCCCTTTAAATGCTTTTGAACTCAGCGTTAATAATTGTCCTGTCTGACCCGATAATACCGATATTTTTTTATGAAATAATGATTTGTTTTTCGCAAGTGTCAGCCCTGCTTGGGGTGTGCCTAGCATAAGAACGCTAATGGCATAATTTGCTTTTTTAGCAATGTCTGTTAATTGACATAATTCATGCAAAATCTGTACTGATAAAAACTGAGCGTGCTCTATAACAATATCAATCGTTTGTTTTTCTTGCTTCGCTAAATTGATCACACTAACAGCCAATGACTGTTCGGGATCAAATAAAGTATCAGCGAAGAGTTGTTCAACAATACGACAGCGAATTTGTATATCGTTTAATTTAGGTGATATAGCAATAAAAGCAGCATTATGATCATTACCCAAAGAGCCAAGAAACTGACTTGCTACTTGAGAATAAACATTAGCGTCTTGGTCAACAACCAATACAGCATGCTTTGAAAAGCGTAAAATATAGTCAACACGCGCATTGGCGCTAATGGTGGTAACACTTTGGGGAGCATTATATTCTATGGCATGTGCTTGTGCAGACATGGTTCACCTGTTCTGTATTAAAAATTACAGAATTTGCTGAAGCATGTCCTCACTAATATCATCGCGCATTTCTGATTGACCAATAGCGGTGGGTACGATTAAGCGTAATACACCTGCTAAATTCTTCTTATCACGACGCATGTGACAAATAAATTCTTCAAACCCCATATTTTCAGGAGCTATTAGTGGTAAATCAAATGCGGCAATTAATGTTTCAATGCGACGAAGATCTGACGCTTCAAGCAAATTCATTGCTACTGATAACTTAGAGGCAAGTACCATGCCAGTAGCAACAGCTTCGCCATGAAGCCAGTTCCCGTAGCCCTGATCAGCTTCTATAGCATGACCGAAGGTATGACCTAGATTTAATAATGCACGAACACCTGCTTCAGTTTCGTCAGCCGCAACAATATCAGCTTTACATTGGCAACAGGTTTTAATCATTTCAATTAGAGTGTTTTTATCCCCTAATTTTATTTTGTTAATATTTTTTTCTAACCAAGTGAAAAAGTCACTATCACCTAGAATACCGTACTTAATTACCTCAGCCATGCCCGCATTAAATTCGCGAATAGGCAGCGTAACTAAACTATCAATATCAATAAGTACGGCTTTCGGCTGGTAGAAAGCGCCAATCATATTTTTACCTAAAGGATGATTGACCGCTGTTTTACCACCGACAGAAGAATCTACTTGTGAAAGTAATGTTGTAGGTACTTGAATAAAATTAATACCTCGTTGGTAACATGCGGCAGCAAAGCCAGTAATATCACCAATCACACCCCCACCTAACGCGATTAAAGTAGAATCTCGACCGTGACCATTGGCAAGTAAATGCGACATAATCACATCAAAGTTTGCTAATGACTTTTGGGCTTCACCATCTGGCAGTATAATTTCATCGACTTGAAAATCCGCTAGTTTTGCTTTTAAAGTAGCAAGGTATAGCGGCTTAACAATATTATTAGAAACGATACATATCCGTTTTCCGCGGATGTGTTGAGTCAGCAGACTATTATCATTTAATAGTCCGCTGTCAATATAGATGGGATAACTGCGTGTGCCGAGTTCAACCTTTAGCGTTGTCATTTTGGGATCTTTTTTTGACTGCTTATTCGCTTTTAGAAATCTAAGCGCTCAACAATTTTATGGGCAACAACTTTAGCACTTTGATCATCAGTCTTAACAATAACGTCAGCAATTTCTTCGTATAAAGGATTGCGTTCTACTGCTAGATTTTCAAGTACGGTGCGTGGCTCTTCAGAGGTTTGCAATAATGGACGTTTACGATCACGCTGTGTACGTGCCACTTGCTTGTCTATGGTTGTTTCTAAATAAACAACTATGCCTCTTGCTGATAAACGATTACGTACTTGTGTGCTTATTACTGAACCACCGCCTGTAGCTAAAACAATACCTTGCTTCTCACTAAGGTCTTCAATCACACCTTCTTCCCTTTTACGAAAGCCTTCTTCGCCTTCAAGATCAAAAACCCATGCGATATCTGCACCTGTTCGGCGCTCTATTTCCTGATCAGAATCAAAAAATTCAAGATGTAGCCTGTCAGCTAATTCTCTACCAATTGTACTTTTACCAGCGCCCATAGGCCCGATAAGGAAAATATTACGTTTTTCTGCCATTAGATTAACTTCAGCTCGTATAAATAATTACGTTTACAAATATGAGGGAACCCCCTCCGAAAATTTTGAGGGCGTAATTATCGCAATTGTTCGGTGTAAATTGCAAGTTAACTAAGACGAAAATAAAATGAAATTACTTAGTAACTCACAAACTTGTTTAAAAACGCTCAGTTACGATGCGCGGTGTCACAAAAATTAATAGTTCTTTTTTCTCATTAAAGTTGTTGCTATTTCTAAATAACCAACCGAAATAGGGAATATCGCCTAAAACAGGTACTTTTGATATAGTACTGATAATTGCTTGTTGATAAATACCACCGAGAACAATTGTTTCACCGTTGTTTACTAACACCTGTGTACCTATTCTTTGCGTGTCAATTGCAGGTGCTTGACCATTTTGCACATCGGATACCGTATCTTGAGTAACGACTAAATCTAATATGATACGATCGTCTGGTGTAATATGTGGTGTAACGGTTAAACTAAGTACTGCCTTTTTAAACTGTGTTGACGTTGCACCACTTGAAGATGCCTCTTGGTATGGGATCTCAACACCCTGTTCAATATAGGCTTGTTTTTGATTAGCGGTAGTAATGCGTGGACTCGCAATGATTTCACCTTTATTTTCTTTCTCCATAGCACTTAGCTCAAGATCTAAAATAGTGCCATCCGCTAATCGAGCCACTTGAAAAGCAATACTTCCCGCGGGATTGGCTACCGGTAAGTTAACATTTAATCGGTCAGCTAAATCAGGTACTAGGCCACTTGCTGCAGAATTAGCTCCCTCTAACGAGCCAGAACCGGCATATTCACCGTCAGTATCAGTAACCCCCCAACGTATACCTAATTCTTCATTAATACTGTCTTTAACTGTTACCATACGCGCTTCTATAATAACTTGGCGTACAGGGATATCTAAAACATTTACCATTCGCTTAATATCTTCAATACTTTTAGCTGTATCACGAATTAATAAGGTATTCGTTCGTTCATCAACACTGACACTCCCGCGTGTTGATAAAATACTGTTTTCATCATTCTTAATGAGGTTAGCAAAGTCAGTTGCTTTGGCATAATTCACTTGTACATATTCTGAATATAACGGCGCAAGTTCAGCAACCTGTTGTTTCGCTTGTAAATCACGGGCTTCACGAGCTGAAAGTTCATCACTGGGGGCAACCATTAATATATTGCCTTCCATACGTTTATCTAAACCTTTTACTTTTAATATGATATCAAGGGCTTGATCCCATGGAACACCATCTAAACGCAAAGTCACATTACCAGAAACACTGTCACTTGTGACTAAATTAAAGCCGTTGTAATCGGCTATTATTTGTAAAACGGTTCTAACTGAAATATCTTGAAAATTCAAAGAAATAGCTCGTCCACTAAAGTCAGCATCTTCTTCTAAGTAGCCAGGCGCCTTATCATTTTTAACAACAACCAATGAAAAAACATTGTTAAGCTGTTGATGTTTAAAGGTAAAGTCACTATTAATATCTACAATAAGTTTTGCATTGCGCCCTTCTTTAAACGTTTCGATACCAGTGACTAAGGTACCAAAGTCAGTAACATCTAATTTATAGAGTAAGTCGTCAATAATTTGTGTGTTATGAAATTCGATGTACAATTTGCCAAGTTTATCAGCGACATCAACAGCAACCATACTATCATCAAGGTAAACGAGTATTTGTGCTTCGTCATTATCACCCTTACGAAAATCTATCGAATCAATGTTATTAATGAAGTTATTACCCAATGGATTTACTCGAGTAACCGGAGAGTCTCCAATAGCTTTATTAAGAATTAACGAAAATAAATTACCTTTTTGTTGAATATCAAAAACTGAAAGTTGATCTAAATGCACCGTTGCAACAACTTTTCCAGCGAGTCTTTGAACACTAATATGGCTAACACCCGCATGTTCAACAGAGGTTTTTAATAAGTTTTCATTGAAATTATCAGCATCAAAAGTGATTTTAATTTGAGCAGGATTCATCACGGTTTTCATTTCAGGTGGATTGACAATTTCTTTTGTCAGTTCAAACTGCAATTCTATTTCATCATTTTGTAAAGTGTTATATTTGATACCGATTAGATCACTAGACCATGCTGAAAAAGCAAACGAATAGAGCATCATTACAGCGATAATACTTCGAGTTATCGCTAATGGAATTGAGTGGTGACTTTTCATTTTATTAAATAGCAACATTACTTCTCTTGCCCCTCTGTACCTGACTTGATCATTTTAATCGTCGTTTCTCGTTCTACCCAACAACCTGCGCCATCAGAAATCAACTCGATAACTTTAACACCAAATGGGCTAACCGTCGTAATATGACCATTGTTCAATCCTAAGTAACTACCAACCGCTACTCTATGTATTGTTGCATCAGACGCTTCTAGAAGCGCCCAAATAACATCTTTTTCACCTAGAGTGCCTCGCATTGATAAATTACTCAATGGATACTTTTCCAAGGGTTGCTTGCGCCGACGAGGATCCGGACTTAAACAGCCTGACATCTGTTGAATCTTCTGCTGAATAGCTTCAGCTTCTGGTTTATCAAATGGGCTTCGTAATGATTGAGCTGAATAATCAAAGTGACCAAATGTTGATATGGCTGGCATTGGCTCAATGACATTTGGCGTCTTTGATTGCACTGTAGCGATATGAGTCCGTAAATCACTCGTATCATCAAAACAGCCACTCGCACCAATAAGAACCATTATAAATAATGCTGATTTTTTCATTTTTCTTCAGCCTCTCTATAACGATAAGTTTTTGCCTGTAGTTTTAAACTCAGTAAACCATTGGCCATTTTATTTATGTGTACGTCAAAATCATGCAAAGTAACAATGCGAGGTAACCCTGCTATTTTACTAACAAAATTACCAAACTCATGGTACGAACCCTCCACTTCAATATCAATAGGAAGCTCAATATAAATTTCACGTGTTATTTCTGGCTGCCAATTGAGTTTAACAAACTTCAGCCCACTTGTTGTCCCTACAAAAGTAATATCGTCAAGCAAACCTGGCGTTTCATGACTTTCAGGTAAACGCCTTAATTGATTGGCGAATAAGGCCTCAGCTTCTATCATTTGTTGTTCAAATAATTCTAGATTAGCAGCTACATGATATTTTATTTGATATTGACTTTTTAGTGAGACTTCTTCTGCCACATAATTATCGAGTGTGGTTATCTTACTACTTATTAATAGAAAATATCCTAACGCCAAAACCACTAAGGCTATAAAAACAGCTAAGGTTATCTTCGCGGCTTTTGGCCATTGCCCAATATTGTCGGCTTCTAACCCCTCAAATTGTTCAAAAAACTGAGCTAAATCTATGTTCATGATTTACCTCCATTATTGACCGGTTTCGCGTCTTCTGTGCTATTTAATAAACCTTTAATACGCACACGCATTTTAAAGTCACTAAGGAGTTTGTTTGTTGCTTCATTGGTGGTGATAGATTCTAAAATTGCATCAGTAAATAACAGCGAGCTTTCTATTTCTCGGATCATATTCGCTAAATGGTTATTTGACTCACTTTTTCCAATAATTTTAATGCTATTACCTTGTTTTTCTAAACGTGTTAAGTAAACACCTGTTGGTACTATTTTTGCTATTTCATCAAGTACTTGTGTGCCAACATTTCTGCTTCTCTGAAGCTGTTCCACCACTTCAGTTCTTTTTTGTAACTCTTTTTTCTTTTCTTTTAAATTTTTGATTTTTATAATACGTGCATCTAAAAGTTTAATTTCAGTTTTTAAAAACTGATTCCGTGAATTTTGTCCATCTACACGCATTTGATAAAATTGGCTAACCGCAAAGACTAACGCGAAAGCGACAACGGCAACAACCGTCAATAATGTGAAATATTCACGCTGTTGAGCTTTATCGGCTTCTTCACGCCATGGGAGTAAATTTATAAATGCCATGACACAAAACTCCTCAATGCTAAACCTGCTGCCACCATGTATTGAGCAGCCGTTTTATCGAGCATTTCTTGATCAATACTTTCGGCAACAGACATCGATTTAAATGGGTTGGCGATGAAGGTATGAATGCCTAGTTCTTCGGTTAGCAATGCTTCTAGACCTTCTACATTAGCACTACCACCAGAAACAATAAGATAATCTATTTTATTTTTGCCACTGGAGGTTAAAAACATTTGAATTGCCCGACGAATTTGCTGAGTAAAAATGGTATGAAAGGGCCCTAAAACTTCAAAGGTATAATTAGGTGGTAAGTCATTAGTTATTTTTGCCTGTTCCGCTTCTTCAAATGTTTGATTGTAATAAGAGACAATTGAACGGGTATATTGTTCACCACCAAAGAGTTGATCACGGCTATAAATATGCGTTCCCGCATCCGTGACAGAAAATAGAGTCATCACGGCTCCCACATCAACAATAGCAACAATTTTGTCTTTAGCATCATCAGGCAATTGCGACAGACTAAGATCATAAGCCCGACTCACCGCATATGACTCAACATCAATCACTTTGGTTTGAAATCCCCCTAACTCTAAGGCCGCAACTCTCGCTTCTACTGACTCGGTACGTGCCGCACTTAATAGAACATTAACCTTAGAGGGATCTGCCTCATTAATATCAAGCTTTTCGAAATCCAAGCTAACTTCATCTAAAGGGTAGGGAATTAAACTGTCCGCTTCAATTTCAATTTGACTGGCAAGTTCGTACTCAGACAAATTAACATCCATATAGATAACTTTAGTGATAACTGTTTGTCCAGAAACTGCCGCTGCAGCTAACTTCACTGAAGAGGTAATCTCTTTTCTTATTTTAGCGACAACTTTGCCAACAGCATCAATATCTTGGATCTCTCGGTCAATAATAGCCCCACGGGGCATAACTTCTGTTGCTAGTGCTTCGAGAATATATCCATTATCATCTTGACCGAGCAAAACCGCTTTTATTGCATGAGAACCAATATCAATACCAACTATTAAAGATGTATTTTTTTTTAAAAAACTACTGAGCATAACATCCTACTAATATGAATAAATTTACCAATAACAACACCAATTAAATAACTAAATTATAATAAACTTAATTGTATTGCTATATATTAGGCACAAACTTGAGATAAATACATTTATTACATGCTTTTACAGGATATACTAGCGATATTAATCGTTTTTTTGTCCAATATTGAGAGAATAATTTAGTGCATTTATTGAAACGTCTCATAAAAGTAGGGCTAATTCTTACATTATTAGCTTGTTTATCTTTAGTTGCTTTATATTTATCAATGCGCAGTGAATTGCCCAATGTGGAATCGCTAAAAGACATGCAATGGCAAACGCCTATGCAAATTTTTAGTGCTGATAATAAGTTAATCAATCAATTTGGCGAAAAAAAACGCATCCCCCTAACGCTTAACGAATTTCCGCAGCAACTTATCAATGCTATTTTAGCCAGTGAAGACGACCGTTTCTACCTACATTTTGGTGTTGACCCCATCGGGATAGGCAGAGCGGTTTTAGGTAAACTTATGGGGCAAAATAAAGGGGGTGCTAGTACCATTACGATGCAAGTTGCCCGAAATTTTTTCTTGTCGCGTGAAGTGACTTACACGCGAAAAATTCGCGAAATATTTTTATCTTTTCATATTGAAAGCTTACTAACAAAAGATGAGATACTCGCCCTATATATGAACAAAATTCCACTGGGGCATCGCAGTTTTGGTTTTGGCGCAGCGGCACAAGTTTATTATGGTAAAGATGTAAAAGACCTTACCCTAGCACAAATAGCTGTTCTTGCTGGCTTGCCTAAAGCGCCTTCTAATTTGAACCCCATACGGTCCCCCAAGAATGCCAAGGCTAACCGTGGCATTGTTTTACAGCGCATGTATAGCGCAGGATATATCAACTCGGCTGAGTTATCACAAGCAAACATGGCACCTATTACCGGTAAAAGACATAGTGCAAAAATCGAGTTAAATGCACCTTACATTGCAGAAATGGCACATCAAGAGATGATAGATCTTTACGGTAAGGAGCTCGCTTATACCGGTGGTTATAACGTTTATTTAACCGTTAATTCAACGTTGCAAAATGCAGCAAAAAAAGCGGTGGTAGATAATCTACTCGCTTATGATCAACGCCATGGTTATCGAGGTGCGGCTTTTTCTTTACGACCCGACATGAGCGAAAACGACAAAAACATCGCTAATACCAACCGCAACCTTATCAACTCAGCAGATCAGAACCATGAACTCAGCGATGATGAAATTTTCCAAGCACTGAAAAAAGTAAAAAATTATCAACGATTAGTCCCAGCCGTGGTTATTAGCGTTTCAGAACAGTCAGCAAAAATTAAATTTTTGGGTGCTGAAAAAAATTCTCGTGTAACGTTGCAAGAAGGTGAAATTTTTTGGCAAGGTATGTCATGGGCACGCGAATTTATCAATGATGAAAAACAAGGAGCAGCACCTAAAATTGCCAGCGATATATTGCATTATGCAGACATGGTCTTTGTTATTAAATCAACACAGGGGTTTACATTAAGCCAACTACCAGAAGTTAGCTCTGCTTTAATTTCTTTATCAACAGATAATGGCGCAATAAAAGCGGCTATTGGCGGATTTAGCTTTCAACAAAGCCAATTTAACCGAGTAACGCAAGCAAAACGTCAAGTAGGTTCTAATATTAAACCTTTTATTTATTCTGCTGCTTTAGACAATGGATTTACGTTAGCAACATTGGTTAATGATGCTCCTATCAATCAGTGGGATCAAAGTACGGGTGTTGTTTGGCGTCCTGAGAATTCTCCACCAATCTATAATGGTGATATTCGTGTTCGATTAGCGTTAGCGCAATCTAAAAATGTTATTGCCGTACGGCTATTAAGAGCTGTTGGACTAGACAAAATAATTCCTCATCTAGCTGCTTTTGGTTTTGTACCCAATGAATTACCCCATAACGAATCATTAGCACTGGGCTCGGCATCTTTAACACCGCTAGAAGTGGCCACGGGATTTGCGACCTTTGCTAATGGTGGTTTTTTAATTAAACCTTATTTAATTGACAGAATTGAAGATTCTTTTGGCAAAGTGCTTTTCCAAGCGAACCCTGCTATTGCCTGTGAGTATTGTCAGGTAGACGATAATAAACAAGATATTGCTCCTACTTTGGAAACTTTTGACATATCACCCGAGAAAGAGCCACTCCCGCTTATTAAAGCGGCGCGAGTAATAAGCCCACAGAATGCTTTCTTGGTTACACAAGCATTAAATGCAGCAATTTGGGGTTCAGACTGGCGAATGAAACCCTATTGGCAAGGAACAGGCTATCGAGCACAATCATTAAAGCGACATGATATTGCAGGAAAAACAGGTACAACGAATGAATCAAAAGATGCATGGTTTTCTGGTTTCAGCCGTCGGTTAGTTACAACATCTTGGGTTGGCTTTGACAATCCAGAAAGAAACCTAGGTAGAACCCGTTATAATAGTAATCTTGATAAAAATCAAGTTACTGGTGGGGAAGCCGGTGCAAAATCAGCACAACCAGCATGGATAAAATTTATGGAAGTTGCCTTGGTCGATTACCCAGAAGAACCTTTTGTTCAACCTGTTGATATCGTCTCGGTACGCATTGATAAAAGTACGGGTAAACTTACTAATAAAACCGATAAAACCAGCTTTTTCGAATATTTTCAGTTTGGTACCGCACCAACCGAATCTGTAACACAAGACAACAGTAGTGAAATACTTGACGGCTCACGTTCTCTTGATGAGAGCAGTAACGGTGACATTTTTTAATTTAGCAACACATAACCTAACAATATAGTTAATGTGTTGACTGAATTTATATAATTACTGTGCATTAATTGTTTTATTTTGCTATATAACTTTCATTTGCGAATATTTTCTTACGTAACAAAACATTTAATTAATATTTTCATCTCCTTTATGAAAATAAATTCTACTTTATGTTATGTAAATCGATTGCAAAATATAAAAATATTACAGAACAATTAAATATCACATTTAAAACTAACCATTTGTAATAAAAGAATTAAATTTAACAACAAACGTTACAAAATAAAATATTTATGCATAAATTTTTAATCACATTTATTGCCTCCCCCCTACTATAAATGAAAGTTATAATGAAAACTTTCACAACGAAAGAAATTTTACTTTCGTTTTGCCTAATAATCGCCTAAAATTGCGTTCTCAAACATGTTTAATAAACAAATGTTCACCATCATACTTTTAGGAGAGTATTCGCTATGGCTTCTTTAGAAAGCTCAATTGATTTATCTGTATATGGCATCAATGATGTTGCCGAGGTTGTTTACAATCCTTCTTACGAGTTACTCTTTGCTGAAGAAACAAAGTCTGAACTTACAGGTTTTGATAAAGGCGTAGAAACCGAGCTTGGCGCGGTTAATGTCGACACCGGTATTTTTACTGGTCGTTCACCTAAAGATAAGTACATTGTTCGCGATGATACAAGTCGTGATACTGTTTGGTGGTCTGATCAAGGTAAGAATGATAACAAACCAATGACGCAAGAAACTTGGGATCATTTAAAGACTTTAGTGACAACTCAGCTTTCGAAGCAACGCTTATTTGTTGTAGACACCTATTGTGGTGCAAATGCTGATACCCGTTTAAAAGTTCGCTTTATCACTCAGGTTGCATGGCAAGCTCACTTTGTTAAAAACATGTTTATTCGCCCTTCGGATGAAGAGTTGAAAGATTACGAACCAGACTTCATCGTAATGAATGGCGCTAAAACAACTAATGATAAATGGCAAGAACAAGGACTTAACTCTGAGAACTTTGTTGCCTTTAACCTTACTGAAAAAATTCAATTAATCGGCGGTACTTGGTACGGCGGAGAAATGAAAAAAGGTATGTTCTCAATGATGAACTACCTACTCCCTTTAAAAGGCATTGCTTCAATGCATTGTAGTGCTAACGTTGGCGAAGAAGGCGATGTTGCGGTATTTTTTGGATTGTCGGGCACAGGTAAAACTACACTGTCTACTGATCCTAAACGTCAGCTTATTGGCGATGATGAACATGGTTGGGATGATAATGGTGTTTTCAACTTTGAAGGTGGTTGTTATGCTAAAACCATCAATTTAAGTAAAGAAAATGAACCTGATATTTACAACGCTATCCGTCGTAATGCGCTATTAGAAAATGTAAGTGTTGATGAGCACGGTAAAATTGATTTTGACGATAATTCAAAAACTGAAAACACGCGTGTTTCATACCCTATTGATCATATCGAGAATATTGTTAAGCCAATTTCTCGTGCCGGCCATGCGAAAAAAGTTATTTTCTTAACTGCTGATGCTTTCGGTGTTTTGCCTCCAGTTTCAAAATTAACGCCAGCACAAACTGAATATTACTTTTTATCTGGTTTTACAGCAAAACTAGCGGGAACTGAGCGTGGTATTACCAAACCTACCCCAACATTTTCGAGTTGTTTTGGTGCAGCATTCCTAAGCTTGCACCCAACACAGTACGCTGAAGTTTTACGTAAACGTATGCAAGCTGTAGGTGCTGAAGCTTACTTAGTGAACACTGGCTGGAATGGCACAGGCAAGCGTATCTCAATAAAAGCCACACGTGCAATTATTGATTCAATTTTAGATGGCTCAATAGATAGCGCTGAAACGACTGTTTTACCTTTATTCAATTTAGAGATCCCTACTAAAGTTGACGGCGTTGAAGGTGATATTCTTGACCCTCGCGATACTTATACGGATAAAGAAGAGTGGGACGTTAAAGCAGTAGATTTAGCTAAACGCTTTGTTAATAACTTTAATAAGTTTACCGATACTGACAATGGTAAGTCATTAGTTGACGCTGGACCCCAGCTATAAAAACTTAAAGTGTTAATGTTATAATTTGAAAGCCGCTAAACGTTTCCGTTTAGCGGCTTTTTTATGTTCAGGATGAACGGTATGTCACGATCACATGGATGTGAAAGAGTGACCATGTTCAGGATGGCCATTCTTAGGCATCCATGCCTTCATGGCATTAGTGCATCCACGCACGTCAACGGTATAACGCGGTGCCATGACTGCAGGGATGAACAGTTACCGAGATAACGAGGAGGTTAAGCTAAAAGTAAGACTGATAATAAAATTTACTTGATGGGTAATAAAACCTTTGCAGACAAACCACCTTGTTCACGGTTGGTTAAATGAACGTGCCCACCATGAGTGTTCACAATTTTCTTTATTATTGCTAAACCTAAACCACTTCCTTCTGTACCTCGCGCTATATCTCCTTGAGTAAAAGGTTGAAATAAACGCTCTATATCTTCTTCAAGAATACCAGGACCTGAATCACACACACAAAAATAAACAAACTTTTTATCATCTGAAATTCCTGTAGTAATCTCAATATCACCGTCAGAGTAGCGTAAAGCATTTTGTATAATGTTGGCAACAGCCCTTTTCATTGCAACAAAACGCAGCGGTATTTCAGGTAACTCTTCTTCCAAAAACTTTATCTGACGACCAGAAATCATCTCCGTTTGCATGACATCATTTATTAAATGATTAAGATCACAAAGCTCGGGCTTGTCTTTACTGTTATGGCGTATGTAATCGATAAATTGATCAATGATGCTGTTCATATCATCAATATCGCCTTCAATACCCTCTTTTAAAAATTCATCTTGCGATGACATCATCTCTGCTGCAAGCCGAATTCTTGTTAGCGGTGTGCGTAAATCATGGGAAATACCTGCCATTAATAAATTACGGTCTTCTTCGAGTTGCTTTATCCCACGTGACATATGATTAAACGCTTGAGTTACCGCCACAATTTCAGTGGTACCTTGTTCAGCTAAAGGTGGAGGGAATTCGCCACGGCCAACATCTTCGGCTGCTTTTTGTAATGCTTTTAAGGGACGATTTATTTGTCTGACAAACAACCAGCCACCAATAACACTTAGCAAGCCAAGAAACATTAGCACAACGGTTAACGGTGAGAAGTTTGCCTCTTCTAAACCTGAAAGAGGAATTCTTATCCAGTAATGAGGGGCTTGAGGAGGCCTGATCCAGAAAATATACTCGTCCCCACCTTGGGTAAGTCGAAGTTCAGCATCACCATTAAGTAGTTTGGACATTTCTTTAGAGCGATGAACAAGATAAGTCGCTTCTGCAAGCCCTGACGATAACGCATCACTCTCGCGATACACTTCGATACCTGTTTTTTCTTGAAAGGAGGTTGAAAAAGCCTTTCTTAACAAATCATCGTCAATGTCAATAAGTACAACACGCACTTGTTTTGCTAACAACTCATTAGTGAGCTGAGTATTAGGTTGAATAATGTAATAAACCATAGATACCCAAGAAACGACTTGGTTAATCAATAGTAAAAAACCGATCAACAGAACGGTTTGCCCAAAAGCACTACGTGGTAATATTCTCATGGCTTACATCCATTGTTTGACATTAAGTTATATGCAGCGTTTATCGACATTAAACTTATTGTGCAACGTCTTTACCCTCAGGAACAAAAACGTAACCTAAGCCCCAAACGGTTTGAATATAACGAGGTTTAGCGGGGTCTACTTCCAGCATTCTTCTTAAACGTGAAACCTGTACGTCAATACTACGCTCTAATGCTGAATAATCTCTGCCACGTGCTAAGTTCATCAATTTGTCACGAGAGAGAGGCTCTCTAGGGTGTGTAATAAGTGCTTTTAAAACAGCGAATTCACCACTGGTTAATGGCATATTGATATCGCCTTTTACCATTTCTCTTGTTGCAAGGTTTAGCTGATACTCGCCAAACGAAACAATATTTTCTTCTTGTGATGGCGCACCTGGTGCCTCTTGAACTCTTCGTCTTAAGACCGCTTTAATGCGAGCTAATAATTCTCTAGGGTTAAACGGTTTAGGCATGTAATCATCCGCCCCCAGCTCCAAGCCAATAATACGATCCACTTCATCACCTTTTGCGGTTAACATCACAATTGGCATATCATTAGATTGTTGGCGTAAGCGACGACAAATAGATAAGCCGTCTTCACCGGGTAACATCAGGTCTAATACTAACAGGTGGAAATTTTCTCTCTCAAGTAAACGATCCATTTGCTCTGAGCTTGCCGCGGTGCGCACAACAAAACCTTGTTCAACTAGATATCGCTCTAGCAGCGCTCTAAGGCGCATATCATCATCAACTACTAATATTTTTTTAGTTTCATTACTCATGGGTTTTCATCCTATAATATTCTCGAGTTTACTATAATCTAAAAAAAGTAATAATAAAGCTGCTGTTAAGAATTAAAGTAAAGGTATTTGTTACAATTTATGAAATTTGACAAATTTTAGACATAAAAAAAGACGCCGAAGCGTCTTTTTCTCAGTTCTCGTGAGAACTAAAATCAGGAACTAGTCAATGATTTTAGATACAACACCAGCACCAACTGTACGACCACCTTCACGG